>JAEWKP010000265.1 GCA_023393655.1 Pseudomonadota bacterium | reverse complement strand
GTGCCGCGCCTGACCGGCACCGCCGATCCGATGGCGCTCGAACGCGTACCGGCGCTCGGCCGGCCGGTTGTCGATGATGTCCGGCGGATGCGGGACTATCCGGAGCAGCCGCCGGTGATCCCGCATGCGATCGACGGCTACCAGCTCACCCTCAACACCAATCGCTGCATGGACTGCCACAAGCGGGAGTTCACCGAAGGCTCGGGCGCGCCGATGATCAGCGTGACCCATTTCCAGGACCCCGACGGGCAGGTGCTCTCTGTCGTGACGCCGCGGCGCTATTTCTGCACGGCCTGCCATGTCCAGCAGACCGATGTCCCGCCCCTGGTCCAGAACCGGTTCCAGGACGCCAAAGACATCGGCCGGAAGCCATAGGCGCGCATCATGGCCAGGCTCAAATCCTTCATTCTCTGGTGCTGGGGCGTCGCCGTCAGCTTCTGGCGCATCATCAGCCGTCCCAGCGCCTATCTGCCGCTCGGCCTGCTGACGCTCGGCGGCTTCGTCGGCGGCGTGCTGTTCTGGGGTGGCTTCAACACCGCGCTGGAGGTCACCAATACCGAGAAATTCTGCACCTCCTGTCACGAGATGCGCGACAACGTCTATCAGGAGCTGCAATCGACGATCCATTTCTCGAACCGCTCGGGCGTGCGCGCGACCTGTCCCGACTGCCATGTCCCGCATAACTGGACCGACAAGATCGCCCGCAAGATGCAGGCCTCGAAGGAGGTCTGGGGCAAGATCTTCGGCACGATCTCGACCCGCGAGAAGTTCCTCGGCATGCGGCTGGAGCTGGCCAAGCACGAATGGGCGCGATTGAAGGCGAACGATTCGCTGGAGTGCCGGAACTGCCATTCCTCGGTCGCGATGGACTTCACCAAGCAGACCCGCCGCGCCGCAGAGATCCATGGCCGCTTCCTGACCACGGGCGAGAAGACCTGCATCGACTGCCACAAGGGCATCGCCCATCTGCTGCCGGACATGACGGGAATCGAACCCGGCTGGAAGGACGCGCCCGAGCTGCAGGGCAAGGGCAGCGCGTCCTTGCATGGGCCGGAACGCGCCGTCCGCACCTATCTCGCGGAGATCGAGACACGGTGAGATTCCCTTCCGCTGGCGACCGCGTGGCGTGCCCTGCGTCAATTTTGCCTAGGGCATTATGTCCGATCTCCGGATCGGTAAATTGGGTATCTGAGATGATGCTTTTATGCGATATCCGTCGCGAAGGCACGGGGCCGTCGGCCCGCGCCAGTCATGGAGAAGGTGAGCGATGATTGCGGCACTCACTGTCGCGGAGCGGCAGCGCGCCATCTCGATCTCGGCGCTTCTGGCGCTGTGCGGATTTGCGATGGCGATCGCCGGCCGTGACGACCTGTTTGCTGTGCATGGCGCGATCGTCCTGCTCTTCGGGCTCGGCTGCATCGGCCTGGTCATGTCGAACTACTTTGCGCCGGAGCCGTCCGACGAGCGCCTGACGCGCTATTACGACGACCCGACGCGGGTCGGCATCGTGCTCTCGCTCGCCTGGGCCGTGGCCGGCATGTTCTTCGGCGTCTGGGTCGCGGCGCTCCTGGCTTGGCCCGATCTCACCTTCGATGCGGGATGGGCGAGCTTCGGCCGCCTGCGGCCGCTTCACACCTCGGGCGTGATCTTCGGCTTCGGCGGCAATGCGCTGATCGCGACCTCCTTCCACGTCCTGCAGCGGACCACGCGGGCGCGACTGCCGGACCAGTTCAGCCCGTGGTTCGTGCTGATCGGCTACAACCTGTTCTGCGTGCTGGCGGCCAGCGGCTACCTGATGGGCATCACCCAGTCGAAGGAATATGCCGAGCCGGAATGGTATGCCGATATCTGGCTCGTGATCGTCTGGGTCACCTATTTCCTGATCTACATCCGCACGCTGCAGCGGCGGAAGGAGCCGCATATCTACGTCGCCAACTGGTACTACATGGCCTTCATCCTGGTCGTGGCGGTGCTGCACATCGTCAACAACCTGGCGGTGCCGATCTCCTTCGGCGAGGCCAAGAGCTATTCGCTGTTTTCCGGCGTGCAGGATGCGATGACGCAGTGGTGGTACGGCCACAACGCGGTTGCCTTCTTCCTGACCTCCGGCTTCCTCGGGATGATGTATTACTACCTGCCGAAGCGGGCAGGGCGGCCGATCTACTCCTACAGGCTGTCGATCATCAGCTTCTGGGGCATCACCTTCATGTATATGTGGGCGGGCTCGCACCACCTGCACTACACGGCGCTGCCGCAATGGGTGCAGACGCTGGGCATGACCTTCTCGGTGGTGCTGCTGGTGCCGTCCTGGGCCTCGGCCGGCAATGCGCTGGCGACGCTGAACGGCGCCTGGGGCAAGGTCCGCGACGACGCGACTTTGCGCTTCATGATGGTCGCCGCCGTGTTCTACGGGCTCTCCACCTTCGAGGGCTCGTTCATGGCGATCCGGGCGGTCAACTCGCTCTCGCACTACACCGACTGGACCGTCGGCCATGTCCATGCCGGCGCACTCGGCTGGGTGGCGATGATCACCTTCGGCTCGCTCTACGCGCTGGTGCCGTGGATGTGGAAGGTCGAGCGGATGTATTCGCCCAAGCTGATCGAGGTCCATTTCTGGCTCGCTCTGGCCGGGACCGTCATCTACGTCTTCGCGATGTGGAATTCGGGCATCATCCAGGGCCTGATGTGGCGCACCTATAATGACAGCGGCACGCTGGCCTATTCCTTCATCGACAGCCTGGTCGCGATGCATCCCTATTACATCGCGCGCACCGTCGGCGGTTTGCTGTTCCTGATCGGCGCGATCGTCGCCTCCTACAATGTCTGGATGACGATCCGGATGTCGCGCTCGCAAGCTGCGGCGGGCGCCGGCGATACAGACCTGCCGGCGCTCCAGGGCGCTGCGCTTCAGGCGGGGGAGTAAGCCGATGCGCGAGTTCTTTCATCGCAAGCTCGAGCGCAGCGCGATCGGCTTCGTCCTCGCCATCATCGGCGTCTCCGCGATCGGCGGCTTCGTCGAGATCGCACCGCTCTTCACCATCGGCGAGACGGTCGAGAAGGCGCCGGACATGCGCGTCTACACGCCGCTCGAACTGGCCGGGCGCAACATCTACATCCGCGAGGGCTGCTATGCCTGCCATAGCCAGATGATCCGGACGCTGCGCGACGAGGTCGAGCGCTACGGGCCGTATTCCCTGGCGGTCGAATCGAAATACGACCATCCGATGCTGTGGGGCTCGAAGCGGACAGGGCCGGATATCGCGCGGCTCGGCGGCAAGTATTCCGATGCCTGGCATGTCGCGCATCTGATCAACCCGCGCGATGTCGTGCCGCAATCGGTGATGCCGAAATACGGCTGGCTGATGCGCAACGAGCTGAAGACCGAGGATCTCGGCCGGCATCTCAAGGCGCAGCGCGCGGTGGGCGTGCCCTATACCGATGCGCAGATCGCCAATGCCGGCACGGATGCCTATGGCCAGGCGAGCCCGGACAGCGCCTATGCCGGGGGCGTCAGCGAGCGTTCTGGCGAAGCGACGAATGTGCGCGCCTTCGACGGCGAGCCGGGGCGCCTGACCGAGATGGATGCGGTGGTCGCCTATCTCCAGGTGCTGGGCCGCCTGACCGACGCCGCGCAGAAGCAGACCGCCGCG
>JAEWKP010000192.1 GCA_023393655.1 Pseudomonadota bacterium | reverse complement strand
TCCGAGCGCGGCAAGATCGTTCCGTCCCGCATCACGGCGGTCTCCGCCAAGAAGCAGCGCGAGCTCGCCCAGGCGATCAAGCGCGCCCGCTTCCTCGGCCTGCTGCCCTACGTCATCCGCTGATCCGCTCGTTCGGATCCGGATACTGACAATTCCCGGAGGCGCCTCGCGCGCCTCCGGTTCTCGCTTTTAAGATCAACCAGTCGCCCGGCGGTGAAACTCCATCGGGTTCGTTGAGGCCAAGGGGCCTCTCACCCTGCCGAGCCGACAAGGCTTGCGAGCAGCGGGACAGCAGGACAGACGTCATGATTCCGATTGTCGGCATCGGCGCGGGCCTCGTTTCGGCCCTGCTCTTCTCAGTGGTGATCACCGGATCGCCGCTGGCCGCCCTGCTGTATTCGGCCGCTCCCCTCCCGATCTTCATCGCATCGCTGGGCTGGAACCACCGCTCCGGGCTGTTCGCCACGGCCGCCGGTGCGCTCGCCGTCGCAGTTGCGCTCGCCCCCACCGGCGGCATCGCCTTTGCCCTGATCATCGGCCTGCCGGCCTGGTGGATCGCCTATCTCGCCCTGCTCGCCCGCGGCGACACCGAGGGCCGGGTCGAGTGGTATCCGCTCGGGAATCTGCTGCTCTGGATCGCTGCCACGGCCGCGCTGGCTACCGTCGGCAGCGCGCTGGTGATGACCACCGATTACGAGACCTATCGCTCGGTGATCGCGCGCATGATCGAGAACCTGCTGGGCGAGATGGTGCGCGGCAAGCTGATCGCATTGCCCGCCGATATCCAGGTGAAGGAGCTGGCGGACAGCCTGGCGCCGGCCGTGCCGCTCGGCATCGGCGCCTCCTTCGTCACCACCATCACGGCCAATCTCTGGCTCGCGGCCCGCACCGTGAAGATGTCGGACCGACTGCCGCGCCCCTGGCCCTTCATTCCCTCGACCACGCTGCCGCGGCAGGCCCTGCTGCTGCTGATCGCCGCCGCCTTCGTCGCGACCACGGGGGGCTTCGTCGGCGTTGCCGCCATGGCCTTCGTCGGTGCGCTGCTCGCCGCCTTCATGTTCAGCGGGCTCGCCACGCTGCACGACATCTCGCGCGGCAAACACTGGCGGCTGCCGATGCTGATCTCGGTCTATGTCGCGCTCGTCGTGATGCAGGCCCTGCTGACGCCGCTGCTCGCGATCGCCGGCGTCATCGACACGCTTCTCGGCCTGCGCAAGCCGGCCGCGCTGCCGCCTCCGCCTACCCGTTCCTGACAACCTCGTCTTAAAGACAAAACAAGGAGAAGACCCATGGAAGTGATCCTGCTCGAGCGCGTCGCCAAGCTTGGCCAGATGGGCGACGTCGTGAAGGTGCGTGACGGCTTCGGCCGCAACTACCTACTCGCCCGCGGCAAGGCGCTGCGCGCCACCGAGGACAACAAGAAGCGCTTCGAGAGCCAGAAGCTCGAGCTCGAGACCCGCAACCTCGAGCTGAAGTCCGAGGCCGATGCGGTGGCCGAGCGCCTCGACGGCCAGAGCGTCACCATCCTGCGCCAGTCCGGCGAGTCCGGCGTGCTCTACGGCTCGGTCTCGACCCGCGACATCGCCGAGGCCCTGACCAACGACGGCTTTAACGTCTCGCGCGGCCAGGTTACGCTCAACACCCCGATCAAGACGCTCGGCCTGCACACCGTCCCGGTCGTGCTGCACCCGGAAGTCTCGGTCACCGTCACCGTCAACGTCGCCCGTTCGGCCGAAGAGGCTCATCGCCAGGCCGCCGGCGAGAACGTCACGGCCCGCGAGGAGTTCGATCTCGACGATCTCGGCCTCGAGGTCGGTGCGGCGCTGGCCGAGGCCGGCGACGCCGAGCTCTGAGCCCGACAAGCTCCCGAATCGAGTCAAGGGCGCCGTGGCAACACGGCGCCTTTTTCGTTTTGGTGCCTGTGCAAAGGCGTGGATGGTCCGCCGCCATGCTGGCAGAAGCTGGCGGAGTGCTAAACTAGGTTCACCCCGACTCAGTTGCCGCCATTCGTTCCGCTGCCCGCGGTCGAATGCCGGCGTCAACACGTCAGTAAGAGCCTACTTATCAAGGCAGCCATGGCCCCCGTCACCGCCCTCGTCGCCCGCCTCGACAATCGCGAGGCCGAATTCCGCGTCCAGCCTCACAATATCGAGGCCGAGCAGGCGCTGCTGGGCGCGATCCTGGTCAATAACGACGCGTTCTACCGCGTCTCCGACTTCCTGCTGCCGGAGCATTTCTTCGAGCCGATCCACCAGCGCATCTACGAGCTGGCGTCGAGCCTGATCCGGGCCGGCAAGATCGCGACGCCGATCACGCTCAAGACCTTCGTCAACGACCTCGACCTCGGCGAGATCACCCCGAGCCAGTATCTCGCCCGCCTCGCCGCCGAGGCGACGACCGTCATCAACGCCGCAGATTACGGCCGGACGGTCTACGACCTCGCGATACGCCGCCAGCTCATCGGCGTCGGCGAAGACCTCGTCAATGTCGCCTATGACGCGCCGGTCGAAATGGCGCCGCGCGAGCAGATCGAGGACGCCGAGCGCCGGCTCTACGAGCTTGCGGAAAAGGGCCGCTACGAAGGCGGCTTCCAGAAATTCGACGGCGCGCTGCGCCTGGCCATCGACATGGCGGCGAGCGCCTACCAGCGCGCCGGCGGCCTGTCGGGCATCTCGACCGGCCTGCGCGACGTCGACCAGCGCATGGGCGGCCTGCAGCGCTCGGACCTGCTCGTGCTCGCCGGGCGCCCCGCCATGGGCAAGACCTCGCTTGCCACCAATATCGCCTTCAACATCGCCAAGGCCTGGCGCGGCGAGCGGCAGGAGGACGGCTCGATCAAATCGGTCGATGGCGGCATCGTCGGCTTCTTCTCGCTCGAAATGTCGGCCGATCAGCTCGCGACCCGTATCGTCGCCGAGCAGTCGAGCATCTCGTCCTACAAGATCAGGCAGGGCCGCATCACCGAGGGCGATTTCGCCCGATTGACCGACGTTGCCGCCCAGATCGAGAAATTGCCGCTCTATATCGACCAGACCGGCGGCATCTCGATCGCGCAGCTGATGGCGCGCGCCCGGCGCCTGAAGCGCCAGAAGGGGCTCGACGTCCTGTTCATCGACTACCTGCAGTTGCTCTCCGGCTCGTCCAAGAACAGCCAGAACCGCGTGCAGGAGCTGACCGAGATCACGACCAGCCTGAAGGCGTTGGCGAAGGAGCTCAACGTCCCGATCATCGCGCTCTCGCAGCTCTCGCGTCAGGTCGAGAATCGCGACGACAAGCGCCCGCAACTCTCCGACCTGCGCGAATCCGGCTCGATCGAGCAGGACGCGGACGTGGTGATGTTCGTCTACCGCGAGGAATACTACCTCAAGGGCAAGGAGCCGCGGCCGGGCACCGAAGAGCACAACAAATGGCAGATCGAGATGGAGGCGATGCATGGCGTCGCCGAACTGATCATCGGCAAGCAGCGCCACGGCCCGACCGGCGCGGTGGCCTTGCAGTTCGACGCGGATGTGACACGCTTCTCGGATCGCGCCGATGAGATGCGCCTGCCGGACCGTGAATGATGCCTGCCGACCTGCCTGATTCCGCCGCCTTCGGCGCGACGCTCACCATCGATCTCGACGCGCTGGTCTCGAACTGGCGCCTGCTGGGCAAGCGGGCCGGCACCGAGGCCGGTGCCGTGGTCAAGGCCGACGCCTATGGCATCGGCATCGAGCCGGCCGTGACCGCGCTCGCCAGGGCCGGCTGCAAGAGCTTTTTCGTGGCGCATGTCTCGGAGGCCATCCGCGCCCGCAAGGTCGCGCCGGACGCGACGATCTATGTGCTGAACGGCCTGCTCCCCGGCGCCAGCGAGACCTATGCAACGCATGGCCTGTCGCCGGTGCTGGGCTCGCATGAGGAATTGCTGGAATGGGCCTCGTTCCGGCAGACCGGAGCCAAGGTCCGCCCGGCGGCTTTGCATGTCGACACGGCGATGAACCGGCTCGGTCTCTGGCCCGGCGAAGGGCTGAACCTCGCCCGCGAACGCTCCGGCGTGATCGCGGCGGCCGGGATCGGGCTGGTCATGAGTCATTTCGCCTCGTCCGAAGTCGAGACCGACCCGGCCAATGCCCGCCAGATCGCCGCCTTCGCCGAGATCGCCGCGGCGCTGCCCGACGTGTCGGCCTCGCTGAAGAATTCGTCCGGCCATTTCCTCAAGGACTGCCCGTCCTACCAGCTCACCCGGCCGGGCTATGCGCTCTATGGCGGCAATCCGACGCCGGGGCAGCCGAACCCGATGAAACCCGTCATCGCGCTGGAGGCGACGATCATCCAGACCCGCGAGGTCGAGGACGGCACGCAGGTCGGCTATAACGGCCGTTGGACCGCCAAGGGCAAGCGCAAGCTGGCGACGATCTGCCTCGGCTATGCCGACGGCTATCCGCGCAACGGCAGCTGGACCGATACCTCGACCGGTGGCTCGGTGCTGGTCGATGGCGTCTCCTGCCCCTTCGTCGGCTCGGTCTCGATGGACCTGATCATCATCGACGTCACCGATGCTCCCGCGGATGCCGCCAAGCGCGGCGCGAGCGTGACCCTGATCGGCGGCCCGCTCGACCTCGAGACGGTCGGCGGCGGCGCCCAGACGATCGGCTACGAGATCCTCACCAGCCTCGGCCGCCGCTACCAGCGGCGTTATATCGGCGGCTGATGGCCAAGCGCGGTCCCACCTATCACTGCCAAGCCTGTGGCGCGGTCTATCACCGCTGGCAGGGCAAGTGCGACGCCTGCGGGACATGGTCCTCGCTGGTCGAGGAAGCTCAAGCCGCGCCCGTTCCCGGCGGCGGGCGGCTTTCCTCGGGCGGCCGGGCGCGCGGCCGCGTCTTCGCGCTGGAAACGCTGAAGGGCGAGACGCAGGATGCCCCGCGCATCGTCTCCGGCATCGGCGAACTGGACCGCGTCACCGGCGGCGGCTTCGTGCCGGGCTCGGTTCTGCTGATCGGCGGCGATCCCGGCATCGGCAAGTCGACGCTCTTGATGCAAGCCTGCGCGGCGCTGGCCAAGGCCGGCCGGCGCGTCGTCTACGTCTCCGGCGAGGAATCGACCGGGCAGGTGCGCCTTCGGGCCGAGCGGATGGGGCTGGCCGAGGCGCCGGTCGATCTCGCGGCCGAGACCAATGTCGAGGACATCATCGCAACGCTCGGACAGGGCGAGCGCCCTGCCCTGGTGGTGATCGATTCGATCCAGACGATGTGGTCCGGCGAGGTCGAGAGCGCGCCGGGCACGGTGACGCAGGTCCGGGGCTCGGCCCAGGCGCTGATCCGTTATGCCAAGACCAGCGGCGCCTGCCTGATCCTGGTCGGCCATGTCACCAAGGACGGGCAGATCGCCGGGCCGCGCGTGGTCGAGCACATGGTCGATGCCGTGCTGTCCTTCGAGGGCGAAGGCGCGCACTCGTTCCGCATCCTGCGCGGCCAGAAGAACCGCTTCGGCGCGACCGACGAGATCGGCGTCTTCGAGATGACCGGCAAGGGCCTGTCGGAGGTCACCAATCCCTCGGCGCTGTTCCTCGCGGGGCGTGACCAGCCGGCGCCGGGCGCAGCCGTCTTCGCCGGCATGGAAGGCACGCGGCCCGTGTTGGTCGAGATCCAGGCGCTGGTGGCGCCGACCGCGCTCGGCACGCCGCGGCGCGCTGTCGTCGGCTGGGAGAACAGCCGGCTCGCCATGGTGCTGGCCGTGCTCGAAACGCATGGCGGCCTGAGGCTCGGCCAGCACGACGTCTATCTCAACGTCGCCGGTGGCCTGCGCGTCAACGAGCCGGCGGCCGATGTCGCGGTCGCGGCGGCGCTGGTTTCCTCGCTCAGCGGAGCGACCCTGCCGCAGGAGGCGGTCTATTTCGGCGAGATCGCGCTCTCGGGTGCGATTCGGCCGGTCGCGGTCGCGGCGGCACGCCTCAGGGAAGCTGCCAAGCTCGGCTTCGAGGCGGCGTTGATGCCGAGCGGCGGCAGCGATCATGGCGACGGCAACGGGCTCTCGCTCAGGCGTTTCGGCCATGTCACGGAACTCGTTGCCGATATCGCGGCGCGGGCACCTCGCAGAGATGTGAAATGACTCCGCCGAAAGGGTGACGCAGAGGGCGGGAACGCGTATAGCAAAGCCGAAACGGTCGCCCTGCTTCGGCTGGCCGGCACCTGACCACAGCAAAGCGGCCCTCCCCATGCCTGTCACCATTCTCGATCTCGTCGTCATCGGCGTGGTTCTGATCTCGGCTTTGCTCGCAGCCGTGCGTGGCTTCACCCGCGAAGTGCTCGCGATCGCCTCCTGGGTCGCCGCTGCCGTCGTCGCCTGGCTTTTCCACCCGCAGCTCGTGCCCTTCATCCAGCAATACATCCCGGCAAGCTCGGCGCAGGGCACGATCGCACTGGTCGCCTCGATCGCGGCGCTGTTCCTGGGCACGCTTATCGTCGTCTCGCTGATCACGGCGCGGGTCTCGGACTTCGTGCTGGATTCGCGCATCGGCGCACTCGACCGCACGCTCGGCTTCGTCTTCGGCGCGGCGCGCGGCCTGCTGCTGGCGGTGATCGGCTATCTGTTCTTCGCAGCCCTGGTCGGGGCCGAGAAAATGCCGGTCTGGGCCAGGGACGCCAAAGCCAAGCCGATGCTCGAAGAGACCGGCCGTTCACTGATCTCGATGCTGCCGCAGGATGTGAACGCCGATTTCATCAAGAACCTGCTGAAGAAGCAGACCACAGAGACCGCGCCCGAGGCCCCGGCGGAAGAGCCGCGCAGTCCCGCGACGCCGGCACCGGCAGCACCGGCCCCCGTTGCGCCGGCGCCTGCCCGTCCCTAATTGAGGCTCAGCTAAACCGTCCCAGCGCGTGGAGCTCGACATGATCTCGCACACCGAGCGTGATACCGCCTTCGACCCGAACGCCGACAGGCTCCGGGAAGAATGCGGCGTCTTCGGCATCTATGGCCATGCCGACGCGGCGGCGTTGACCGCACTCGGTCTGCACGCGCTGCAGCATCGCGGCCAGGAGGCGGCGGGCATCGTCTCGTTCGACGGCAAGCGCTTCCATTCGGAGCGTCGGCTCGGCCTCGTCGGCGACGCCTTCTCGGAAGCGAGCGTCATCGACAAACTCAAGGGCAAGCAGGCCATCGGCCATGTCCGCTACTCGACCACCGGCGAGACGATCCTGCGCAATGTCCAGCCGCTCTTCGCCGAATTGCATGGCGGCGGCTTCGCCGTCGCGCATAACGGCAACCTGACCAACGGGCTGACGCTGCGCCGCAACCTCGTCCGCGACGGCGCGATCTACCAGTCGACCTCCGATACCGAGGTGCTGCTGCATCTCGTGGCGCGCAGCCGCAAGCAACAGTTCGTCGACCGCTTCATCGAGGCGATCCGCCAGATCGAGGGCGCCTATGCCTTCGTCGGCATGACCAACAAGAAGCTGATCGGCGCGCGCGACCCGCTCGGCATCCGCCCGCTCGTGCTCGGCGATCTCGATGGTTGTCCGATCCTGACCTCCGAGACCTGCGCGCTCGACATCATCGGCGCCAAGTTCGTGCGCGAGATCGAGAACGGCGAGGTCGTGATCATCTCCGAGGCCGGCATCGAGAGCCACAAGCCCTTCCCGCCGGTGGCCGAGCGGCCCTGCATCTTCGAATACATCTATTTCGCCCGCCCCGATTCCATCGTGAAGGGCCGCAGCATCTATGAGCGCCGCAAGGCGATGGGCGCGGTATTGGCGCAGGAATCCCCGGCCGAGGCCGATGTCGTCGTGCCCGTGCCGGATTCCGGTGTGCCGGCTGCGCTGGGCTATGCGCAGGCCAGCGGCATCCCGTTCGAACTCGGCATCATCCGCAACCACTATGTCGGCCGCACCTTCATCGAGCCGACGCAGAAGGTCCGCGAGCTCGGCGTCAAGCTGAAGCATTCGGCCAACCGCTCGGTGGTCGAGGGCAAGCGCATCATCCTGGTCGACGATTCGATCGTGCGCGGCACGACCTCGTTCAAGATCGTGAAGATGATGCGCGAGGCCGGCGCCAAGGAGGTGCATTTCCGCATCTCCTCGCCGCCGATCACCCATCCCGACTATTACGGCATCGATACGCCCGACCGGGAGAAGCTGCTCGCCGCGACCCATTCGCTGGAAGAGATGCGCCAGTTCGTCGGCGCGGATTCGCTGGCCTTCATCTCTGTGGACGGGCTCTACCGGGCGATGGGCCACGAGCGGCGCGATCCCGTCCGTCCGCAATTCACCGACCATTGCTTCACCGGCGACTACCCGACCTCGCTGACCGACATGGTCGGCGAGAGCGCCAAGCAGCAGATCTCGCTGCTGGCCGAAGCCGGCTGATCCAGCGGAGCCTGCCATGACCAAGCCTCTCGCGGGGCGCGTCGCGCTCGTCACCGGCGCGTCGCGCGGCATCGGCCGTGCTGCGGCTCTCGCCTTCGCCGAAGCCGGCGCGCATGTGATCGCGCTCGCCCGCACGGCCGGGGCGCTGGAGGAACTCGACGACGAGATCGTTGCGATCGGCGGCAGCGCGACCCTCGTCCCACTCGACCTCGCCGACGCCGACGGGCTGGAGAAGCTCGGCCACGCCGTGACGGAGCGCTGGGGCAAGCTCGACATTCTTCTCGCCAATGCCGGCGTTCTCGGCTCGCTGAGCCCGCTCGACCATGTCACCGAGAAGGACTGGGCCCGGGTCTTCGACATCAACGTCACCGCCAACTGGCGCCTGCTCAAGGCGCTCGACCCCGCCCTGCGCGCCTCCGATGCCGGCCGCGTCCTGCTGATGACCTCGGGCGCCGCGCATAAGTGCACGGCCTATTGGGGCCCCTACTCGGTCTCCAAGGCCGCCGTGGAGGCGCTGGGGCGTACCTATGCGGCCGAGGCGGCGACAACGCCGGTCAAGCTCATGCTGGTCAATCCCGGGCCGCTGCGCACCAAGATGCGGGCCGAGGCGATGCCGGGCGAAGACCCGCAGACGCTGAAGACGCCGGAAGAACTGGCGCCGCATCTGGTCAGGCTCGCCTCGCCCGACTGGGCCGAGAGCGGCAAGATCTTCGACTTCCCGCAGGGCAAGGTGCTGACCCCGCAGGCGCCTGTCTGAGACGCAGCCATACCAAGACGAAGGAGACAGAGTGCTTTCACCTTCCGTTCGATGGTCGCTCACTCCTT
This sequence comes from Pseudomonadota bacterium, assembly GCA_023393655.1. Lineage (GTDB taxonomy): Bacteria > Pseudomonadota > Alphaproteobacteria > Rhizobiales > Beijerinckiaceae > Allobosea. The sequence goes on along the minus strand of JAEWKP010000192.1, from coordinate 2,841 downwards.
CAGCCCTCGGCCTCGCCGCCGTCCTGATCGCGGGACCGGCCCTTGCCGATTCCGTCGCGGACTTGCGCCAGATCTGCCGTTCGGGGCATGACGAGCCCTCATCCGACCCGGTTCAGATCATCGCGCGCCATGACAAGGCTCTCGCCGCCTGCAACGCGCTGGTCGACCACCACAGGCTTGCAGGTGAGCCGCTTGTCGCCACCCTTCTGGACCGCGCCGATCTCCTGGCACCCGGAACGGGCGCGGCCTATACGCAGGCCCTTGCCGACTATGACCGTGCCATCGCGCTCGCGCCGAAGACGGCGAGCGCGTTCTGGAAGCGCGGCAAGGCTCGGCTGCTCTACATGCGGGACTTGCCGCGGGCCCTGAGCGATCTGGGCAAGGCCATCGGACTTGACCCGTCACAGGCCGAGTTCTTCGTCACGCGCGCGTCGATCCAGGCCTCGCTCGGCGCGCCCGCCAAGGCCCTCGCCGATCTCGACCGCGCAATCGCTCTGGCGCCGCGTCTCGAAAAGGCCTGGTCGGTGCGCGGCCTGACCCATTTCAACAACGGCGACACCAAGCGCGCCATCGCCGATTTCGACGAGGCGATCCGTCTCGCGCCGGATGCCGACGACAATTATCGCTTCCGCGCCGCAGCCAGACGCGCAGCCGGTCAGGACGCCGAAGCGGCGGCTGACGAGGCGAAGGCCGGGGCGCTTTCGGCGCGCGATGCAGGCGCTCGCGCGCCGGTCACTCGGCCCTGAGCCAGCGCAGCAGGCCGACCTGATCGCCGCTCTCGACGGCCGCCGCAACGCGCCGGCCGACCGCCGCGCCGAACTTGTAGCCATGGCCGGAGCAAGCCGAGACGGCCGTGACCCGGCCGATCTGGCGCGACAGAAACTTGCGGTCCGTCGTGAAGGTATAGGCGCAGGTGACGACGCGCTCGACGCGGTACTCACCGATGCGAGCGAAGGGCGGGGCGAAATAGTCGCGGATCTGCTCGCCCTCGCCCGCCCGCGGTTCGCGCTCCTCGTCGGGCTGGCGCGGACGCTTGTGGACGCCGGCGCCGACCTTGAGGCCGGTGCCGTCGACCGGCGGCAGGACATAGCCATCGACCGAGCCACCGACATCGACGATGACCGGAGCAGCCTCCCAGGCGGCCTTCAGGTCATCAGGCGGGGCGAGATAGGCGACGGCGGTGCGATAGGTGATGAGCACGTCGGCAAGCTCCGGCAGGAGCTTCAGCACCCAGGCGCCGGAGCTGACCACGATGCGGTCGAAGCTCGCCGCCTCGCCATCCGCCAATCCGATGCGGCCGGTCTCGGGATCGATCGCTGTGACCGTCGCGCCTTCGCGCAAGGTTACGCCACGCTCGCGCAGCAGACGGACCATGTCGGCGGCGATGCGGGCCGGGAAGAGCGCGCCACCTTCGGGGCTGAGATAGGCGTAGCGGATCGTCGCCGCATCGATGAAGGGATAGCGCCGGGCAGCCTCCGCGGCATCGTAGAGTTCGTAGGGCGAGGCCATGCGGTCGAGGCCTTCGCGATACTCCTCACCCTCGTCGCCTTCGGTCTGGGAGATGCCGAGCACGCCACAGGGCGCATAGTGCTGCTTGCCGAGATCGGCCCAGAGTTCGCCCCAGGCCTCGAAAGCCTCGGTGATGGTGCGGGCATAGCCGTCGGCGCCGCCATAGGCGCGGCGGATGATGCGGTGCTGGTCGCCGGAGGCCGCATAGGGATTGGGGATCTGCGGCGCCTGCTCGAACAGCGTCACCTCGTGCCCGCGCTTGTTCAGCGACCAGGCGGTGGAAAGCCCGGCGATACCGGCGCCAACGACTGCGACCTTCATCAGCCCTTGCGCTCCTTGTCATAGGGATTGGCGCCGCCGCGGCGATGCAGTCGGATCGGCGTGCCCGGCAGTTCGAAGGCTTCCCGCAGATTGTTGACGAGATAGCGGGTGTAGGACACCGGCAGATGGTCGAGCTGGTTGCCGAACAGAGCGAAGGTCGGCGGCCGGGCCTTGGCCTGCGTCATGTAGCGGATCTTGATGCGCCGGCCGGCCACGGCCGGGGGCGGATGGGCCGAGAGCACGCCTTCGAGCCAGCGGTTGATCCGCGCGGTCGAAACGCGGCGGTTCCAGACGCCATAGGCCGAGAACACACCCTGCATCAGCTTGTCGATGCCCTCGCCGGCGAGACCGGAGAGCGGGATGATCGGCACGCCGCGCACCTGCGCCAGCAAGTGGTTGGCCTTTTCCTTGAGCTCGGCCAGCAGGCCCTGCTTGTCGGCGACGAGGTCCCATTTGTTGAGGCCGATCACGACGGAGCGGCCCTCGCGCTCGGTCAGGTCGACCAACGTCAGGTCCTGCTTCTCGAAGGGGATGGTGGCATCGAGCAGCACTACCACGACCTCGGCGAAACGGATCGCGCGCAGCGAATCGGCGACCGAAAGCTTCTCCAGCTTCTCCTCGATGCGGGCACGCTTGCGCATGCCGGCGGTGTCGAAGAGCTTGACCTTGCGGCCGCGCCATTCCCAGTCGACTGAGATGGTATCGCGGGTGATGCCGGCCTCGGGGCCGACGAGCAGGCGATCTTCACCGATCATGCGATTGACCAGGGTCGACTTGCCGGCGTTCGGGCGGCCGATAATGGTGACGCGCAAGGGGCGGTTGGGGTCGAGATCCTCTTCGTCATCCGAATCGGCGGCGGGAACGTCGGCCCAGGCCGCCTCGTCCTCGTCGTCCTCGGATTCGTCGGGGATGAAGGGCATCAGCGCCTCGAGCAGGTCCGAGGTGCCCTCGCCATGCTCGGCCGAGAATGGCACGGGATCGCCAAGGCCGAGCCCGTAGGATTCGATGATG
>JAEWKP010000134.1 GCA_023393655.1 Pseudomonadota bacterium | reverse complement strand
CCGAAAAGCAGCTCGACACCCCGATGGACTACGAGGCGCTGGCCGGCATCGGCGCGATGCTCGGCCATGGCGGTATCGTCGTCTTCGACGACAGCGTCGACATGGCCAGGCAGGCCCGCTTCGCCTTCGCATTCTGCGCCAAGGAGAGCTGCGGCAAGTGCACGCCCTGCCGCATCGGCGCGACGCGCGGCGTCGAGGTGATGGACCGCATCATCGCCGGCACCGAGGTTCCGAAGAACATCGCCGTGCTGCGCGACCTTTCGAAGCTGATGACCGATGCCTCGCTCTGCGCCATGGGTGGATTGACCCCCATGCCGGTGCTGAGCGCACTCAATCATTTCCCCGAGGATTTCGACCGTCCTCCGCTGCCTCTGGCGGCCGAGTGAGGAGGCTGAGATGGCCCTGATCAAGGAAATCGACTACGGCACGCCGATCCGTCTCTCCGAGAAGACGGTGACGCTGACCATCGACGGCCAGAGCGTCACGGTGCCGGCAGGCACCTCGGTGATGGCCGCCGCGATGAGCCTGGGAACCAAGATCCCCAAGCTCTGCGCCACCGACTCGCTCGAACCCTTCGGCTCCTGCCGGCTCTGCCTCGTCGAGATCGAGGGGCGGCGCGGCACGCCCGCTTCCTGCACGACACCGGCAGAAGAGGGCATGGTCGTCCGCACCCAGTCGGAGAATCTCTCCGGGCTACGCAAGGGCGTGATGGAGCTCTACATCTCCGACCACCCGCTGGACTGCCTGACCTGCTCGGCCAAGGGCGACTGCGAATTGCAGGACATGGCCGGCGCCGTGGGCTTGCGCGAGGTCCGCTACGGCTACGAGGGCGAGAACCACGTCTTCGCCAAGGGGGCAGACGGGCTCGCCAACGAGAACTGGCTCGCGAAGGACAGCTCGAACCCCTATTTCACCTACGATCCGTCGAAATGCATCGTCTGCAATCGCTGCGTGCGTGCCTGCGAGGAGGTGCAGGGCACCTTCGCGCTGACGATCACCGGCCGCGGCTTCGAGTCCCGCGTGGCGGCGGGGCCGACCGATTTCCTGGGATCGGAATGCGTCTCCTGCGGCGCCTGCGTGCAGGCCTGCCCGACGGCGACTCTGATGGAGAACAAAGTCATCGAGCACGGCCAGCCCGAGCACTCGGTGGTCACGACATGCGCCTATTGCGGCGTCGGCTGCTCGTTCAAGGCGGAGATGCAGGGCGACCGCGTCATCCGCATGGTGCCCTACAAGGATGGCAAGGCCAACGAGGGCCATAGCTGCGTGAAGGGCCGCTTCGCCTGGGGCTATGCCACCCATACCGACCGCATGACCAAGCCGATGATCCGGGCGAAGATCACGGATCCGTGGCGCGAAGTCTCATGGGAAGAGGCGATCAACTACGCGGCCTCGGAGTTCAAGCGCATCCAGGCGAAATATGGCCGTGAATCGGTCGGCGCCATCACCTCGTCGCGCTGCACCAACGAGGAGGTCTTCCTCGTCCAGAAGCTGGTGCGCGCCGCCTTCCGCAACAATAATGTCGATACCTGCGCCCGCGTCTGCCATTCGCCGACCGGCTATGGCCTGAGGACGACGCTCGGCACCTCGGCTGGCACGCAGGACTTCAAGTCGGTCGCGAAGTCCGACGTCATCCTGGCCATCGGCGCCAACCCGACCGACGGCCACCCGGTCTTCGCCTCGCGGATGAAGAAGCGCATCCGCGAGGGCGCCCGCCTGATCGTCGCCGACCCCCGCCGGATCGACATGGTGCAGTCGCCGCATATCAAGGCGGACTACCACCTGCCGCTGCGCCCCGGCACCAATGTCGCGCTGCTCAATGCGCTCAGCCATGTCGTCGTCACCGAAGGGCTGATCGACGAGGCCTATGTGCGCGAGCGCTGCGATCTCGGCGATTTCGAGCACTGGGCCCGCTTCGTCGCCCGCGAAGAGAATTCGCCGGAGGCGAGCGAGCAGTACACCGGCGTGCCGGCGGCGGATGTCCGCGCCGCGGCGCGGCTTTATGCCACCGGCGGCAATGGCGCGATCTATTACGGGCTCGGCGTCACCGAGCACAGCCAGGGCTCGACCACGGTGATGGCGATGGCAGACCTTGCCATGGCGACCGGCAATATCGGCCGCGAGGGCGTCGGCATCAATCCGCTGCGCGGGCAGAACAATGTCCAGGGCTCCTGCGACATGGGCTCCTTCCCGCACGAATTCTCGGGCTATCGCCACGTCTCCGACGATTCGACCCGGCAGGTCTTCGAGATGCTCTGGGGCGTGCCACTCGATCCCGAGCAGGGCCTGCGCATCAACAACATGCTGGACGAGGCCGTCGAAGGCACGTTCAAGGGCCTCTATGTCCAGGGCGAGGATATCGCCCAGTCCGACCCGAACACCAAGCATGTCACGGCGGGCCTCGCCGCGATGGAATGCGTCGTCATCCAGGACATCTTCCTGAACGAGACGGCGAAATACGCCCATGTCTTCCTGCCGGGCGCCTCCTTCCTGGAGAAGGACGGCACCTTCACCAATGCCGAACGCCGCATCAACCGCGTGCGGCAGGTGATGGCGCCGCTCTCCGGCAAGGACGAGTGGCAGGTCACGATCGAGCTGGCGCGGGCCCTCGGCTACGAGATGGCGTATGGCCATCCCTCCGAGATCATGGACGAGATCGCGCGCCTCACCCCGAGCTTCGCCGGCGTCTCCTATGACAAGCTGGAGAAGCTCGGCTCGGTGCAGTGGCCCTGCAACGACAAGGCGCCGACCGGCACGCCCCTGATGCATGTCGACCGCTTCGTGCGCGGCAAGGGCAAGTTCATGATCACCGAATACGTCCCGACCGACGAACGGACCGGGCCGCGCTTCCCGCTGCTGCTCACGACAGGCCGCATCCTCTCGCAATACAATGTCGGCGCGCAGACGCGCCGCACCGAGAACGGCGCCTGGCATGACGAGGACGTGCTGGAGATCCACCCCTTCGATGCCGAGAGCCGCGGCATCCGCGACGGCGATCTCGTCGCGCTCGCCAGCCGCTCGGGCGATATCGCGCTGAGGGCGATCATTTCCGAGCGGATGCAGCCGGGTGTGGTCTACACGACCTTCCACCATGCCAAGACCGGCGCCAACGTCATCACCACCGATTATTCGGACTGGGCGACGAATTGTCCGGAATACAAGGTCACCGCCGTCGACGTCCGGCGCACCAACGCCTATTCCGCATGGCAGGAGAAGAATTTCGAGGAGGACGTGACCTTGCGCCGGATCGCGGAGCGCCTGCCTGATGCCGCGGAATAACCCGCCCGCCCAGCCGCCGGCCTCGGCGGCCGTCACGGCGCAGCCGCTGCGCTTCGGCGCGGCGCCGGAGGGCGCGCGCGAGATCGAGGTCGCGGTCGAGACCCCCATCAACATCGTCTACGGCAACATGCCCTATGCGGTGATGATGGCGAGCCCGTCCGATCTGGAAGATTTCGTTACCGGCTTCAGCCTGACCGAAGGCATCGTGCGCGGCGCGGACGAGATCCGCACCGTCGCCATCGAGCCGAAGGACGAGGGCGTGATCGTCACCGTCGAGCTCGCGCCGGGCCGCTTCCGCGAGCATCTGGCCCGGCGGCGCAATCTCTCGGGCCGAACCTCCTGCGGGCTCTGCGGGGTCGAGACCATCGCGGAAATCCCCATGGCCGATGCGGCGACGCGGGCTTCCCGCGCCGTATCCGCTTCGGCAATCGAGGCGGCGCTTGCGGAACTCGACAGGCACCAGCCCCTGAGCCAGCTCACCCGCGCCGTTCATGCCGCCGCCTGGTGCGATGCGAATGGTGCGATCCTGGTGGTGCGCGAGGATGTCGGCCGGCACAACGCGCTCGACAAGCTGATCGGCGCGCAGCTGCGCGCCGGGGCGGATGCGAAAGAAGGCTTCCTGCTCGTCACCAGCCGCGCCTCCTTCGAGATGGTCGAGAAGGCCGCGATCTTCGGCGCCGGCACGCTGGTCGCGATCTCCGCGCCGACCTCGCTCGCGATCGAGCGTGCCCGGCATCTTGGCCTGACCTTGGCCGCGGTGGCGCGCCGCGACGGCTGTATCGTCTTCACCGGTGCGCTCGCGCCCGAACACGAGACCATCGCCCGATGAGGGAGACCGGCCTGACCACAGAACCCGCCCCGGCCGACCACCACGCGGAGAACGTCGCGAAGCTCCTGCGCATGGCCGGGCAGATCACCGATTTCTTCAAGGCCTATCCGGAGGCGGAGGCGGCGGCGTCCGTCGCCGACCATATCAACCAGTTCTGGACCGGGCGCATGCGCGGGGACTTCCTTGCCGCTTTCGCCAACCGGCCGGAGGACCTCCCGCCCCTGTTGCGGCATGCCCTGCCGCGGATCAGGCCGGGGCGCGGAGGTTAGCAGCCAGACGCGTCCGCCGGCGACGAGAAGAGAGCAACGAGCTGGGACCCTACCCGGCCCGAACGGCGAAGCCATGGGGAAAGGAACCGGGGAATGAGTGTCGCAGACGATATCGGACAGATCGGGGGCGGGATCGGCCTGCTCGACCGCGAAAGGACCATCGCCAAACCGGGCTTCAATCGCTGGCTCGTGCCGCCGGCTGCGCTCTGCATCCATCTGTGCATCGGCATGGCCTATGGCTTCTCGGTGTTCTGGCTGCCGCTGAGCCAGGCGATCGGCATCACCAAGCCGGTCGCCTGCGCGGCGGATGTCGGCCTGATCGGCTCACTGTTCACCACATCCTGCGACTGGAAGGTCGCCGATCTCGGCTGGATGTACACGCTGTTCTTCGTCTTCCTCGGCTCTTCGGCCGCGATCTGGGGCGGCTGGCTCGAGCGCGTCGGCCCGCGCAAGGCGGCCTTCGTCTCGACCTTGTGCTGGTGCGGCGGCCTCCTGATCTCGGCGCTGGGCGTCTACACGCACCAGCTCTGGCTCATGTGGGTGGGCTCCGGCGTGATCGGCGGCATCGGTCTCGGCCTCGGCTATATCTCGCCGGTCTCGACCCTGGTGAAATGGTTCCCCGACCGGCGCGGCATGGCGACCGGCATGGCGATCATGGGCTTCGGCGGCGGCGCGATGATCGGCTCGCCGCTGGCGGACATGCTGATGAACTATTTCAAGACGCCCGCCTCGGTCGGCGTCTGGCAGACCTTCGTGGCAATGGCCGCGATCTATTTCCTCTTCATGATGGCCGGCACCTTCGGCTATCGCGTGCCGCCGGCGAACTGGCGCCCGGAGGGCTGGACGCCGCCGGCGACGCAGAACGCCATGATCACCTCCGGCCATGTCCACCTCCAGAACGCGCACAAGACGCCGCAGTTCTGGCTGATCTGGTCGGTGCTGACCCTCAACGTCTCCGCGGGTATCGGCGTGCTCGGCATGGCCTCGCCGATGCTGCAGGAGATCTTCGCGGGCTCCCTGATCGGCAAGCCGGAGATCGGCTTCGCTGCGCTCGATGCCGGACAGAAGACGCAGATCGCCACGATCGCGGCGGCCTTCGTCGGCCTGCTCTCGCTGTTCAATATCGTCGGGCGCTTCTTCTGGGCCTCGCTCTCGGACAAGCTTGGCCGCAAGCTGACCTATGCCACCTTCTTCGGGCTCGGCATCCTGCTCTATGCGCTCTCGCCCTGGGCGGCGCATGCCGGATCGC
>JAEWKP010000007.1 GCA_023393655.1 Pseudomonadota bacterium | reverse complement strand
TCGAAAAGGGGCCGGATGCATGGGAATCGAGACGAAAGAGCGCGGCGGGCGGGAGCTTGAATCCGGGGCTCAGGTCATCTCGGGCCAGCTCGGCAAGACCATCCAGCGCCTGCGCAAGGCCTATAATTTCTCGCTCTCCGACCTCGCCGAGCAGTCCGGCGTCGCCAAGTCGATCATCAGCCAGATCGAGCGCAACGAGACCAACCCGACGCTGGCGACGATCTGGCGGCTCTCGCAGGCGCTCGACATCTCGATCGAGCGCGTCCTCTCCAGCGGCGAGGAAGAGCCCTTCATCGACAAGACCACCCGCGCCGACACGCCGATCCTCGTCTCCGAGGACGGCAAGCTGCGCCTCGCCATCGTCGGCTGGATCAAGACGGTCGAGTGGCTGCAATGGTACGAGGTCTCGTCCGAGGCCGGCGGCGAGCTCGATTCCGAGGGTCATCAGCGCGGCTCGATCGAATCGCTCTCGGTGACATCAGGCGAGTTCGAGGTCGAGGTCGGCGACATCATCCAGCGCGCCAAGGCCGGCGAGACGCTGCGCTATCGCTGCGACCGCCGCCACGTCGTCCGTTGCGTGGGCAGCGAACCGGGCACCGCCCTGATGGTCTGCATCCTCAAGGCCGCGGTGATGGAGTAGGCGGCGGGCGCTCCGCCGCTTCAGCCATCAGCGCAACCAGTGGCCGGGTACCGTCCCACAGGGCCGCACTCCAGCCTTCCGCGCGCGCCGCATCGACATTCGCCTGCTTGTCGTCGATGAAGAAGATCTCATCGGGCGCAAAGCCGGATCGTGCTGCCGCGGCCTGGAAGAACTGCGCCGCAGGCTTGGCCCAGCCGAGTTCGGCCGCATAGTGCATGCCATCGAAATGCCGGCTCAGTGCGAGGTCGCCCCAGATATAGCGGGCACGCTCATGCTCCTGGACGGTGGCGAGATGCAACCTCACGCCACCGGCCCGGATCGGCGCGAGCTGCGCCAGCAACCCTTGATCGAGATGGGCATCGTTCTCGAACCAGTACCGGATCAGCCGGTCGACCCCGAGCCCCGGCGCGATCTCGGCCAACACCGGTGCGAGGCGCTCCCGCAAGCCGGCACGCCCGAGAATGACGTCCGGCCAATGCGGTTCGAAGAATGCCGACTGGAGCAGCGCTGGCGACAGGCCGAGATCGCGTTCGAGATGCGCGGCCCATCCTCGTGGATCGGGGTGCACGATCACGACGCCATCGACATCCACCATCAGGGCCTTGAAACGCATGCCCTCGCCCAATGCGTCAGGGCGCCTTGGCCTGCGGCCGCGCCGGCCCTTCCACCGCCGGGAGGGACTTCAGGTATTCCGCCATCGCCATCCGATCAGCGTCGGGCAGCTGCGCGATATTGCGCACGACCGACGCCATCGAGCCGCCGACGCTGTCGAAATCCGGCGTGAAGCCGGTCTTCAGGAGCTCGGCGATCTCCTCCTTCGACCATTTGGCCAGCCCCTTCTCGGACTGGGTGATGTTCGGCACCCAGCCCTTGCCTTCGGGATCGGGGCCACCAGCGAAGCGGGTCGCCGGGTCGATGGCGCCGAGCGCGTTGCGGTTGGAATGGCACTCGGCGCAATGGCCGGGGCCGTTGACCAGATAGGCGCCGCGGTTCCAGGCCTCGCTCTGGCCCGGATCGGGCCGGAACGGCGCCCGCTCGAAGAACAGCAGCTTCCAGCCGCCGACGACCCGGCGGATGTTGAAGGGGAAGCGCAGGTCATGCGGCGCCGCCTTGCCCTCGACCGGCGGGAGCGTGCGGATATAGGCGAACAGATCGGCCAGCGCCTTCGGCGGCATCAGCCGGTAGGAGGTATAGGGGAAGGACGGGTAGAGATGCTGCCCGGAGGGCGAGACGCCGGCCGCCATCGCATCGACGAAATCCTGCACGCCCCAATTGCCGATGCCGTCACGCGTGTGCGGGGAGATGTTCGGAGCATGGAAGGTGCCGAAGGGCGATTCCAGCGCGAGCCCCCCGCCGAGCCTGAGCTTGTCCTCCTGTCCCGGCGTCGCGTGGCAGGAGGTGCAGCCCCCGGCCGAGAACAACAGCTTGCCGTTCTCGACATCCGCGGCCGGCAGGGCTCCGATCTCCGGCGAGGGTGAAACCACACGCGGGTCGGTCAGCACGTAAAAGCCCGCGAAAGCGACGACCGCCAAAAGGACGAGGGTCACGAAAAGGCCGCGCAGCAACAGCATCGAGCTCTCCCGTCAGCACGTCCGGCAGATTGGACGGGCCGGCACTTCATCGGCAACCCTGAAATCGCAGCAATTCCAGACTGGCCCGTTTTCAACGCCCGTGAGCAGTCAAAAGCTCCCTCGGTCACAAAAAAGCGGGCCGCCATCGCTGGTGCCCGCTTCCGGAATCGGCCGTGAAACCGATCACTTCTTGATGCGATAGACCTCGTGGCAGGTGCCGCAATTCTTCGTCGCCGCGCCGAAGGCGGCGCGGAAGCCGTCGAGATTCGCAACGGTCGCACCGGCGGCCGCATCGGTCTCGAACTTGGCGAAGGCCGCCTTGAACCCAGCCTGGTCTTCCCAGATCTTCGGGGCGGCTGTGGTCTCGCCGCCGGTCTTCGACGTATCGGGGAACAGCGCCGGCATCTTCCTGGCCGCGTCGGCATAGGTCTTGAAGATCGCCTGTGCCTTGGCCGCGTCGAAGGCGGCCTCGCCCTTTGCCATCGCAGCGCCCTCGCGCGTCGCCCCGCCGACCGCCTTCATCGTCTGCTGGCGCTCGGTGATCGGGTTCGACTGCGCCATCACGGCGGTGAGGCCGAGCCCGAGGCCGGCAAGAACGAGAGCAGTGCGGATCATTCAGTTCCCCTCAAAGACAAGTCCGCGCCATCCGGCGCTGTTTTGAACTCGTCCAGATCAAACGATGATCGCGCAACAGCCAAGTCGCTTTTGCGTGAACGGATTTGCAAGTCCGCAAACCCGCCTTTGCATCAAAGCCGGTACCCCGCCTCCTTCAGCGCCGTGAAGACCTTGAGCGGCGTCGCCGGCATGTCCATCGCCTTGATCCCCGCCGCACGGTCGAGCGCATCGACCATCGCGTTCATCACCGCTGGGCAGGCGCCGATCGCGCCCGCTTCGCCCGCACCCTTCACACCGATGGCATTGGTCAGGCAGCGGACATTGCGCGTCTCGAAATGGAAGTTCGGGATGTCGACGGCGCGCGGCAGGGCATAGTCCATGAAGGTCGCGGTCAGCATCTGTCCGTCCGGATCGAAGCGGATCTCCTCCATCAGCGCCTGGCCGATGCCCTGGGCCGAGCCGCCATGGACCTGGCCTTGCAGCATCAGCGGGTTCAGCGTCACGCCGAAATCATCGACCACGACATAGTTGAGGATTTCCGTGCCGCCGGTGCCGGGATCGATCTCCAGCTCGCAGACATGGGTGCCGTTCGGATAGGTCGCCTCCGGCGGCTGCCAGCTCTGGTGGACCTTGAGCATGGCCGGCGTCGCACCCGGCAGTGCCGCGATCGCAGCGAGGTCGAGCGCCTTGTCGGTACCGACGATCCTGACCGCGCCATCAGCGATCTCCAGATCGCCCACCGCCGCTTCGAGTTTATCGGAGGCGAGCTGCTTGAGATTGTCGGTGAGGATGCCCGGCGCCTTGTCGAGCGCAGCACCTCCCACGGGAATCGAGCGCGAGCCGCCGGTGCCCGAGCCGGTCTCGACCCGGTCGGTATCGCCCTGCACGACGCGGATGCGGTCCATCGGGATATCGAGATGCTGCGAGACGAGCTGCGAATAGGCCGTCTCATGCCCCTGCCCGTTCGACTGCGTGGCGATCAGCACGGTGACCGTGCCATCCTTCTCCAGGATCACGGTCGAGCTTTCAGGCCCGCCGCCACCGCAGGCCTCGATATAGCAGGCCAGGCCGATACCGCGGATCCTGCCCGCCTTGGCCGAGGCCTTCTGGCGGGCCTTGAAGCCCTTCCAGTCCGCGACATCCATGGCGCGGCGCATATGGCCTTCGAACTCGCCGGAATCATAGACCGGGCCGGTCTGCGTCTTGTGCGGCATCTCCGACGGCTTCACGAAGTTCTGCGCGCGCACGGCGTCGGGCGCCTTGCCGGTCTCGCGCGCGATCGCGTCGACCAGCCGCTCGATCAGATAGGCGGCCTCGGGACGGCCGGCACCGCGATAGGCATCGACCGGCGTGGTGTGGGTCAGCACGCCCCGGAACACGACATGCACCGCCGGGATATTGTAGCAGCCCGGCGTCATCGTGGTGCCGACCCAGGGAATGAAGGGCCCATATTGCGAGAGATAGGCGCCCATCTCGGCCGAGAGATCGACCTTGAGGCCGATGAACTTGCCCTTGGCATCGAGCGCCATCGTCGCCGTCGCGAGATTGGCGCGGCCATGCGTGTCGGCGAGGAAATGCTCGTTGCGATCGGCGACCCAGCGCACCGGGCGCTTCAGCTTCTCGGCCGCGATCATCGCCAGCGGATACTCGCGATAGAGGAAGATTTTTGTGCCGAAGCCGCCGCCGACATCCGGCGTCACCACGCGGATGCGCTTGGGATCGACCTTGAGCACATAGGTCGCGATCAGGTCGCGCATGCCGTGGCTGCCCTGGCTGCCGAGCGTCAGGGTCCAGCGCTTGTCGGCCTTGTCATATTCGGCGATGCAGGCCCGCGTCTCCATGTAGTTGGAAGCGAGCCGGTTGTTGACGACGGTGAGCGAAACGGTCCGGGCCGCCTTGGCGAAAGCCTTCTCGGTCTTGGCGCGGTCGCCCTGCTCCGCCTCGAAGGCGACATTGCCCTTGCGGTCGGGCCAGACTTGCGGCGCGCCCTTTTCCAGCGCCTCGGCAATGCCGGTCACGGCCGGCAGCGGATCCCAGTCGATCGCGATCGCCTCGGCCGCGTCGCGCGCCTGCGCCAGCGTCTCCGCGACGATGAAGGCGACGGCCTCGCCGACATGGCGCACCGTGTCGGTCGGCAGCACCGGAACGGGCAGGGATTCCGACATCTCGCCGGATGTCGTCTTCACATGCCCCTTGCACGGCAGGTCCCCGTATTGGGAGACATCGGGACCGGTCAGGATGAGCTTGACGCCCTTCATCTTGCGGGCGGCCTCGACATCGGCGACGGCGAAGCGGGCATGGGCGTAAGGCGAGCGCAGGACGAAGGCGTGCAGGGCGCCCTCGGCCGCGATGTCATCCGTATAGCGGCCGGCGCCGGTCGTCAGGCGCTGATCCTCGACCCGCCGCACCGGCTGGCCGAAACCGAATTTCATGGGACGCATGAGGCATATCCTCAGTTAGGTCTAATGAAAGACTGGAGCATAAACCGCGCCACGTCAGCCCCGACGCACCACGCGCCGGGGATGCGCCGCACGCATCGATCTCAGCGCGACATGCGCACCGCTGTCTCCGACAGCGAAACCATGGTGTTGTAGCTGCTCACCAGCCAGTTGGCGTCGTTCGCCGCGCCGCGCCGGACATCGCCCTTGCTCTTGGCGAGCTTGTCGCTGAAATCGCGCAGCTTGCCGAGCCAGGAGCTCGCCTGGCTCTCGATGAAGGGCACGCCCTTGGGCTCCTTGTCCTTGAACGCATCCATCTCGCGGACAGCAGCGGCATAGTCGGCAATCGCGGCGTTGAAGGACTTGAGGTCGACGATCGGGCTCTCGTTGCTCGGCATCAGGTCCATGACGGCGCGCGCATTGATCATGATGTTGCGCACCTGCCAGCGGGCCGACTTGCCCTCGCGCTGCTCGACCGAGGCGAGTTCGCGCTGGTCGAGCCCGCGCTTGTAGACGCGCATCAGCGCATCGAGCTTGGCCCGCTCCTCAAGGAAGGTCTTCGCCGCCGGCACCATCAGCGCGTGCAGCTTCTGGCCCTCCGCGAGATTGTCGTCGCGATAGTCCTTGCGGTCGTAATAGCGCTCGGCCCTGGTGATCAGCGGCGCCAGCTCCTGATAGGCCTTGATGTAGCGACCCATCGTCTCGTCGATCGCCGGCAGCTTCGGCTCCCGCGCCATCGCCTCCTCGGCCTTCTTGATCTCGCCGTTGACGTCGTAGAGGCTGTAGAGCCCATAGGTGATGTAGCGCTCCTTGCCGGTCGGGCCCTTCTTCATGTCGACCCAGCTGTCATAGCGCTCCCAGGACTGGATCGCCCGCAGCGTGCGGTTCATCAGCCCGGTATAGGCGTTCGACTTGGTGATCGCGGCCTGAAGATCATCATCGGCCGCCTTGCTTGCACTGCCGGCGGGCACCGTCGCGGCGCTCTGCGCCCAGCCGGCTCCCGGAGCGGCCAGGAGCAGCGCGGTGGCGCAGGCAGCGCCGTAGAAGAAAGCTCGGGTCAGCATGGTTTATCCTTGGTCTAGGGGCAGCGCGGGCGTGGATGAGGCCTCAAGCCGTCAATCCTGCGCCACCGCCTCGCCGTGCATCAGCCAGTCCTTGAAGCCGCCGGCATAATGGCTGTCGATGTCGAGCCCTGCCGACTGGGCGAATTCGAGCGCCCGCCGCGAGCGCACGCCTGCCGCGCAGGAGAGCACGATGCGCTTGCCAGGCTCGTTCGGCAGGTCCGCGGGGTCGAATTGCGACAAAGGCCGCGAGACCGAACCGGGAATATGCCCGGCAGCGAATTCATGCGGCTCGCGCACGTCGACCAGAAGGATGGTACCATCGCCCAAACCTGCCTTGATGGCGTCGATATCCAGGTCGTTCACGATCATGGGCAGGCCACTCCAGCCCGGTCGGGCGAGCCGTTGAGATAGGACGGCAATCCGGGAAGCGCCACCGCTCGGCCGCGCTTTCGGGTGCCAGAAACGAAAAGCAGCCGCGAGCCCAGGGCGCGCGGCTGCCTTCTCGCTGAAAGCCCTCAGGCCTTCGGCGGAATACGCAGGACCCAGCCCGGCTGGATCAGGTCGGGATTCTTGACCGGCGGCGTGTTGGCCTTGACGATCTCGGTGTACTTGGCACCCTGGCCCTTGCCGTAATGCTCCTCGGCGATCTTCCAGAGCGTATCGCCCTTCTTCACCGTGTAGAACACCGCCGCAGCGGCCTCCTTGGTCACGGCGAGGTCGGATTCGACCTGGGCCACGCCGGTGGTGTTGCCGAGCGCGAGAATGATCTTCTCGGCCTCTTCCGTCGAAACGGCCTTGCCGGAGACCTTCACCTTGTCGCCGTCGATCTGGATGTTGACGTCGGCAGGCAGGCCATGCCCGGCGAGTTCCTTCTGCAGATCGTCGGCGGTCGCCGCCTTGGCCGAGCCGCCGAAGATCTTGGCGCCGGCTTCCTTGATGAAACTGAACAGACCCATGAACAAACCTCCTCGTGTCGCGGCGCTATCAAGCCCTGTCCCGCCGCCCTATGCAAGTCGCCACGGAAACGGAAAAGGTGTTTTGCTTGCCGGCTGGCACCGATTGCGCAAAGCGGGCTCGACCGGCCTTTCCCGTACGTCTCGCGGCTGGCAAGAACGTCGCTGACGAAACCGGAGTTCCCTCATGCTGACCCTCGCCCAGGCCCAGACCATCCTCCAGACCGCGCTGGCCCATGCCGAAGCCGCGGGCTTCAAGCCGCTCGCCATTGCCGTTCTCGACGCGCGCGGCTCGCAGAAGGCCTTTGCCGCGCAGGACGGCACCAGCCTGAAGCGCGGCGAGATCGCCCTCGGCAAGGCGCATGGCGTGGTCGCGCTCGGCCTGGGTTCGCGCGCCCTCCACAAGATGGCGCTGGATCGGCCCTATTTCGTGGAAGCGGCGACCCATGCCGTCGGCGGCTCGCTGGTGCCGGTGCCCGGCGGCGTGCTGATCCGCTCGCCCGAGGGCGCGGTCCTCGGCGCGGTCGGCATCTCCGGCGACACCTCCGACAACGACGAGGCCGCTGCCTGCGCCGGCATCACTGCCGCCGGGCTCAAGGCCGATACGGGAGCCTGATTCCACTGCCCCGGCCGGGGGAAGGAGAAGGCTTTTCCCCTCCCCCCGGTCGCTCCGCTGTTTCAGCATTTTGCACTTGCAAACCGGCCTTCGAAGCCTCATGTCCTCCGCGCGAGTTCGTTAAATCGGACAGTTTGGACCGGCTCGAAGGTAGAATCATGAGCGACGCGGCTGCCGCCAACGAAAACGAAGTCATCACCACCGACGTCGTCATTGTCGGCGCCGGCCCCTGCGGCCTTTTTGCCGTCTTCGAGCTCGGCCTGCTCGATATCCGCGCGCATCTCGTCGACATCCTGCCGAAGGTTGGCGGGCAATGCGCGGAGCTCTATCCGGAGAAGCCGATCTACGACATCCCCGGCTTCCCGATGGTCACCGGCCAGGCGCTGGTCGACAACCTGCTCGAGCAGATCAAGCCGTTCGGGCCGACCTTCCATCTCAACCAGATGATCGAGGCGGTCGAGCCGACCGGCACGCCGGAGGCGCCGCGCTTCCGCGTCACTACCGATGCCGGCACCGTCTTCGACACCAGGAGCGTGATCATCGCCGCCGGCGGCGGCTCCTTCCAGCCGAAGAAGCCGCCGATCCCCGGCATCGAGGGCTATGAGAACGGCTCGGTCTTCTATGCCGTGCGCAAGATGGAGGCCTTCCGCGGCCGCAACATCCTGATCGTCGGCGGCGGCGATTCCGCCCTCGACTGGACGCTGAACCTCCAGCCGATCGCCAACCGCGTCACGCTGATGCACCGCCGCGACGATTTCCGCGCCGCGCCGCATTCGGTCGAGCAGATGCGCAGCCTCGTCGCCGAGGGCAAGATGGACATGAAGCTCGGCCAGATCACCGGCCTGAAGGGCGAGAACGGCAAGCTCGAGGCGGTCGTCTGCCGCGGCACCGACAACGAGCCCTTCGACATCGCCTGCGATACGCTGCTGCCCTTCTTCGGCCTGACCATGAAGCTAGGTCCGATCGCCGACTGGGGCCTGAACCTCAACGAGAACCTCGTCCCGGTCGATACCGAGAAGTTCGAGACCAGCGTGCCCGGCATCTTCGCCGTCGGCGACATCAACACCTATCCGGGCAAGCTCAAGCTCATCCTCTCGGGCTTCCAAGAGGCCGCGCTCTGCGCCCAGAAGGTCCACCGCTACGTCTATCCCGAGAAGCGGCTGACCTTCCAGTACACGACCTCTTCCAGCAGTCTGCAGAAGAAGCTCGGCGTCGCCTGAGCGAGGGATGACACCGTTTCCTTGAAAGCCGCGGCCCCACCGCGGCTTTTTCAATGCGCGATGGCGTCGCCGGGAATATGCGCGGCGGCCGTGCCGTTACGCGCCGGCTGGCCATTGCCGGTGCCGAGGCCGAGCGAATTGCGCACGCTTTCGGACGGCCCCGCCAACCTCGGGATCTCGCCCGGCGCGGTGACGATCTGCGGCTCGTCATGCCTTGGAGCGGGCGGCAGCATGTCGTCCGGCTCCTGCGGTTCGATCCGCGCCCTGAGCTCCGCCAGCGCGCCCCAGACCGGCTGGAAGCTGAAGCGAACCTTGTGCGTGCCGGCCGGCACCTGCACGGCCCGGAACAGCACGTTGGCCCGCAGGATCTCGCTCTCGACGCCGTCGACCTCGGCCTTCCACCAGGGATGCCAGATGTCGTTGAGTACGACGAAGCCGGCGACCGGCGTCGTGACCTCGATCTCGACCCGCGCATTGCGATAGCGCGTCAGCTTGACCTCGGCCTGGGTCGCGACCGGCCCCTCCGGCGTCGCGACGGGTGGCTCGACATCGAGCAGGACGGCCTGCGTCGGGTCGGTCTCCGGCCAGCGGCCCGACAGCTTCATGCTCTCGAAATCGGCAAACTGCCAGCCGCCGACGAACTGCACGCGCGGCAGGGCCCGCGGGTTCTCGTAGACATAGCCCTGCTTCGTCCGGGCGATCAGGGTGAGATCGTTCTCTCCGAGGCTGCGGTCGACCTGCTCGATCGGAACCGGCGAGGCGATGTAGCGCAAGCCCAGCAGGTTCGCGAGGCGGCAGCGATAGGACGGGAAGAGCGGGGTGAACTTGCGGTCGGCCGGCCTGGCGATGCCGTCGCCCGTGCCGACAGCCTCCGAGAAATCCTCCAGCCGCAGCGGGTTGTAACCGAGCGTGTGGTCGAAGCCGTGGACCATGCCGGCATTCGGCCATTCGAAGCCCATGCCGAGCAATTCGACCCGGTCGCGGCGCGGCGAGCCCTCCGGCTGGGAGGTCAGGTGCTTCAGCAGCGCGATGGTGTCGTTCTTCGTGCCCGGCTCAAGCACGTCGTAGAGTTGCGGCGCGAGCGCGGTCGATTCGTTGGGGCCATTGTTGACGCCGAGATCGGCGGCGACGACCCCGGTGACCAGGACCGCCGCGGCGGCGGTGCCGAGCGCGCCGCGCCAGCGCTGCAGGATGAAGAACGCTGCGCCCGCGACCGCAAACCAGCCGAGCGCCATTGCGACCGGCTTCCAGGCATCGGCCAGATGCCCCCAGCCGCGCGAGACCGCGAGCGCCAGCACGAGCGTGCCGAGCACCAGCCCCGCCCCGATCAGCATGTCGCGGCGGAACGAAGTTCCCGCCTCCGCCGTCAGGATGCGATGCAGCACATAGCCCGAAAGGATCGCCGCGATACCGCCGATCAGGAAGGTCGCGTCAGCCGGCCGGCGGAACTGCTTCACGCCCGGAAGGTATTCGTAGGCGAGATGAAACAGCGGCGTGTAGCGTCCGAGCGCGAACAGCACCATGAAGGCCAGCATCAGCGTCAGCGGGCGGACGGACTTGTCCCAGAGCCAGCCGCGCGTCAGGCCGGGCGTCAGCAGCAGCAGCAGCGGCAGCGCGCCGAAATAGACCTGCGCCATGTTCTGGGAGAGATAGAGCACCTGCGGGTTGCCGTACGGCCCCCAGAATTCGACGGCCGGGTCCTTGGCGCCGAACAGGTCGCCGATGAAGGCGGATAGCAGCGACACCGGATGCAGCGAGCCGCGGCCCGCGAACGCGAAATCGATCTCGGGCCGCGTCGTCGCCTCGGCGAAAAGCCAGGTCCAGATCAGCGGCATGGCGATAACGGCGAGGCCGACCACGCTCGCGGCAGTGATCGGCAGCAGGCTCGCCTTGAAGGCCGCCCAGCCGCCGGAAATCCAATGCGCCACGACCATGGCGACCAGCACGTAGCCGGCAAGCAGCGCGACCTGATCCGGCTCCAGCACCATCATGCCGGCGGCAAGGCCGGCGAAAACGCCGGATAGAACGGATGAACGCTGCAGCATCCGCGCCGTCAGCCAGAACGCGATGGCGAAGAAGGCATAGCTCGCGATCTGCCCGACATGCTGGACGCGCCAGGCCGCCGAGGCACCGAAGGCGAAGACCAGCGCCGCCATCAGGCCGCCGGCCGCATGCCAGCCGCGATCGCGGAAGAACAGGATGAGCGCGAGCCCGCCGGCGAGCAGATGCGCCAGCACATAGGCATCGACCTCGCGGAAGCTCGGCGCCGGCGAGATCAGCGCGAGCAGGATCGCAGGCGAGAAGATCAGCGATTGCGGATCGGCAATCTGCGGCGAGCCGGCAAAGACGTTGTGATTCCAGAACGGAGACTGCCCGGTATGGATCGCGTTGGCGAGGAACTGCACCTGCGCCTGGAAATGCTCCTTGGCGTCGAACGGAATCGTCACCGCCCCCGAAAGCCAGGGCCAGCACAGGATGCCCCATGCCACGACGAAACCGATGGCCGCCAGCAGGTAGCCGGCGCCCCTTGCATCAACGCGTCTCAACTGGACCCCCACGGTCCTCGGCACGAACGGCCCCGTTCTGGGAACCTGTCTCCAGCCCTGTCAGTGGCCGGACCATGGCGCCGTGTACCTGAACCGAATCTGAACGCGATCACGCATCCGTGAACGGAAATGGGGACAGGCTGAAGAAAGCGGAAATCGGATGTGCGAACGGCCGAAGTTGCGGCGCCCCCGAACGCCCTCCGCGTCATGGTCGGGCTTGTCCCGACCATCCACGTCTTCGCTGGTCGAAGGCAGTGTTCAAGGCGTGGATGCTTGCCACAAGGGCGAGCATGACGGCACAACGCCTCAGCGCGCCGCCGCGAGCCAGCCCGCCAGCGCCTTCCGCTCGGCCGGGGTCATTCCGGAAAGGTTGTTCGGCGGCATCGCATGGGTCATCACCGCCTGCGCGCGGATGGCGCGGGCGTGCAGGGCAATTTGCTCCGGCTCGTGCAGCATCACGCCCTTCGGCGCGATCTGGATGCCGGGCCAGGACGGCTCCGGCGCATGGCACATGGCACAGCGCCCAGTCACGATATTCGAGACCTCCGTCGGCGGCAGCGTCATGCCCGCCAGCAGGACGGGCTTGCCGGCATCGCGCGCTTTGAGGCCGAGCTGCTCGCGCCCGCCGGGCGAGGACGACATCGCCACCCAGAAGGCGAGCCACAACGCCAGGATCGCCACCGCCCAGCACCACCAGGGCGACTTCGCATGGTCGCCGTGCCGGATGTTGAAGAAATGCCGGATCAGTGCGCCGGCCACGATCACCAATGCCACCAGCAACGGGATCACGCTCGAATTGGCATAGGTCACCCGATAGTGGTTCGACAGCATCAGGAACAGCACCGGCAAGGTGATGTAATTGTTATGCGTCGAGCGTTGCTTGGCGGCCTTGCCGTATTTCGGATCGGGCTTCTCGCCTGCGACGAGCGACGCGATGACCTTCCGCTGGCCCGGCATGATGTTGAAGAAGACATTGGCGGTCATGATCGTCGCCATCAGCGCGCCGGTATGGATCAACGCGCCGCGTCCCGAGAAGACATTCGCGAAGGCCCAGCTCGCCGCAACGACATAGCCGAATCCGACCAGACCGAGCAGCACGTCATGCCTGCCGAGCGGCGACTTGCACATGAGGTCGTAGATCAGCCAGCCGATCACCAGTGCTGCGATGCCGATGGCGCCGGCCGCGAGGGCTGAGAGCTGCATCACCGCCGGATCGATCAGATAGAGCTCCGACTGCGCGTAATAGATCCAGACCAGCAGGAAGAAGCCGGAGATCCAGGTCCAGTAGCTCTGCCATTTATGCCAGGTCAGCTCGGCCGGCATCACGGCCGGGGCCACCGTGTATTTGCGCATCTCGTAGAAGCCGCCGCCATGCACCTGCCAGGCCCGCCCGCCGGTGCCGGGCGGGATGTCCTCGGCCGGCTTCAGCGAGGCATCGAGATGGATGAAGAAGAACGAGGCTCCGATCCAGGCGATTGCCGTGATGACATGGAGCCAGCGCAGCATCATGCCGCCCCATTCCATCAGATAAGCTGCAAGCATGGCGCTGCGCTCCGCGAGGGCTGATGATCGTCCCGAATCCGGAAGATGCGGCTTCGAAAGCAGAAACTAGCCTGCTTTCGCCGTCTCTGAAATCGCCCCCCGCACCGACCTTCCGGGAAGATGACCTTGGCGAAAATGCTGATATCGATTTTCGCGCCGGTCGCTTTACAGTCGCGAAGGTCCGTGGCCACGCCGGAATCGGCGTCCGCCGGATATCGACGCCTTCAGGAGAAGCCGGCGCATGGGACATCTCTCGACGCATGTGCTGGACACGGTCAACGGCCGCCCCGGCGCCGGCATCGCCGTGACGCTCGACCGGCTCGCGGCGGACGGCACGCGTGAGCGGCTGGCCGAGACCGTGACCAACGCCGACGGCCGCACCGATTCAGCCCTGCTTTCGGGAACGCTGGTGCCCGGCACCTATGAACTGACCTTCGCGATCGGCGCCTATTTCCGGGGCCTCGGCACCGCCCTGCCCGAGCCCGCCTTCCTCGATCTCGTGCCCGTCCGCTTCGGCATCGCCGAGCCGGAAGGTCGCTACCATGTCCCGCTCCTGGCCTCGCCCTGGAGCTACTCCACCTATCGCGGCAGCTAGAGCATCATGAGCCAGACCACCTATCCGCGTGACATGAAGGGCTATGGCCGCGCGGCGCCGCATCCGCATTGGCCGGGCGAGGCGCGCATCGCCGTCCAGTTTGTGATCAATTACGAGGAAGGCGGCGAGAACTGCGTTCTCCATGGCGACGCCGCCTCCGAGGCCTTCCTCTCCGAGATCGTCGGCGCCGCGCCCTGGCCGGGCCAGCGCCACATGAACATGGAGTCGATCTACGAATACGGCTCCCGCGCCGGCTACTGGCGGCTCTGGCGGATGTTCACGCAGCGCAACATGCCGGTGACCGTCTTCGCCGTCGCCTCGGCGCTCGCCCGTTATCCCGAGATCGTCGGCTCGATGCAGGAAGCCGGCTGGGAGATCGCGACCCACGGTCTGAAATGGATCGACTATCGCGATACGCCGAAGGAGCGCGAGCGCGCCGATATCCTGGAAGCGATCCGCATCCAGACCGAGCTCACGGGCGAGCGCCCGCTCGGCTGCTACCAGGGTCGCACCTCCGAGAACACCATTCCGCTGACGATGGAGGAAGGCGGCTTCCTCTACACGGCGGACGTCTATGCCGACGAACTGCCCTATTGGCTCGCCGGCCCGAAAGGGCCGCAGCTCGCCGTGCCCTACACACTCGACGCCAACGACATGCGTTTCCCCACGCCGCAGGGCTTCAACACCGGCGAGCAGTTCTTCACCTATCTCAAGGACTCGTTCGACACGCTTTATGCCGAGGGCGAGACCGCGCCGAAGATGATGTCGATCGGCCTGCATTGCCGCCTCGTCGGCCGGCCGGGCCGCGCCGCCGCGCTCGCCCGTTTCCTCGACTATGTGCAGAGCCATACCCAAGTCTGGGTCACGACCCGCCTCGACATCGCCCGCCACTGGATCAGGACGCAGCCGCCGGCCGGCGGCTATGTCCCCTCGAAGCTGCCGAAGGCGCTCTTTACCGAGGTCTTCGGCCGGGTCTGGGAGCATTCGCCCTGGATCGCCGAGGCCACCCATGATGCCGGCATCGGCGTGGGCGAGGACACGGCGGACAGCCTGCACGCGGCGATGGTTGCGGCCATGCGGAAGGGCACGGCCGCGCAGCAGAAATCCCTGCTCACCGCCCATCCCGACCTTGCCGGCAAGCTTGCCGCGGCCGGCGAACTCACGCCTGAATCGACGCAGGAGCAGGCCGGCGCCGGGCTCGACCGGCTCAGCAGCGACGAGCGGGTCCGCTTCACGGCGCTGAACGAGGCCTACAAGGCCCGCTTCGGCATCCCCTTCATCATGGCGGTGAAGGGCGCGACCAAGGCGCAGATCCTCGCCGCCTTCGATGCGCGCCTGAAGAACACGCCCGAGCAGGAAACCGCGACGGCGCTGGCCGAGGTCGAGAAGATCGCCCTGTTCCGGCTGAAGGAACTGCTGCCGGCGGCTTGAGCCCGGACCAGATCGGAACCCTCCCACGATCGCGGCGTTGAT
The DNA here is from genome assembly GCA_023393655.1 of Pseudomonadota bacterium. Classification (GTDB taxonomy): domain Bacteria; phylum Pseudomonadota; class Alphaproteobacteria; order Rhizobiales; family Beijerinckiaceae; genus Allobosea. The sequence goes on along the minus strand of JAEWKP010000007.1, from coordinate 4,126 downwards.
GCGACGCTATCGAGGAGGGTTTCCGTTCGTGTTCCGACTGTTTCTGGTCATCATCGTGCTCGTCGTCGGCTACGACGCCGTCGTCCATCAGGGCGCCTATACGCGCGACGCCTGGAACAGCATCGTCCGGCTGACCAGCTCGTCGGTCGAGGGTGCCAGGGAACTCGGCGAGCGCGCGCGGAACTGAGGGCGTCAGGCCGCCACCCGCCCTTCGACGATCCCCGCGATCGCCTCCAGCATCCGTGTATCGTCGCCCGCCAGCCCTTCCATCGCCGCCATGCGCTGGATCACAGTGCCGGCAATCGCCTCCTCCACCGTCTCTTCGGCATAAGCGTAGAAGATCGTCGCGTGCTGGCCGTCGCGGTGGCAGCGCCCCTCGATCTGCTGGAGCTGGATCGCGCTGTGGCGCATGTCGTGGATCACCAGCGCCCGCTCGCGCTCGCCGCCCGGCATCTCGCCGCGATGCAAGGAGATCGACTCGGTGACGGTGAAGATCACCGCGTCGAGCTGCCCGGTCTGGAAGGCGATGCGGGTCTCCTCGTTCTGCGCGCCCGAGCGTTCGCCATTGATCTCGGCGGTGCGCCAACCACGTCCGCGCAGCGTCTCGGCCAGCATCGCGCTGGTCTCGAGGAAGGCGACGGAGATCGCGACCTGCTCGTCATTGCCCAGCAGGCCCTCGCAGAAATCCGCCGTACCGGGGATGCGCAGCAAACTGGCTTTCTGCCGGAAGCGCAGATCAGCGGCCCAGCCCTGGGGCTTGCGCGTCGAGCCGCCGGCGAGCCCCAATTCCTTGCGGAACTCGCGCCAGGTCGCGTCATAGAGCTTGCGCGCGGCCGTATCGAGCGCGACCGGCGCCAGCTCCCGCTGCACCTCCGGCCAGCCGGCGATCTCCTCCGGCCGGCGGCGCAGGCCGATCGCGTTCGCACCACGATAGAGCAGGTCGGCCATCACCTTGCGGTCGGCCTCGTTCGGCTCCCAGCTCCAGTTCTTCCAGCGCCCCTTGGCCCGGCCGATCTTCAATCGCTTCATCAGCACGCGGAACCCATCGAGATCGGCCGAAGGCATGCCAGCCGCCTTCGCCAGCATCCCCGCGAGATAAGAGAGTTCGTGCGGCGACTGGCCGGCCGTCGCGCTCATGTAGATCGTGAAATCGGCCGCTTCCGCCATCTGCCGGCAGACCAGCCCCTGCTGTGAATTAGGATTGCGGATGCGATGCGCCTCGTCGATCACGACGAGCGGCCAGACGCGCTTCGGCCGGCCATGCTTGGCGATCTCGTTGTTCTTCGCCCGCGTCGAGCGCTTCTTGCTGTCGACGACGGGCGCGAGCAGCGATTTCGTCTTCTCGAAATTCATCAGCGTCACGCGCTTGGCCGGCAGGCCGGACAGCGCCATGGTGCGCCGCCATTGCGGGATCGCGCCTTTCGGGCAGATCACCAGCACCTCCTCTTCCGGCATCGCCGAGAGAGCGAGCCAGGCCGAAAGCGTCTTGCCCAGCCCGGTGAGGTCTCCCAGCAGGAAGCCGGCCGCGCCCTTCCCCCGCGCCGCCAGGATGGCGTCACGCGCGACGAGCTGGTGCGGATGCGGGATCATCGTCATGCAGCGGGAATAGCCCTGTCGATCGGTGAAGTGCCTGCCCTGCCCGGCAGGCATGGCGCGCCCGGCTCTCTTGGCACTGGCGTTCCCTTCCGTCCACCGGCACTGTGCCGGCCACCGATTGGGGAGACCACAAGACCATGACCCGCGCGCAGGCGATCGCGAAAGCCCAGGACTATTTCGATTCAGGCCGGATGAAGGACGATCTCGGCCGGCTCGTCGCGATGCCCACCGAAAGCCAGAATCCCGACCGTGCCCCGGTGCTGGGCGAGTATCTCGACAAGGAGATGCAGCCCCTGCTCGAATCGCTCGGCTTCACCTGCCGCATCCTGACCCATGCCAAGGCGCGCGGCCCCTTCCTCTATGCCGAGCGCATCGAGGACCCCGCCCTGCCGACCATCATCGGCTACGGCCATGGCGACGTCATCCGCGGCCTCGACGCGCAATGGAGCGAGGGCCTCTCGCCGTGGAAGCTCGTCGAGCGGGACGGCCGCTGGTACGGGCGCGGCGTCGTCGACAACAAGGGCCAGCATCTCATCAACATCAATGGCCTGCGCGCCGTGCTGGAGACGCGCGGCAAGCTCGGCTTCAACGCCAAGTATCTGATCGAGATGGGCGAGGAATCCGGTTCGCCGGGCCTGCGCGAGCTCTGCGAGGACGAGGCCGAACTGCTCAACGCCGATATTCTGATCGCTTCGGACGGGCCGCGCCTCAATGCCGAGCGCCCCACCGTCTTCCTCGGCGCCCGCGGCGTCATCACCTTCGACCTGCAGATCAAGGCCCGCGACGGCGGCCACCATTCCGGCAACTGGGGCGGCATCCTCTCCGATCCGGCTATCCAGCTCGCCCATGCCATCGCCTCGATCACCTCGCCCACTGGCCAGATCCGCATCCATGAATGGGTGCCGAAGGAATTGCCGGACGGCGTGCGCCGCGCACTGGCCGATTGCGAGATCGACGGCGGCCCGGACGGCCCGACCATCGATCCGAACTGGGGCGAGCCCGGGCTCTCCCCGGCCGAACAGGTCTTCGGCTGGTGCTCCTTCGACGTGCTCGCGATGAAGTCCGGCGTGCCTGAGACTCCGGTCAACGCCGTGCCGCCGAGCGCCTGGGCCCGCGTCGCGCTGCGCTTCGTCGTCGGCATCGATCCGCGCGAGGTCGCGCCGGCTTTGCGCCGTCATCTCGACCGCCACGGCTTCGACATGGTCGAGATCGTCATGCCCGGCACCGAGCGCTTCGGCGCGACGCGGCTCGACCCCGACGATGCCTGGGTGCGCTTCACGATCGGTTCGATCGCTGAAAGCACCGGCAAGAAGCCGGCTTTGCTGCCCAATCTCGGCGGCTCGCTGCCTAACGACATCTTCGCCGAGATCCTGAAGCTGCGCACGATCTGGGTGCCGCATTCCTATCCGGGCTGCTCGCAGCACGCCCCGGACGAGCATCTGCCGGCGGCCATCGCTCGCGAGGGGCTCGTCGCCATGGCCGGGCTCTACTGGGATATCGGCGCCGGCAACGCGCCCAAGGTCTGAGCGCGACTATTCCTGCGGCTGGCGCGGATTGCGACCCGGCGGCAGATCGATCGGCGTCGCCGGGGGAGCCTCCGGCGGCGCATTCGGCGGCAGTTCCGGCGGCGGCTCGGTCGGAATGCCCTGCGGCTCCTCGTCCGGCGGCGATTCGACCGGAGGAGCCGGCGGCACCTCGCCCGGCGTCAGCGGCGGCGCCTCCGGCGGCGGATCGGGGATGGCAGGCGTGTTGCCGGGCGCGGCCGTGAGTCCTTGATCGAATTGCATCATGCGAATCCTATCCTTTTGGACAGGAACGCCCGAGCCGTCGAAAGGCTCCCCCACCCCAGGAAACGCGCCATCCAGCTGCGGATGGCGGAGAACCTGAGCAATCACCAACCGCGCAAGCAACAACCAATATTGAAGACATCTCCGCGAATTACCGGAGCATTACAAAGAATTAATCCAGCTATTCATCTCCCGTTTAACGACGACACGCCACGATAACTTCATCGAGAACAGGAGATACGTTATGAAAAAAATCATTTCCTCTGCTATCGTCGGCGCCTTTCTGTTCGGAGCAACCGCTCCGAGCTTTGCTCAATCTTACCGGGCACAGCATCACGGCCCCGCCCGTCACGGCCCGGTCCATGTCGAGAAGCACGTGACGAAGAAGGTCATCGTCCGCAGGGATCGCTGGGCGCGCGGGCATGCCCTGCCCCGGCAGTACCGGCAGAGCTATGTGCGGGACTATCATCGCTACCATCTGCGTGCGCCGGGCCGCGGCCAGCGCTGGGTCAGGGTCGATAATCAGTTCATCCTGATCAACAGCATCACGGGCATGATCGCAGCCCTCGCCGCGGCCCGCTGAGCCCGGCACGATGCGGAACGGGCGGCGGCAGCATATGCCAGCCGCTCGCTTCAGCGAGGCGTCCGTTCAACCATGTTCGGAAAGGTCGTGGTGGGTGATGTAGGGCTCGAACCTACGACCCGCTGATTAAGAGTCAGCTGCTCTACCAACTGAGCTAATC
>JAEWKP010000399.1 GCA_023393655.1 Pseudomonadota bacterium | reverse complement strand
TCCTGAGGAGCCGCGAAGCGGCGTCTCGAAGGATGGTTCAGAGGGCGCTGGAGCATCCTTCGAGACGCAGCCTGAAGGCTGCTCCTCAGGATGAGGGCTCCGTCTCCGATCGACGTGCTGTCCGATCAGAAGGTCGGCAGCGGCGGCAGCGGGCTACCGACCCACTTCTGCGCGATCGCGTCGAGCTCGCCGTTCTGCTTGACGTAGTAGATGAAGTTGTTGAGCCACTGGCGCAGCTCCCAGGCGTCCTTGCGCATGGTCATCGAGTTCGGCTGCACGCCGAAGACGAATTTGAGCTCGGTCTCGGTCTCGCCGCGCGCCTTCATGGCGGCGTTGGCCTGGGCGTCCGGCCCGGCAATGGCCTCGACCTGGCCGGAGAACAGCGCCTGCATGGTGGTGGCGTCGTCCTCGAAGCGCAGGATCGTGAGGTTCAGCTCCTTCTCGCGGCTGGTGAATTCACGCTCGACGCTGGAGCCGCGATTGACCCCGACCTTCTTGCCCTTGAGATCGGCCCAGGTTTTGATGGCGACGCCCTTCTTGGCATAGATGCCGGTCTGGAAGGCGCTGTAGGGGATCGAGAACATCACCGCCTTGGCGCGCTCCGGCGTCGGCGCCAGCGTGGCGACGAGGAAGTCGACCTTGTTGGCCTCCAGCGCCGGGATGCGGGCGGGCGGGGTCAGCTGCACCAGCTCGACCTTCACGCCGAGATATTTGCCGATCAGCGCGATGACATCCGCATCGTAGCCGATGGCGTTGCCCTGGGAATCGACCGAGCCATAGGGCGGGGCGCCGATGAGCACGCCGACCTTCACCGAGCCGCGCTTGATGATGTCGGTGATCGTCTGGGCCGAGGCTTGGCTGGCGGCGAGCATGCCGGCGCCGAGAGCGAGAGCCAAGCCGGCAATCCTGAGATGCTTGAGCATTTTCACGTGGTGTCTCCTCTGCTGCGGCGGCGCCGCTTGTCTTGACCCGGCTTCTGGCGGCCGGCTGTGGAAGAACTTGGTTCGGCGCATCGAATTCCCCCGAAAGGTTGCCACCTTTCGGTCCGATGCGGGAACGTCAGGCGCTGGCGCGCACGACGTTGACGAGCGGCTCGCCGGCGAAGCGACGCCTGATGTTGTCGGCGATGACCCCCTGCCTGCGGCTGATGGTGCCGCTCGTCCATCCGGACATGTGCGGCGTCATTAAAACGTTTGAAAGCTCATGGAAAGGCAGATTCGCCGGCAGCGGCGTGCTGTCCCCAGCGCTGGGATAGCGGTACCAGGTATCGATGATCGCCCCGCCGATCCGGCCACCTTTCAGGGCGTCGAACAGGGCGTTTTCGTCGATGGTCGGGCCGCGCCCGACATTGATGACGACGGCACCCGGCCGCATCGCGGCAAGGGCGGCCGCGCCGACGATGCCTCTGGTCTCCTCGGTGAACGGCACCGAGACCACGACGACATCGACCGAACCGCAGAACTCTTCCAGCGCATCGAGCGTGAAGACGCGATCGACCAGGGCTGAGACCGGCACGGCGCTGCGATTGGCGACATGGACCTTCATCTCGAAGGCCCTGGCCCGCGCCGCGATCGCCTTGCCGATATGGCCAAAGCCGAGGAGACCGATGGTCTGGCCGGCGATCTCGCCATGGACGCGTTCCGGCGCGCCGGCCCAGTAGGCCCAGTCGCCCTGGCGCAGGCGCCGGTCGGCATCGGCGAGCGGGATATTCCGCGCCAGCAGCGCCGCCATCACGTATTCGGCGATCGCCTGCTCGTGGCCGAAGCAGTTGCACACGGCAGCCGATGCCGGCAACGCGCCAAGATCGACCATGTCGTAGCCGGCGCCCGGCACATGGAACAGCTTGAGCCCGGCGGGCTGCGGCAGGCCCGCATCAAACTTCACGCCGACGATGACCTCGGCCTCGGCATAGGCTTTCTGATCGGCACCCGCTTCGAGATGGTCGGGCAAGAGCCAGATCTCGGCCTTCTCGCCGACCAGCTCGGCAAAGCCGTGGCTGAATGAAGCGGCATTCTCGCCGTGGAAGACAACGCGCATGGTCCGGTAATTCCTTCCGTCAGGTCTTCAGCAGCGGCTCGACCCTGCAATCCAGCAGGGACGGCTCGATCGCCGCTTCCATCTCGTCGAACATGCCGTCCACGAAGCCGATCAGCGCATCGGAGGCGGCAACGGCCTCATCCGCCCGGCGCGCCACGATGGCGTTCAGCACCGCGATGTGATGGTCGACCGAGACCGCGAGGCCGACCCGCTGCGGCATCGCGCTGTGATAGATGAAGCCGATGCGCCGGAAGATCGTGTGCAGCGGGCGCAGGGTATGCTCGAGAAACGGTTCCGCGGCGGCCGACAGCACCGTCTCATCGATACGGCGGTCCAGCGCGTTGAACTCCGCCAGGCTGAACCGGTCCCGGCGCTCGCGCAGCAGGCGCTCGATATGCAGGAGCTGGTTGCGATGGGACGGGCCGGCCCTCTCGGCCGCCAGCCCGATGACGAAGCGCTCGAGATCACGGCGCAGGCGCAGCAGCACGCGCTCCCGCGCCAGATCGATCGGCGCGATCTGGAGGCCGTGACGCGGGCGGACCACGATCAGCGTATCCGCCGCCAGCCGGTTGACGGCATGGTGGACCGGCGTGCGGCCATAACCGGTCATATCCTGCAGATCCTGGAGCGACAGGAAGCGGCCCGGCGGCAGCTCGCAGGTGACCAGCAGCGCCTCGATGCGCTCATAGGCGAGCTCGAACAGGTTGACGCGGTTGCGCCGCTTGGGCGCAGGCGCATCATCTGCCTGTCGGGGTTGGATCGCGCTGCGCGCCATTCCCGGGTTTCCTCCGCGAGGGCGCTCTTGGTCGGCGCCTGTTGGGGATGAGCGTAAACATGTTGTGAAATTTTACAAGAGAATGATTTGCCCCAGGGGAGCATGCGCGGCCTGAGTAACCGCGGGGGGGCACCGCTCCCCGAAACCGGATATCAGATCGAAGCCGATCGATACGACCGACCCCGATGGTCTCATCACAAAGAGCAATCTTCCGAAAGGTCCCACTCGAATCAGCCCCAGGTGAACCAGGACAGCCCGTAGCGCGGCTGAAGGCCTTCGCGGGCAAATAGCTGCCGGCAGCTTTCGGGATCGACCTTGCCGTCCTCGCTCCAGTCCAGGTCGCCGCGATGGATGCCGCCCGCGATGAAGGCGACATCGATCCCGGCCTGCGCCGCGCCCGCGACGTCGTGCTCCAGCGAATCCCCGATGGCGAGCAGGCGTTCAGCCGGACGATCCAGATAGTGCAGGCAGCTCCGGTAGATCCGCGGATGCGGCTTGCCATGATAATGCACCGTGCCGCCCATCTCCTCATAGACGAGCGCGGCGAGCCCCGGCGCCTCGTGCAAGGTGCCGTCGGCATGGACCCGGTAACGATCAGGGTTGCCGCAGACCATCGGCAGGCCACGCCGCAGGGCCTGCTCGAGAACAGGTTTCCAGCCGGCAACCGACTGGCTGTCCGGGTCCATGCTCATCACGAACAGGAAATCGGCTGCCTCCGGTGTTTCCACCAGCGTCAGGTCCAGTCCGCTCGCCAGGCGATCCTCGCCCGGCCGCGCCAGCAGCAGGCAGCGCGAGCCGAGATCGCGATAGGCCGGCTCGGAGCGTTCCAGCAGCGCTTCACGCGCATCGTCCCCCGCCGAGGCCACGCGGTCGTAGAGATGGCGGGCAAAACCCATGCTGGCGAGCACGGTCTCGTTGTCGCGCCCACTCCGGCCCGAATTGGACAGGATGATCACGGCCTTGCCAGCGGCCCGCAGGCGTTCGAGGCAGGCGACCGCATCGGGATAGGGCCGCGTGCCGTCATGCAGCACGCCCCACTGGTCGAGCAGGAAGCCGTCATAGCGATCGACGAGGGCCGAGAGGCCGCCGGGAAAGGCGGTCTCTATCCGGGATTCAGACAATGCGGGAGCGGACATAGGCGGATAGCGCCTCGCTGATGATGACGATGCCGAGGATGGCGATCAGGATCACGATCGCCTGCGACCAGGCGAACTGGTTGATCGAGGCGTAGAGCAGGAGCCCGATGCCCCCCGCGCCGACGAAGCCGAGCACGCTCGACTCGCGCACATTGATGTCCCAGCGATAGATCGAGGTGCCGATCAGCACGGGCAGGATCTGCGGCAGGATCGCGACGCCATAGACCTGCAAGGTGCTGGCCCCGGTCGATTCCACCGCCTCGATCTGGCCGGCATCGACCTCCTCAATCGCCTCGGCGACGAGCTTGGCGATGAAGCCGACCGAGCGCGCCGCGACGGCGCAGATGCCGGCAACCGGCCCCGGCCCGAAGATCGCGACGAAGACGAGGCCCCAGATCACCGTGTTGATCGAGCGCGACAGCACCAGCATGGCCCGGCCGATCAGCCAGGTCGCCTGGTTGTAGGTGGTGTTGCGCGCCGCGAGGAAGGCAACCGGCAGGGCGAAGACGATGGCGATCATCGTGCCGAGCGTCGCGATATGCAGCGTCTCGATCAGCGGCTGGACGATGCGCGGCAGATAGGACCAGCGTGGCGGCCACATCCGCGAGATCAGGTCGGCCGCCTGCTCATGCGCATCGGCGAAGAAGGCCCATTCGATGTCGAGCGCCGAGACCGACCAGGCCGCGGCAAACGCGATACCGCCGAGCCAGATCCAGTGCACGACGCGCTCGCGCAGCGAATAGCGTTCCCAATGGTCGGGATAGCGACGCATCGGCTCGCGGTCCTGCGGGAGCTGATGCGCGGTCATCTCAGCCTCCGTCTGGCCCAGTCGCTGAACCATTCGCCGAAGGCGACCATCGCCGCGATCGTCAGCAGGATCGCGCTGGCGAAGTCGAAATCATAGCGCGAGAACGAGGCCGAGAGCGTCTGGCCGATGCCGCCGGCGCCGACGATGCCGATCACGGTCGAATGCCTGAGATTGGAATCGAGCCGGTAGATCAGCACGCCCAGCGTCTTGACCAAGACCTGCGGCACCACCGCGTAGAAGAAGGTCTGGCCGAAGCTCGCGCCCGTCGCGCGGATCGCCTCGACCGGGCCGGGCTTCATGTTCTCGATATCCTCGGCCAGCATCTTGCCGAGGAAGATCGCCGAGGAGAAGGCGAGCGTCAGCAGCCCGGCGACCGGGCCGAAGCCGAACAGCTTCACGAAGAAGATCGCGATGATGACCTCGTGGAAGGTCCGGCCGGTGACGATGAAGGCGCGCGCCAGCAGATAGAGCGGGCGCGGCGAGAGATTGGCGGCGGCCGCGATCCCGATCGGGATCGACAGAATCGCGCCGATGATCGTCGCGGCGATGGCGATCTGCACGCTCTCGACCATGCCGGTCAGCAGCAGCTCCCAGCGGCTGAAATCGGGCGGCATCATCCGTGCCAGGATATTCCAGGCGCGCGGCAGCCCGGCGAGGATGCGGGCCGTGTCGACATTCAACGTCGAGAGCGACCAGACCAGATAGGCGGCGACCAGCGCCCAGAAGGCGAGCCGCCGGCCGGGGCTGCCGAAGATGCTCGGTGCGCGCCAATGACTGGGATAGGAGGCGGCAGCCGTGGTCATGACAGCGCGCCGACCGGCACCATCGGTGCTGCCGGAGCCTCGTCGTCCTCGTCCTGCGGGGTCGACCAGTCTTCCTCGCCGTAGATCCGGGTCAGCGCCGCGTCGGTCAGGGCCGAGGCCTCGGCGTCGAACACGATCAGCCCGTCCTTCATGCCGATGATGCGGTCGGCATGGGCGCGGGCGAGCGCGACGTCATGGATATTGATGATCGCCGGGGTCTGGCGCTCGGCCACGAGCTCGCGCACAAGCCGCATGATCTGGCGCGAGGTCTTGGGGTCGAGACTCGCTGTCGGCTCGTCGAGCAGCAGCAGGTCCGGCCGCTGCATCAGGGCGCGCGCGATGCCGACGCGCGGGCGCTGGCCGCCGGAAAGCGCGTCCGCGCGCTGGTTGTGGTAGCCATCGAGCCCGACGCGATCGAGCAGCGCGAAGGCGGCCTGGATATCCTCGGGCGGGAAGCGATAGCGCAGCGAGGCGAGAAGCCCGGTATAGCCGAGCCGCCCCGAGAGCACGTTCTGCATGACGCTGAGCCGCTCGACCAGGTTGTATTCCTGGAAGATCATGCCGATCCGGCGCCGCGCCGCACGCAGGCCCTTGCGGTCGAGCGCGACGATATCCTCGCCGTTGAGCCTGACACTGCCGGCGGTCGGCTCGACCAGCCGGTTGATGCAGCGGATGAAGGTGCTCTTGCCGGCGCCGGACGAGCCGATCACCGCGACGAGCTGCGGCCGGTCGATGACGACATCGACCCCGCCCAATGCCTTCTTGCCGGTCGGATAGACCTTGGCCAGCCCTGCGACGGCCAGCAGCGGAGCACCGCCGGCCGAAGCCCCCGTAACAGCCGACATCAATCGCCCTTCAGCTTCGAGAGGCCGTCCTGGGTATAGGTGATGCCGCTATCGCGCTGGATCAGGATGATGTCGCCCCAGGCATCCTTGTAGCTCAGCTCCTTGAAGCCCTTGGTGTCCTTGAACTCCTTGGCGAGCGCCGAATTCAGGAAGTCGAAGCTCAGGAAGGCCTGCTTTATCTTGGCCTGCAGCTCGGGCTTGAGGTCGTGGGCGAGGCCGAAAGCCGTGCGCGGGAACGGGCTCGATTCATAGACGATGCGGATGTCATCGCGCTTGAACATGCCGCGATCGGCCATGCGCTCGACCACGCTGGAGGCGACGGGCGCGGCGTCATAATCCTTGTTGACCACGCCCATGATCGAATTGTCGTGCTTGCCGGAATAGAGGATCTCGTAGTCCTTGCCGGGCACGACGCCCTTCTCCTTGAACAGGATGCGTGGCGCGGTATCGCCCGAGTTCGAGGACGGCGCGACATGGGCGACGCGCTTGCCCTTGAGATCGGCGATGGTCTTGATCGGGGAATCCTTCGGCACGATCAATTGCAGCGTATAGCCGATCGAGTTGTCCTTCTTGGCCATCGCGACGATCGGCACGAAGCCGGCGAGATTGACCGCGAACGGCGTCGGGCCGCTGGCGACGCCGGCGATATGGAGGCGGCCCGAGCGCATCGCCTCGACCTGAGCGGCATAGGATTCAGCGCCGAACCACTTGATCTTCTTGCCGGTGACCTTGCCGAGATGAGCGAGAAAATCGGCGAAGACGTTCTCATAGACCGACGGATCCTCCACCGGCGTATACGAGAAGATCAGCGTGTCCGGGTCCTTCTGCTTCGCCGCATCGGTCGGGGTATCCGCCAGCAGGTCGCGATTGGCGTCGCAATAGCGGGCATCGAGCGTCCCGCGATTGGCGCAGTCCTGCGCCTGGGCCGGGCCGGCAAGCCCGATCCCGAAAGCGAGCAGGCAAAGGGACGCGATCTTGGCGCGCAGCATGGCAACCTCCCTGGAAGCGGCGGCGCCCTGACGGCGCTCGTGTAAGATTTCTTCCATCCTGATCAAAAGCGATCACGGACGCAAGGGTGCCGGCTAAAGATTTGACGGACGGAAAAGCCGGTTCAGGCCACCAGCCAGCGGGTGCTGCTGCGCTCCCAGCTCGCGCGCAGGCGGGGGCCGGGCTCGGCGTCGACGACAACGAGGCTCAGCGCTTCCGGCGGCGCAACACGGGCCGTGCCGGTCTGGTCGAACTTGGTATGGTCGGCGAGAGCCAGGCTCTGCCGGGCGCGACCCATCGCAGCCTGGCGCACCGCGATCTTCTCGAGGTCGAAATCCATCGGCGCGCCGTCATCGTCGAAGCCGCCGAGGCCGATGACGGCATAGTCGAAACGGAAGCCCATGATGCTGGCGATGGCCGCCTGCCCGACGAGCGAGCCGTTGGCCCCGCGGGTCGTGCCGCCGGTCACCACCACGTCGAAGACGCCGTGGCTGCAGAAGATCTGGGCGACGGAGACACTCGCCGTCACCACCCTGAGACCGGGCTTATTGATCAGCGCGCGCGCGGCCGCCTCGACCGTGGTTCCGACATCGAGGAAGACCGAGGCGCCGGGCGGCACGATCCGCGCGACAGCGGCGCCGATCCGCTCCTTGCCGCGCGGCGAGACGGTGAGCTTCTGGGCATAGGCCGAGCGGATACCGCCGGAGGCAAGCCCCGCCCCGCCATGGAAACGCTGCAGGAAATTGCCCGCCTGCAGGCGGATGATCTCGCGCCGGACCGTCTGCGCCGAGACCCCGAAGCGCTCCGCCAAGGTCTCGATCGTCGTGAAGCCGAGCTCCTGCACGAGGTCGAGGATCTGCCGCTGGCGCGGGGTCAGGGTCTCGGTATCGGGAGCGGTAGGGCTCATCGCGTGTCCGTGCCAGACGTGCCGGCGCTGAAAGGCGTCCCGGCCACGCGCGTATGATAACGGCCCGGCGCGAAATGCAAGCGGGCCGGAAGATGCACTTAACCGCTCCCCCACAGCGCATGGACTGATTGCGCGATCGCGAAGCCGCTGACCGCGAGCAGGATCACGATCGCAACGATGCGGTAGTGGCGCTGCAAGGCGGAGCGGAACAGGCGCGTCCCGATCACCTGCCCCAGGAACAGCGCGGGAATGGTCACGGCGGCCAGCAGCACCGTCGAGGCGCCCAGCAACCCGGACGCCCCTGCAAAACTGATCGCGACTGTATCGGAGAGCAGGAAATACAGGACGATCGAGGCGCGCCCGACATGCATCGCCGTCTTTGCGTTGAGGTAGAACAGCACCACGGGCGGGCCGCTCATCGCGGCGGCGCCGTTGAGCAGCCCCGACAGGATGCCGACACCGAAGGTCGCGGGCATCCCCGGCTCGCGGCTCGCCTTCAGGCCGGCGGCGAGCGCGCAGGTCGTCGCGAGCACCACGAGCGCGATGACGAGGCGCATCACGTCGGCCGGGAGCGCCGCAAGGCCGTAAAGGCCGATCGGCGTCGCCAGCAGCGCGCCGCCTACCAGCAGCATGACCGAGCGCAGATGCGCCGAGCGCCACAGGCCCGGCAGCAATTGCAGGCTGCCGACCACTTCGAGCAGCAGCACCATCGGCACGGCCGTGACGGGATCGGCGATCAGCGCGAGCAGCGGCACCGCCACCAGCGCGAAGCCGAAGCCGGTATAGCCGCGCATGATCGCCGTCAGGAAGACGACGAGGATGCAGGCCGAAACCTGCCCCGTGCTGAACGGCTGCAGCAGCGCCGCGATCGTCATGAAGCCCCCATCGAATCGGCCGCTGCCGCATTGGCGTGGCCGAATCTTCTGCCCGCGACGGGCGAGGCTGGATAGTGGGCTCTCAGAGAACCGGCGCCGCCTGCTTGCCGAGCTCTTCGGCCGGCGGAATCCGGCCGCCCTCTAACCAGTAGGACGCAGCCGCACGCGACATCGCGGCGCCGTCATGGCCGATGCCGGCGACCGTGAGCAGTTGCCAGTTGCAGGGCACGCCGAGGCGGGCAGCTTCGGTCTTGCCGAACGCCAGCATGTTATGGGCGCGACCGTAGCGATGCGGCCCCTGCGCCAGAGCCTCCGGCTGCGCCGGCAGGTTCGGATCGTCGGTGGCAATGTCGCGGTCTCCCGCGAAGAGGATCATGGGATAGGCGAGCCAGCGCGTCAGCGCCGCCCGGTCGAGCCCGAGCCCGCCGAGCCCTTCCGGAAAGTTCCGCTCCGGCGTCGGCAAGGTGTACCATCCGGGATTGGAAGCCATCGCGGCTTCGAACGGCGCGCCGCCCTCCGTCGCCAGCATGCGGTGCACGAACTGGCCGCCGGCCGAATGCCCGAAGATGCGGATCACCGGCTTGTCGATCACGCCCGCCGCGCGCAGCGCATCGAGCACGCGGCCGGGCACGGCATAGAGCCATTCGGCACGCGGGGCCACGGCGCCATCCGTCGTGACCACCAGACCATTATTATAGCCCTCGGCCTTGGGGAAAGGCTCGTTCGGGAAGGTCGGCGCGACGATCAGCAGGTTGTGCTTCTCGGCCGCATCGATCCAGAAGTCGCGATAATCGTCGCCATTGCGCAGCATGCCGTGCTGCACGACGATCACCGGATCGTTCGGCTGATGCCGCGCCGGCCGGTAGAAATTGACCTCCAGCGGCTTGTCCGGATGGCTGACGTCGATGAAGGGCAGCGTGCTGCGCCCGATCGGCGGGTTCAGGGTCTTCGTAATCATGCGGCCTCCGGAGCCTAGATCATCGCGCGTCCGATCGGACGCGATAACGATGATCTATTCTATTGGAACCGCATCGGATTTTTCCGAAAAGTGGATTCCACTTTTCGGTCCGATGCTGGTGTGCAGATGGCAGGCGGCGCTGCGGCCGGGCGCGATCTCGGTCAGAACCGGCCGGACCTCGCGGCAGACCGGCATCGCCTGCTCGCAGCGCGGATGGAACGGGCAGCCCGGCGGCGGCGCCAAAGGCGAGGGCAATTCGCCCTTGAGCGGCTGGAAGGCGCGCTTGCGCCGTGCGGCCGAGGGGATCGCCGCAATCAGCGCCGCGCTATAGGGATGCGCCGGCTCGGCGAAGATCTCCGCCGCCGTGCCGACCTCGACGATGCGGCCGAGATACATGATCGCGACCCGGTCGCTGATATGGCGGACGAGGCCGAGATCATGGCTCACAAAGAGATAGGTCAGGCCATGGCGCTCGCGCACATCCATGAACAGGTTGATCACCTGCGCCTGGATCGAGACGTCGAGCGCCGAGACCGGCTCGTCGCAGACCAGAAAATCCGGCTTCACCGCGAGCGCCCGGGCGATGCCGATGCGCTGGCGCTGCCCGCCCGAGAACTGGTGCGGATAACGCTCGCGATAGGCGAGATCGAGCCCGACCTCGCTGAGCGCCTGGTCGACAACCCCATCGATCTCCGCCTTGGGCAGGAGCTTGTGGACGCTCAAGGCCTCGCCGACGATGCGGCTGACCTTCATGCGCGGATCGAGCGAGGCATAGGGGTCCTGGAAGATCATCTGGACCTTCAGCAGGAAGTCGAGCCGCTCCTTGCCCTTCAGGCCCGCCACAGGCTGCTGTTCGTAGACCACCTCTCCGGTCGTCGGCTTCAGGATGCCGGTGACGACGCGGGCCAGCGTGGACTTGCCGCAGCCGGATTCGCCGACGAGGCCGAGCACCTCGCCGCGCTTCACGCTGAGATCGATGCCGTCGACGGCGCGCAGCACCGACGGCGCCTTGCCGCGCCCGGTCGCCATCAGGATGCGTTCGGCCAGCGTCGGCTTGCGGCGGAAATGCTTGGTGATGCCCTTGAGCTCGATGATCGGGGCATCGGTCTGGGTGGTTGTCGAAGCACTCATGCCGCTTCTCCCACCGGCACCGGATTATGGCAGCGGAAGCTGCGGGCGCCCTCACCCACCGTCTCGGGATCGCGCTCGGAGCAGACCGGCTGGACGCGCGGGCAGCGCGGACGGAAGGGGCAGCCGCTCGGGCGGGCATCGATGCGCGGGGCGACGCCATCGATTTGGTTCAGGCGTTCGCCCGGCGCGACATTCGCCGCCGAGGAATTGAGCAGGCCGAGCGTATAGGGATGGCGCGGTGCATCGAGCACTTCGTCGACTGGCCCGATCTCGACGACGCGGCCGGCATACATCACCGCCACGCGGTCCGCGAGCTCGGCCACGACCGCGAGGTCGTGGGTGATCCAGAGCACGGCCGTGCCGGTCTCGCGGGCGAGCTTCTGCACCTCGAAGAGGATCTGGCTCTGGATGGTGACGTCGAGCGCCGTCGTCGGCTCGTCGGCGATGATCAGGTCGGGCGCATTGAGCAGCGCCGTCGCGATCGCGACGCGCTGGCGCATGCCCCCGGAGAACTCGTGCGGAAACTGCTTGAGCCGCGCCTCGGGCGAGGAGATGCCGACGCGGGCGAGCGCCTTGGCGGCTTCCTCGAGCGCTTCGTCGCGGCTGCAATCGCGATGCTCCAGGATCGCCTCGCTCATCTGCTCGCCGATGCTCAGCACCGGGTTCAGCGTCATCAGCGGGTCCTGGAAGATCATGGCGATCCGGTCACCACGCAGATCGCGCAGGCGCTCCTCGGTCGCGGCACGCAGGTCTTCGCCACCGAAAGTCACGGTGCCCGCGACGATCTCGCCGGGTGGATCGATCAGCCGGATCAGCGAGAAGCCGGTCACGGACTTGCCGGAGCCGGATTCGCCGACCAGCCCCAAGACCTCGCCGCGCGAGACGCTGAGATCGACGCCGTCGACAGCGGGCCAGGCGCCGTCAAGCGCGTGGAAGACGGTTCGGAGGCCACGGACCTCGAGCAAGGGGTCGGGTGTGAGATTACTCATGAGCGCACGTTGAAGCTGCGGCGCAGCCGGTCGCCGACGAGGTTGAGCGAGCCGATCAGCAGCACCAGCGCGATGCCGGGGAAGACCGCGATCCAGTATTCGCCGGAGAGCAGGAACTCGAAGCCATTGGCGATGAGCAGGCCGAGCGAGGGCTGCGTCACCGGCACGCCAACGCCGAGGAAGGAGAGCGTCGCCTCCAGCGTGATCGCGCCGGCAATGCTGATCGAGGCCACGACCAGGACCGAGCCGACCGAGTTCGGCAGGAGATGCGCAATCATGATGTGCCGGGTCGGCAGGCCGAAATTCAGCGCGGCCTCGATATATTCCTTGCGTCGCTCGACCAGCGCCGAGGCGCGCATCAATCGCGCATATTGCGCCCATTGCACCAGCACGATCGCAAGGATGACCTTGTCGACGCCGCGCCCGATCGAGGCGAGCAGCACGAGCGCGATCAGGATCGAGGGGAAACCGAGCATGAAGTCGACGACGCGCATGATCACCGCATCGACGACCCCGCCGAATTGCGCGGCGACGAGCCCGGCCGAGATGCCGATGAAGAGCGCGCCCAGCGTCGCGGTGAGACCGACCATCAGGCTGGTGCGCAGGCCGTAGAGGATCGCGCTCAGCATGTCGCGCCCCTGCGAATCCGTGCCGAGCCAGTAGGTCATGCCGTTCATGCCGGCCTCGCCCGGTGGCAGCCGGTTATCCATCACGCTGAGCGAGGCAAGGTCATGCGGGTTCTGCGGCGCGATGACCGGCGCGAGCAAGGCGAGCGCGACCATGATGCCGAGCAGGATCGCGGCGCCGCGCGTCGTCGGCCGGTTGCGGATGCGGCGCAGCACTCTCTCGCGGAGCGGCGTGTCGGCATAATCAGGGATGGCCGGGGCCTTCGCCGGGGCGCTCATGCCATCTCTCCCGTCAGCTTCACGCGCGGGTCGAGCGCGGCATAGAGGATGTCGACGAGGAAGTTCACGGTGACGAAGAGCAGCGTCGCCAGCAGCACATAGGCGACGACCACCGGCCGATCGAGCTGGTAGACCGAGTCGATCAGCAGCTTGCCCATGCCCGGCCAGGCGAAGACCGTCTCGGTGATCGTCGAGAAGGCGAGGAGGCTGCCGAACTCGATGCCGACGACCGTCACGACCGGGATCAGGATGTTGCGCAGCACATGCCGCCCGACGACGCGGCGCGGCTTCACGCCCTTGGCGCGCGCGTATTTCACATAGTCCTGCGTCATCGCCTCGGACGTGCCGGCGGCGACGAGGCGGATCATCAGCGCGATCTGGGGGATGGCGAGATTGATCGCCGGCAGGGCGAGATGGGTCAGCCCGTCCCAGGTCAGGAGACTCGTCTGGATGCCCAGGACCGAGACCGTTTCGCCGCGCCCGGCTGTCGGCAGCCAGCGCAGGACCACGGCGAAGAGCAGGATCAGCATCATGCCCTTCCAGAAGCTCGGCAGCGAGAAGCCGAGGATGGTGCTGCCCATGATGATGCGCGAGGGCCGGCTGTCCGGATCGAGCCCGGCATAGAGGCCGATCGGCACGCCGGTGACAATGGCGAGCGTCATCGAGAGCAGGACGAGCTCGAAGGTCGCGGGCAGGCGCCCGAGAATGAGCTCGATCGCCGGCACGCCATGCACGAAGGAGCGGCCGAGATCGCCCTTCAAGGCATTGCCCATGAAGACGAAATATTGCTGCCAGACCGGCAGGTCGAGGCCCAGCCTCCGGACCAGCGCCTCGCGCTCGGCCGCGCTCGCCGAGGGCGAGACCAGCAGTTCGACGGGATCGCCGATGCCGTAGACGGCGAAGAACACCACGACCGAGACCGCGAGCAGCACGAGCACGCTCTGGATCAATCGCTGCAGGACATAGGCGGTCATGATGCTCGACCGGCTCCGCTCAATGGCTCGCGGGCCGCCCTGCGAAAGGCGGCCCGGCTTGTCTTTGACCTGTCGGCCGGCGGCTTACTTGGCTTTCGGCCGGACCGACATCGCCAGCGTGTACTGGTCGGCGCGGCCGGCCAGCGTGAGATCGGACTTGTAGGCCCAGATGCCGCTCTCGAAGTGCAGCGGGATGAAGGCGTAGTCGTCGACGACGATCTTGCCGGCCTCCTGCAGCAGCGCCGAGCGCTTGTTGTCGTCGAGCGTCGAGATCGCCTCGCGGATGATCTTGTCGAACTGCTCGTTCTTGTAGCCGCCATAGTTCGATCCGCCGATCGTCTTGGCCTCGTTCGGGGTCGGCGGCCACTGGCGCAGGAACGACGCCGCCTCGCCGGTGCCGGAGCCCCAGCCGCCGATCGCCACCGAGAATTCCTTCTTGGCGCGGCGCGGGAAGTAGATCGCGCGGGTCATCGCGTCCACCTCGGTCTTGATGCCGATCTGGGTCAGGTACTGCGCGACGGCCTGGGTGATCTGGCTGTCGTTGATATAACGGTCGTTGGTGGTCGAGAGCGTGAGCTGGAAGCCCTTGGCATAGCCGGCCTCGGCGAGCAGCTTCTTCGCCTGTGCCGGATCATAGGCCAGCTTCGGCGGGTTCGGCCGCGTGCCGGACATGCCGGTCGGCAGGTACTGGTAGGCCGGCTCCGCCGCGCCGTCCATGATGCGCTTGACGATGGCGTCGCGGTCGATGGCGAGCGACATCGCCTTGCGGACGCGCAGGTCCTTCAGCGGATTCTTGCCGTCCTCGGATTTGACGAAGGGGCTCTGGTCGCGGGCGACGTCGAGCTGGAAATAGACCACGCGGGTCGAGGGCGTGATGACATGGTTGAAGCGCTTATCGTCCTTGATCCGGCCGAGATCGCGCGCTGCCGGATTCTCGATCACGTCGTAATCGCCGGCGAGGAGCCCCGCGAGGCGCGGGCCGGCATTGGTCACCGGCAGGAAGCGCACGGTCGCCCACGGCTCTGCCTTGCCCCAATAGCTCGGGTTGCGCTCGAGCTCGATCGCCGATCCCCGCACATAGGACTTGAGCTTGTAGGGACCGGTGCCGATGGCGAGCGAGCCGTCATTGAAGCCGGTCACGGTCGGCCAGGGGCCGGTGACGCCGCAGTTCTTGGCGATGTCGTAGCTGATCGGGCCGTGCTCGACGATCGAAGCCGAGAGGATGCCGAGACCCGACAGAAGGTTCGGCAGCAGCGGCTCCGGCTCCTTCGTGGTGATCACCAGCGTCTGCGGATCCGGCGTCTCGACCGAGGCGAAGTTGCCGGTGACGTCGGCGAAGGAATCCGAGACCTTGGTCTCGTTCTTCAGCGTGCGGCAGAAGGTGAAGACCACGTCCTCGGCGGTGAAGGGCTTGCCGTTGGTGAACTTGACGCCGTCGCGCAGCTTGAAGGTCCAGCGGTTCTTGCCGTCGTTCTCCCAGGAGGCCGCCAGATTGGGATGCAGCTTCTGCTGCTCGTCCTGCCGCACCAGCGCGTCGAAGATATGCTGAGCCAGCGCATTGTTCGGGGTGAGTTCGTGGTAATGCGGATCGACGGCCGTCGGCTCGGATGACAGAGCGATGCGCAGGGTCTGCGCCGAAACCGCCGTGCCGGCAAGGCAGGCGGCCGCGAAAGCCGCGAGAAATAGGGGTTTACGCATGATCGGATCCGCTCCCGGTTGAGACCGCTTTTGACAGTTTTATTTTCGTCCAGTAGCAAACATGAAAATTTTCGAACGTCAATCGGGTAGCCGCGGATGTCACAGGGCCTGAAGCCGACGACGGATCTCTCGAATCGGATCGCCCGAATCTACCCGTCGCTGAGCAACGGCCATCGTCGCGCCGCAGACTTCGTCCTGCAGCACCCGCTCGACGTCGCGACCATGACGATCGAGGGGCTGGCCGAGGGCAGCGGCACGTCCAACGCGACCGTGACGCGCTTCGTTCGGGCGCTCGGCTATGGCGGCTATGGCGAGTTCCGCGGGGCGCTTTCCGCCGCGCTGAAATTCGCCCATGACCCTGTCGACAGCTTCGCCGGCGCCCGTTCCGCAGCGGGCTCGACCTTCGCGACCTTCACCGCGGCGCTTGCCGACCAGAACGCCAATCTCCAGGCCGCCCGCGACGGGCTCGACGAGGCGTCCGTGACGAAGGCGGTCGAGTTGCTGCTGAAGGCGCCGCGCGTCTTCATCGCCGCCTCGGGCGCGAGCCACCACGTCGCCTCCTTCCTGGAGGACGGGCTCGCGCTCTATCTCGATGCCGACGTGACCTTCGCCTCCTCGCGCACCGGGCCGGAGCGCGCCATCCGCCACATGATGTCGGCCCGTCCGGACGACCTCGTCGTCGCGATCGCGGTGCCGCGCTATTCGCGCGCCACGCTCGATCTCGCGACCTTCGCCAAGAAACGCGGCGCTGCGCTGCTGGCCCTGACCGACAGCCCGACCTCGCCGCTCGCTCCCGTCGCGGACGTCACCTTGTTCGCACCCGCTCGCAGCAGGCTGCTGCCGAATTCGCCGACCGCGGTCTTCGCATTGGTGGATGCGCTCATCGCCGCCATTGCGCGCGAGCGCCCGGACGCGGTCGAAGCCCTGAAGGAGCTGAGCGAAAACCTGCTCTGGACGTTCCACCAGTAGCGGACAGCAGGCTCAGGTCGCTCCGACGCGCGCTGCGGCAAAGCGCTCGCGCAGCCAGTGCGCTGCCGGTCCGCAGGGGCGCTGCTTGTGCCAGACCATCTCCAGCGCCACCGGCAGGTCGAAATCGTCGAACTGGAGGTCGGGCGTCACGAGATCGGCCGTCACCGGCGAATTCGCGATGACATAGCTGGAGACGAAGGCCCAGCCGATGCCCTGCTTGACCAGTTGCAGGATCACCCAATGGCTCTCGACCCACCAGACCTCGGCCGCGACGCGCAGGCGCTGCTTTTCCGGCCCGTCGCCGCGCGCCGCGACCAGTATCTGGCGATGCCGCTTCAGATCCTCCCAGTCGACGCGCGTGCCGGCCAAGGGATGCTCCTTGCCGCAGACGAGCTTGATCGGCACCCAGCCGACCGTCTGGAAACCGAGCTCCGGCGGCAGCACCTCCTGGCGCCACATCACCCCGATATCGGCTTGGGTCCCCAGGACGAGCTGGCTGACATCCTCCATCAGCGGGAACAGCAGCTCCAGCTCGACATGCGGGAAATGCCGCGCGAAATCGGCGAAGAGCGCGCCCAGCAGATGCTCCGGATAAAGCTCGTCGATGGCGACGACGAGCCGCGTCTCGACATGGCTCTCGAAGCTGCTGGCGACGCCGATCAGGTGTTCGCGGCGATCCAGGATGACCTTCGCCTCGCGCAGGAGCCGCTCGCCCGCCGCGGTCAGCACGGGACTGCGCCCGGCCCGGCTGAACAGCGCGACGCCGAGATCCTCCTCCAGATTGGCGACCTGCGTGCTCACCGCCGACTGCGCCTTGCGCAAAGCCCGTCCCGCTGCCGAGAAGGAACCCTGCTCGGCCGCCGCGACGAAGGCTTCCAACTGCTCGAAGGAGACATTCATCTATCTGACAATCAGATATAACCTAACTTGAGATCGCCAGATTTAACGATAGAAGGCAGCGCGTCAACGAGAACAACAGGTGTTTTGGATGTCGATGCGTTCTTTCCCCGACCGGGTTCGCCATACGGTGCTGTTCGAGGTGCTCGGGCTTGCGCTGGTGATCCCCGGCGGCGCGATGCTCTTCAACCTGCCGGCGACGCATATGGGCGTGATCGGTGTCGGCTCGGCCACCGTCGCGACGCTCTGGAACTTCGTCTACAATCTCGGCTTCGATCACGCGATGCTTCGCCTCATCGGCCACACCCGCAAGAGCCTGGCGTTGCGCGTGCTGCATGCGCTGCTGTTCGAAGGCGGCCTGCTGATCCTGCTGCTGCCGCCGATGGCCTGGTATCTCGGCATGGGCCTGTGGCAGACCTTCGTGATGGACCTCGCCATCGTGGTTTTCTACGTGGTCTACGCCTTCCTCTTCAACCTGGCCTATGACCGGGTCTTCCCGATCCCCACGGTGCCGCAAATGGCCGCAGCCTGAGCCGCTTTGCCGCTCTGACCGGCCAAACTCTCCAGGTTTCCCCCTGCATGCCGGCAGCCTATGCCACGGCAGCCATGGACATTCGCCGGCGATCGTATTTTGATCGAAGCGGAACCACCGGGACGGCCTGCTCCGTCCCGGCCGGGATTGCGTGACGCGGCATCAGGCCGCGCCGGGGAGAAGCGATGACAGGTAAGATCTATGATGGCCCGGGCGCCGCGCTCGAAGGGCTGCTTTTCGATGGCATGACGATCATGTCCGGGGGCTTCGGCCTGTCGGGCAACCCCGAGAGCCTGATCCCCCAGATCCGCGATTCCGGCGTCAAGAACATCACCGTGATCTCGAACAATGCCGGCGCCGACGGCTTCGGCTTGTGGATGCTGCTGCAGACCCGGCAGATCAAGAAGATGATCGCGTCCTATGTCGGCGAGAACAAGCTGTTCGAGCAGCAATACCTGGCTGGCGAGCTTGAACTCGAGCTGAACCCGCAGGGCACCCTGGCCGAGCGCATCCGCGCCGGCGGCGCCGGCATCCCGGCATTCTATACCCGGACCGGCGTCGGCACGGTCGTCGCCGAAGGCAAGCCGGTCGAGGAATTCGAAGGGCAGCTTTACGTCCGCGAGACCTGGCTGCGCGCCGACCTCGCCATCGTCAAGGCCTGGAAGGCCGATACCGCCGGCAATCTCGTCTACCGGAAGACCGCGCGGAACTTCAATCCGAACATGGCGACCGCCGGCAAGGTGACGGTGGCCGAGGTCGAGGAGATCGTGCCGGTCGGCTCGCTCGACCCCGAGGCGATCCACACGCCCGGCATCTATATCGACCGCGTCATCAAGAGCACGATCAACGAGAAGAAGATCGAGAAGCTGACCGAGCGCAAGAGGGAGGCCGCCTGATGTCCTGGACCCGCGAAGAGATCGCAGCCCGCGCCGCCAAGGAATTGAAGGACGGCTTCTACGTCAATCTCGGCATCGGTATCCCGACGCTGGTGGCAAACTACATTCCCGACGGCGTCAACGTCACCCTGCAATCCGAGAACGGCCTGCTCGGCATCGGCCCCTTCCCCTATGAGGGCGAAGCCGATCCCGACCTGATCAATGCCGGCAAGCAGACCATCACGATCCTGCCGAGCTCCAGCTTCTTCTCCTCGGCCGATTCCTTCGCGATGATCCGCGGCGGCCATATCGACCTGACGATCCTCGGCGCGATGGAAGTGGCTGCCAATGGTGACATCGCCAACTGGACCATCCCCGGCAAGATGGTGAAGGGCATGGGCGGCGCGATGGATCTCGTCGCCGGCGTCAAGAAGGTCATCGTCGTGATGGAGCACGCCAACAAGGCCGGCGAATCCAAGGTGCTGGAGCGCTGCACCCTGCCGCTGACCGGCGCGGGCGTGGTCGACCTCATCGTCACCGATCTGTGCGTGATGAGCTGCGCCAAGGAAAGCGGCGGCGGCCTGACCCTGGTCGAGCTCGCCCCCGGCGTCACGCTCGACGAGGTCAAGGCCAAGACCGGCGCACCCTTCACCGTCGCGCCAAGCCTCGCAAAGGCCGCGTGAGCGGGTTCCTCCGCGCACGGCCGGCAACGACCCCAGCCATGCTGGCCGCGTTTTCCGATGCGGCCACGTTGCGTTCTGCGCTCGCCTTCGAGGCAGAACTCGCACGCGCCGAGGCGGCCGAGGGACTGATCGGCGCCAAGGCGGCCGAAACCATCGCGGCGCTCTGCGCGACGATCGCGATCGACCCAGCCGAACTGGCGGAAGAAGCGGCGCTCGCCGGCACGCTGGCGATCCCGCTGGTCGCGCGCCTGCGTGCCGCCCTGAGCGGCGAGGCGGCCAAAGCCCTCCACAAGGGCGCGACCAGCCAGGATGTCGCCGATACCGTTCTGGCCTGCCAGATTCACGCTGCGAGTGACCTGCTCGACCGCGACCTGACACGCATCACGACAGCGCTTGCCGGCCTCGCACGACGCCATGCCGAGACCCCCGCCATCGGCCGAACGCTGTTGCAGGACGCCTTGCCGATCGGCTTCGGCCTGCGCATCGCGCAGTGGCAGGCTGGCGTGGTGGAAGCTGCGACCCGCCTCCGGCGTGAGGTAAAAACGGGTGCCACATTGCAATTCGGCGGCGCAGCTGGCGCGCGTGCCGGGCTCGATGGCAAGGGTGCGGCGGTCTCCGGCCGCCTCGCCGCGGCGCTCAGGTTACCCGATGCGCCGCCCTGGCATGCCCGCCGCGGCGGTATCGCCGGCATCGCGACAGCGCTCGCCATTGCGATCGGCGCGCTCGGCAAGATGGCGCGCGACATCTCGCTTCTCGCCCAGAACGGCATTGCCGAGGCCCGCGAGCCTGCGATCCCCGGCCGCGGCGGCTCCTCCGCCATGGCGCATAAGCGCAACCCCACGGGCTGCCAGATCGCGCTTTCGGCAGCCTTGCGCGCACCCGGCCTCGTCGCCGGCATCCTCTCCGGCTTGCCCGCAGAGCAGGAACGCGGGCTCGGCGGCTGGCAGGCGGAAGGCCCGGCGCTGGCCGAGCTTTTCCTACTTGCGGCCGGCGCGGCCGATGCGATGGCGGCGGTCGCGGAAGGGCGGGAGATCGACGCGGCCGCCATCGCCCACAATCTCACGGGAGCCGGGCTCGGCAACGATATCGGCGAAAGCGCGCCCCTGGTCGCCGCGCTGCTCGCACAGCACGGCTGAGGAACGCAACCATGCCCTTCGCGACGAGCAACGGCGCCCGCATCTACTGGAAGCTCGAGGGCACCGACGACAAGCCAGCACTCGTTCTGCTCAACTCGATCGGCACCGATCTCGGCTTATGGGATGCGGCGATGCCGGCCCTGCTCGGGGCTTTCCGCGTGCTGCGGCTCGACACACGCGGCCACGGCGCCTCCGACGCACCAGACGGCGACTACACCCTCGGCATGTTGGCCAATGACGTAGTTACCGTCATGGACGCAGCCGGCATCTCGCGGGTAGCCGTAGCAGGCGTCTCGCTCGGCGGCATGATCGCGATGGAACTGGCGCTCTCCAAGCCCGAGCGCGTCTCTGCACTGGCGCTGATCTGCACCTCCGCCACCATGGACAAGACGGCCTGGCAGGACCGGATCACAAAGGTCCGTACCGGGGGGACGGCGGCGATCGCCGATCTCGCCATGCAGCGCTTCCTCTCGCCGGCCTTCGCCGCCGGCCAGCCGGCTATCGCCGAAAGCATCCGGCGCAACCTCGTCGCCATGAACAGCGAGGGCTATGCCGGGGCCGGCGCCGCCATTCGCGACATGGAGCTGATCGGCCGCATCCCCGGCCTGACTTGCCCGACGCTCGTGATCGTCGGCGAGCGTGACGCCTCCACCCCCTTCGCCGGCCATGGCGAGAACCTCGTCGCCGCAGTGCCGGGCGCGGCGTTGACGCGTCTCGATTGCGGCCATCTCGCCCCGCTCGAAGCCCCCGCGGCACTAGCCGGGGCCTTGCGCGCCTTCCTCTTGCCCGGCCCCGGCACCGCGGATGCGGCGGAAGCCTTGTTCGAAGCAGGCCTCAAGAACCGCCGCCGCGTGCTCGGCGACGCCTGGGTCGACCGCTCGCTCGCCAACCGCACGCCGTTCAATGCCGAGTTCCAGGCGATGATCACCCGCATCGCCTGGCAGGAGATCTGGAACCGGCCCGGCCTCGACGATCGCACGCGCCGCCTGCTTGTGCTGGCGATCACCGCGAGCCTCGGCCGCTGGGAGGAATTCCGCCTGCATGTCCGCGCCGGTCTGACGCGCGGCGGCTTCACGCAGGACGACCTCAAGGAAGTGCTGATGCAGACGGCGATCTATGCCGGCGTCCCCGCCGGGAACACCGCCTTCGCCGAGGCCGCCGCCGTGATGAAGGAGATCGAGGCGGCAGGCTAAGCCGCCTCAGGCCTTGGCCCGGTAATCCGAGGGCGACACGCCCGCCCGCTTGGCGAAGAAGCGCGAGAAATAGGCGGGATCGGAAAAGCCCAGCCGGAACGAGATTTGCGAGATCGACATCGCGGTATAGACGAGGTCGCGCCGCGCCTCGATCATCAGCCGGTCCTGGATCACCCGCGCGGCGGAACGACCGAGCAGTTTACGGCAGGAACGCGAGAGATGCGGCACCGAAGTGCCGAGCATGCGCGCATAATCCGTCAGCGCATCATGATGCTGGAAACGAGTCTCGACCTGCTCGACGAAGCGACGGACAAGCTCTGCCCGCGCATCCCGCACCGGCTCCGCGACAGCCCGCGCCCCGCGCATCGCCCGCACGAACCAGGCCGCGATCAGATCGGCATAGGCGCCGAGCGAAAATTCCCGCACCGGCCGGTTGGCGGCGAATTCGCTCATCGCCAGCCGAAGCGTCGCATCGAGCCCGGCATATGACTCCCCGCCCACCGGAACATGCAGCACCGCCGCGCTGCCGAGAAGCGCACGTGCCTCCGGCTCGTTGCCGAACAGGCGCTTCAGCGAGGTCGCGGCCGCGCTGGCGACGAAGCCGTCGGTATCGTCGAGGAAGGCGAATTCATGGATGGTCGAGGGCGGCAGCAGCAGCACCGAGCCCGGCGACAAGGCATACTCGCGCCCGTCGACGCGCGTGCGCCCTCCCCCGGCAGTCACCAGGAAGAACTGGAAGAGATCGTGATGCATATGCGGCTGGATCGTCCAGCCATGCAGAGAGCTGCGCGCCACGATCGGCTCGATATGCAGCGCATCCGGGAAACGCTCCGTCAGGCGCTCGCCATAAAGCCAGTAGGCGGGGACGCTTCGGCTGGGCATGTCGCACTCGCGATCGATTTGTCCAAGACAATGCGCGAATCCTCCATTCCGTCAACGTCAGTGAAAGCGTTAGCATCAACCTGCGGATCGAACGGTGCAAACCGTAAGATCGCGGGAGGCAAAAAAGAACAATGCGGACGCAGGTCGCCATCATCGGCGCCGGACCCGCGGGACTGCTTCTCGGGCAGCTCCTGTCGCGCGCCGGCATCGACAACGTCATCATCGAACGGCGCAGCGCCGACTATGTGCTCTCGCGCATCCGTGCCGGCGTGCTCGAGCAAGGCATGGTCGATCTCCTGCACGAGGCCGGCGTCGGCGAGCGCCTCGATCATGAGGGTCTCGTCCATGACGGCTTCTCGCTCGCCTTCGGCGGCACGCTCCATCGCCTCGATCTGAAAGACCTCAGCGGCGGCAGGACGGTCACCGTCTACGGCCAGACCGAAGTGACCCGCGATCTGATCGAAGCCCGCCACGCCCTCGGCCGCCCCACGATTTACGAAGCCGAGAACGTCGCGCTCTATGATTTCGACGGCGCTGCGCCGCGCGTGACCTTCCAGGCGAACGGGCAGCAGCAGGAGCTGCACTGCGATTTCATCGCCGGCTGCGACGGCTATCACGGCGCCTCCCGCGCCTCCGTTCCGGCGAGATCATTGCAGACCTTCGAGCGCGTCTTTCCCTTCGGCTGGCTCGGCCTGCTGGTCGACCGGCCGCCGGCCGCGCATGAACTGGTCTACGCCAATCACGAGCGCGGCTTCGCGCTCTGCTCCATGCGCTCGGCCGAGCGCAGCCGCTACTATGTCCAGGTCGCACTTGAGGAGAAGGTCGGGAACTGGTCCGACGACGCATTCTTCGACGAGTTGCGCCGCCGCCTCCCGACTGAGGTCGCCGACGCCCTGCAGGCCGGTCCTTCGTTGGAGAAAAGCATCGCGCCGCTGCGCTCTTTCGTCGCCGAGCCGATGCGTTTCGACCGGCTTTTCCTGGCGGGAGACGCCGCCCATATCGTGCCGCCGACCGGCGCCAAGGGGCTCAATCTCGCCGCCAGCGACATCCGCTATCTCTTCGACGCCTTCCGCGAGCATTATCGCGACGGCTCGAAGGCCGGGCTCGACGGATATTCCACCCGCGCGCTCGCCCGCGTCTGGAAGGCCGAGCGCTTCTCCTGGTGGATGACGAACCTCCTGCATCGCTTCCCGGAGCGCGACGGCTTCGACCAGCGCGTCCAGCAGGCGGAGTTCGACTACCTCGTCCATTCGCGCGCGGCGGCCACCGCCGTCGCCGAGAACTATGTCGGCCTGCCTTATTGAGGGCATTGTCCTCGCGGCAGAAAATTGCGTTGGTGACAACAAGAGGCACGGCGCCATGGCGGCGACCGGCCCGAGCAGCTAGAGCTTCGACCCACGCAAGGCATTTGCGGGATCGCAGGCAGGATCGGGAGGAGATGGAATGACCAAGGGTTTCCTGAACAGATTGCTGCCGGCCAGCGCGCTGGCCCTCGCCGGGGCGCTCACGCTCAGCGCCTCCGCCATGGCGGACACGATCAAGGTCGGCATCATCGGGCCGTTCTCCGGCCCCTTCGCCCTGCAGGGCAAGAATTTCCAGGCCGGTGCCGAGGCCTGGCTGGCGCAGAACGGCAAGACCGTCGCCGGCCACGATATCGAGCTGGTCTATCGCGACCTGCCGACCGCCAATCCGCAGCAGGCCCGCGCGCTGGCGCAGGAGCTGATCGTGCGCGACAAGGTGCAATATCTCGGCGGCGTCTATTTCACGCCGGACGCGATGGCGATCACCCCGCTGCTGAAGCAGGGCAATGTTCCGCTGGTGATCTTCAACGCCGCGACCTCGGCGATCATGACCTCGTCGCCGCTGGTGGTGCGCACTTCCTTCACGCTGTCCCAGACCACGACGCCTCTCGGCAAGGCGGCGGTGGAGCGCGGCGTCAAGAAATTCGTCTCGATCGTCAGCGATTACGGCCCGGGCGTCGATGCCGAGACCGCCTTCAAGAAGGCGATCGAGGCGGCCGGCGGCGAGGTCAAGGAAGCGATCCGCATTCCCCTGAACACCACCGAGTTCAGCCCGATCATGCAGCGCATCCGCGATGCCGGGGCCGAGGGCGTCTTCGCCTTCCTGCCCTCCGGCCCGCCGACGCTCGGCTTCGTCAAGGCTTTCAGCGATACCGGCCTGAAGAAGGCTGGGGTCAAGCTCTTCGCGCCGGGCGACCTGACCCAGGAATCGGACCTGCCGGCCCTGGGCGAGGCGGCAGCCGGCCTGATCACCTCGTTCCACTACGCGGTCTCGCATGAATCGGAGATCAACAAGCGCTTCGTCACCGCCGCCGAAAAGGCGATTGGCGCGCCCGACCTCGTCTCCTTCCCCGCTGTCGGCGCCTATGACGGGATGTTCGTAATCTCGAAGATGATCGCGGCCACCGCCGGCAAGCAGGATGCCGAGAAGGCTGTCGAGGCCGTGAAGGGTCTCGGCTGGGAAAGCCCGCGAGGCCCGGTCAAGATCGATCCCGAGACCCGCCACATCACCCAGACGATCTATCTGCGCGAAGTCGCGAAGGACGCGCAGGGCCGCTGGATCAATAAGGAGATCGCCAGCGTTCCGGAGCAGAAGGATTCCGGCCTGACGAAGTAACGGCCCCAAGCCTGAAACGCGGCGGGAGCGGCACGCTCCCGCCCTCCGCTCCCGTTCGACGAGGCCCGCAGCATGCAGACCGCGCTGAGCATCGCCATGGACGCGCTGGCCTATGGCATGGCGCTGTTCATCATCTGCATCGGCCTGTCGCTGACCATGGGCCTGATGCGGGTGGTGAACCTCGCCCATGGCGCTTTCGCCATGATCGGCGGCTACATCGCCTCCTACGCCGCGCGCGATCTCGGCCTCGGTTATGCCTTCGGTATCATCCTCGCCATGATCGGCACGGTCATCATCGCAGTGCCGCTGGAACGCCTGCTCTATCGCCGCATCTATGACCGCAGCGAGCTCTCGCAGGTGCTGATGACGATCGGCATCACCTTCTGCGTCATCGGCATCACCAACTATTTCTTCGGGCCGACCCTGAAGACGATTCCCTTGCCGGCTGAACTCGCCCGATCGGTCGATCTCGGCTTCCGCAGCATCGCCGGCCACCGGCTCTTCGTCATCGCGAGCGGCCTTATCGTCGCGGGCGGCCTGTGGTTCCTGATCGAGCGCACCGGCTTCGGCATCCATCTGCGCGCCGCCGTCGAGAACGCGCCGATGGCGCGCACGCTCGGCATCCGCACCGAGATCATCTATGCCGCGAGCTTCGCGCTGGCGATCGGGCTTGCGGCTTTCGGCGGCGTGGTCGGGGCCGAATTCCTGCCGATCGAGCCCTACTACGCTTTGCGCTACATGGTGACCTTCCTCGTCGTCGTCTCGGTCGGCGGCGCGGGCTCGATTCCCGGCGCACTCGCCGCCTGCCTGCTGCTCGGCGCCATCGACGTCACCGCGCGCTACCTCGTGCCGGATTTCGGCAATTTCTTCTTCTATCTCGCGGTGATCATGGTGGTCTGCGCCTTCCCGCGCGGCCTGATGGGGCGGGCGCAGTAGCATGGCGAGCGCAACGACCATGCCCGCTTTCACCCCCGCAGCACGCACGTTCGGCCGTGACCTCCTCGGCCTCGCCCTGATCGCGCTCGCAGGGCTCGCCGGCTACTGGCTCTTTCCCGACAACCTCGCTTTCCTCACTCGCGTGATCTCGATCGCGCTGCTCGTGCTCTCGCTCGACCTGATCGTGGGCTATTGCGGCATCGCCTCCCTCGGCCAGGGTGCGCTTTATGGCGCCGGCGCCTATGCCGCCGGCATCGCCTGCGTGCACGGCATCACCGACCCCATCCTGCTCATCCTGATCGGAGCCGCTGCGGGCGCCATCATGGGGCTTCTCATGGGCGCGATCATGCTGCGCGCCCATGGCCTGCCGCAGCTAGTGCTCTCAATCGCCATCGTCCAACTTCTGCACGAGGCTGCCAACAAGGCCTCCTCGATCACCGGCGGCAGCGACGGCCTCTCCGGCATGAGCCCGGCCCCGCTCTTCGGCCTGTTCGAGTTCGATCTCTGGGGACGCAGCGCCTATCTCTTCGGCCTTGGCCTGCTCCTCATCGTCCTCGCCGTCCTGCGCTTCGTCACGCGCTCGCCCTTCGGCATGGTCTGCCGCGGCCTCAAGGAAGACCCGCTCAGGATCAGCGCGCTCGGCATCTACGCCTTCCCGGTCCTGCTCAAGATGTTCGTGATCTCCGGCGCGGTCGCCGGCACGGGCGGCGCGCTTGCCGCCATCGCGACGCAGGTCGTCGGGCTCGACAGCGTGAGCTTCGAGGTTTCCGCCAATGCGCTGGTCATGCTGGTGCTCGGCGGCATCGGCCATCTCTATGGGGCGCTGATCGGCACGGTGATCTTCATGGCGCTCGAGCACATCGTCGCCGCGATCAACCCGTTCCACTGGATGACGCTGGTCGGCGCCGTGCTGATCGCGATCGTGCTCTTTGCCCCGCGTGGGCTCTCCGGCACGCTCGATGAGCTCGCCCGCCTGCTGACGCGCGACCGCTGGAGCGCCGACCGATGAGCGCGGTCTTCGCGGTCTCACATCTCTCCAAGGCTTTCGGCGGGCTCAAGGTCAACAGCGACATCTCGCTGGCGATGAACGAGGGCGAGCGCCTCGCCCTGATCGGCCCGAACGGCGCCGGCAAGACCACCTTCGTCAACCTCGTCACCGGTCGCATTCCGCCAAGCGCCGGCAGCGTCCATCTCGCGGGCGAGGACATCACGAGCCTGGGTGCCGTGAAGCGCGTGCGGCGCGGCCTCGTCCGCACCTTTCAGGTCACGCGCCTCTTCCCGGACATGACGCCGGAAGAACATGTCGTCATGACCATTCTGCAGCGGCTCGGCCGGGCAACGCGCATCCTTGCCCGCTTCCATGGCGATTCCGCAGCGACAGACGAAGCCGCCGAAATCCTTGCCACGCTCGGCCTGACCGAGGTCGCCCGCCGCAAGGTCGCGACGATCGCCTATGGCCAGCAGCGCCTGCTGGAGATCGCGATCGCGTTGGCGCAGCGCCCTAAGGTCTTGTTGCTCGACGAGCCCGCTGCCGGCGTGCCCTCCAGCGACACGCCGCGCATCGAGGAGGCGCTGGCAAGGCTGCCCGCCTCGCTCGCCGTGCTGATGATCGAGCACGACATGGATCTCGTCTTCCGCTTCGCCAAGCGTGTCGTCGTGCTGGCCGCGGGCGAGTTGATCTTTCAGGGTCTGCCGGCCGAGGTCGCGAGAGACCCCAAGGTCCGCGAAGCCTATCTCGGGAGCTATGCCCATGCCGGCGGCTGATCTCGACGTCCGGAACCTGAGCGCCGGCTACGACCAGACCCATGTGCTGGAGGATGTTTCATTCTCCGTGCCCGCTGGCGGGCGCCTCTCCATCCTCGGCCGCAACGGCATGGGCAAGACCACGCTGATGGCGAGCCTGATGGGCCTGACCCGCCGCTATGCCGGCAGCATCAGCCTGGGCGGGCAGGACGTCACCGCGCTCGGCACGGCGGCCCGGGCCCATGGCGGCATCGGCCTCGTCCCGCAGACCCGCGAGATCTTCAAAGGTTTGACGGTAGAGGAGAACCTCTTCACCGGACTGAAAGGCCGCCCGCGCAGCGCGATCGAGGAGGCTTATGCGCTCTTTCCGCGCCTCGGCGAGCGCCGCCGCAATCTCGGCTCGCAACTCTCCGGCGGCGAGCAGCAGATGCTGGCGACGGCGCGCACCATCCTCGGCCAGCCCTCGGTGCTGCTGCTCGACGAGCCGCTGGAGGGCCTGGCGCCGGTGATCTGCGACATGCTGATGGAGGCTTTCGGCCGTCTCGCCGCGAGCGGCGCGATGACCATCCTCTTCGTCGAGCAGCGGCTGGAGAGCGCGCTGGCCTTCGCCGATGACGTCATCATCCTCGAACGCGGCCGGATCGTCTGGTCGGGCAAGCCCGACGCGCTGCGGACGGATGCCGATGTCCTGGAACGCTATATCGGCGTCGGCGGACTGCACTGAGGTGCCGTCGTCATTTCGTGCGCCACCAATCAATACACCCGGCGGATCG
>JAEWKP010000328.1 GCA_023393655.1 Pseudomonadota bacterium | reverse complement strand
CGGCGGAGGCAGCCCCGCTGCTCAGCGTCCGCAGCCTGCACAAGACCTATGTCACGGGCGCGCGCAGCTTCTTCGGCAAGGGCAGCCAGACCAGCGTCAAGGCCGTCAACGATGTCAGCTTCGACATCCGGCGCGGCGAATGCCTCGGCCTCGTCGGTGAGAGTGGCTGCGGTAAGACCACGGTCAGCAAGATCGTGATGCGGGCGGTCACGCCCGATTCCGGCGAGATCGCCTTCGACGACGGGCGCGAGCGGATCGACGTACTCGGCCTCGAGGGCGAGGATCTCCGCAAGTTCCGCCCGCGCGTCCAGATGATCTTCCAGGACCCGGTCTCGTCGCTGTCGCCGCGCATGACCGTGATGAACATCGTGCGCGAGCCGCTGGTCATCCATGGCCGCGGCGATCAGGCCGGGCAGGACGAACGGGTGCGGACCCTGATGCAGGATGTCGGGCTCGATATGCGGTTCCTCAACCGCTATCCGCATTCCTTCTCCGGCGGCCAGCGCCAGCGCATCGGCATTGCGCGCGCGCTCGCGCTCGACCCGGACCTGATCATCTGCGACGAGCCGGTCTCGGCGCTCGACGTCTCCGTGCAAGCGCAGATCCTCAACCTGCTCAAGGACCTGCAGGCCGAGCGCGGGCTGACCTTCCTGTTCATCTCGCATAATCTCGCCGTGGTGAACTACATGGCGGACCGCATTGCCGTGATGGCCAATGGCCGGATCGTCGAACTGGCGCCGCGCCATGCGCTCTTCGACCGCCCCGCCCATCCCTACACGCGGGCGTTGCTGCGCTCCGTGCCCTTCGCCGATCTCGACCGCAGGCTGGACTTCAAGCTGGCCGCGCCCGGCGGCGCCTCCGACGACAGCCATTGGGACAAGGCCTTCAAGGCAGGGCCCGACGAGGGCGCCCTGACGCATCTGCCGCTCGGCAACGGCCATTTCGTGCTGGCGCGTCCCAATGCCGATATGCGGGAGCTGGTGCCATGACGCGCCGTGCCCCGCACCCGACCCGCCGCACCGCATTGCTGCTCGGCTCCGCCACTCTCGCGGGAGCCACCTTGCCTCGCCTCGCGCAGGCCGCGCCGTTCTCGGGCCCAGCGATCGACAGCCCGTTCTTCGCGGATCGGATCGCGGCCGGCACCCTGCCTCCGGTCGCCGCGCGCCTGCCCGCCAATCCACGCATCATCGATCTGGCGGCACTCGGCCGTGAGCCCGGCCGCCATGGCGGCGATATCCGCATGCTGATGGGCGACCAGCGCGACATCCGCATGATGACGCTCTACGGCTACACGCGCCTGATGGTCTATGACGAGAATCTCGAGCTCGTGCCGGACCTGCTCGAGAGCTGCGAGGTCGAGGATGGCCGCATCTTCACCCTCAAGCTGCGCCAGGGCCATCGCTGGTCGGATGGCTCGCCCTTCACCACCGAGGATTTCCGCTACTGGTGGGAGGATATCGCCAACAACAAGCGGCTTTCGCCGGGCGGCCCGCCGCAGGCCCTGTTCTCGGCCAATGAACCGCCGCGCTTCGAGATCCTGAGCGAGACGGAAGTCCGCTACAGCTGGAAGACGCCGAACCCGATCTTCCTGCCGGCGCTGGCGGGCGCGCAGCCGACCTACATCTTCATGGCCTCCAACTATCTCAAGCAGTTCCACGAACGCCACGCTCCCAAGCACGAACTGGCCCGGCGGGTGAAGGAGCACCATGTCCGCGACTGGGGCGCGCTGCATGAGCGGCTCTCGCGCATGTACCGGCCTGAGAACCCGAAGCTGCCGACGCTGGAGCCCTGGCGCAATACCACGCCCTTGCCGGCCGAGCAGTTCGTCTTCGAGCGCAACCCCTATTTCCACCGCATCGACAGGAACGGCCGCCAGCTCCCCTATGCCGACCAGGTGACGCTGACGATCGGCACGAGCTCGCTCATCCCGGCCAAGGCCGCGGCCGGCGAGTCCGACCTCCAGGCCCGCTATATCCGCTTCGACAACTACACCTTCCTGAAGGAAGCCTCGAAGCGGATGAATTTCGACGTCAGGCTGTGGAAGCGGGCCGAGGGTGCCTATTTCGCCCTGCTCCCCAACCTGAACGCCATCGACCCGGTCTGGCGCGACCTCAATCGCGATGTCCGCTATCGCCGGGCGATCTCGGTCGCGATCAACCGCAAGGACGTCAACAAGGTCATCTTCTTCGGACTGGCGCGCGAGAGCGGCAACACCGCCCTGCCCGAAAGCCCACTCTACGACGCCAAGCTCGCCGCGCTCTGGACGCAGCACGATCCGGCGCTGGCGAACCGCCTGCTCGACGAGATCGGCCTGACCAGGCGCGACGATGACGGCATCCGCCTGCTGCCGGACGGCCGCCGGCTGGAATTCACCATCGAGACCGCCGGCGAGAACACCGAGGAGACCGACATCCTCGACCTGCTCAAGCAGGATTTCTTCGATGTCGGCATGAAGATCTATCCCCGCTCGACCCAGCGCGACGTCTTCCGCCGCCGCATCCTCGCCGGCCAGACAGTGATGTCGGCCTGGGCCGGCATGGACAATGCGCTGGTCACCTCGGACATGGAGCCGGATGCGCTGGCGCCGACCTCTTCCGCCCAGTTCCAGTGGCCGCGCTGGGGCCAGTTCGTCGAGAACAGCGGCCGCGAAGGCGAACGGCCGGCCCTTGCGGAGGTCAACGAGCTCGTGCGGCTCTACGAGGAATGGCGCGTCAGCTCGACCCGCGACCAGCGCCGCGCCATCTGGCACAAGATGCTGGCGATCAATGCCGAGCAGCTCTTCACCATCGGCGTGATCAACAGCACGCTGCAGCCGATCGTCGTCTCCAGGGACCTGCGCAACGTGCCCGAGAAAGGCCTCTACAGCTTCGAGCCCGGTGCCTTCATCGGCCGCTACATGCCCGACACCTTCTGGTTCGACCGAGCCGAGACCAAGGCCTGACGCGTGCTGATCCGCTACATCCTCAAGCGCATCCTGCTCATGATCCCGACGCTGATCGTCACCAGCGCGCTGATCTTCACCGTCATCAACCTGCCTGAAGGCGATTATTTCGAGACGCTCGCCGCCGAGATGCAGGCCCAGGGCGAGAAGGCGGACATGAGCCGCATCGAGTTCCTCAAGAAGGAATATGGCTTCGACAAGCCTCCGCTGGAACGTTACGTCCGCTGGGTCGCCGGCCTGATCCAGGGCGACATGGGCTATTCCTTCGAGTACCAGCGCCCGGTGCGCGAGATCGTCGGCGACCGCCTGCTGCTGACCATGATCGTGTCCTTCGCCACCATCATCTTCACCTGGATCGTCGCCTTCCCGATCGGCATCTACTCGGCGACGCACCAGTATAGCTGGGGCGATTACGGCCTCACCTTCCTCGGCCTCGTCGGGCTTGCCGTACCGCATTTCCTGCTGGCGCTGGTCTTCATGTATTTCGCCAATATCTGGTTCGGCACCTCGATCGGCGGCCTCGTCGATCCCGCCTATCTCAACCAGCCGATGAGCTGGGCCAAGCTCAAGTCGGTGCTCGAGCATCTCTGGATTCCCGTCATCATCATCGGTGCCGGCGGCACCGCCGGCATGATCCGGGCGCTGCGCGCCAACCTACTCGACGAGTTGCAGAAGCAATATTACGTCACGGCCCGCGCCAAGGGCCTGCCGCCGGGCAAGGCGCTGCGGAAATATCCCCTGCGCATGTCGCTCAACTTCTTCATCTCGGATATCGGCGACATCCTGCCCTCGATCGTCTCGGGCGCCGAGGTCGTCGCCATCGTGCTCTCGCTGCAAACCACCGGCCCGCTCTTGATCCGCGCCCTGCAGAGCCAGGACATGTATCTCGCCGGCTCCTTCCTGATGTTCCTCTCCTTCCTGACCGTGATCGGCGTGCTGATCTCGGATATCGCGCTCGCCATCCTCGATCCGCGCATCCGCCTCCAGGGAGCCGCGACCAAGTGAAGGCGACGACGCTCAACCATCTTCCGCCGGACGGCGCGGCCCTGCCCCACGAGGTCTCGACGGCCCCGTTCGAACCCTATGCCACCGAGGCGATGACGCCGGAGCAGGAGCGGGTCTACCTCGCCTCGCAATGGCAGCTGATGTGGTGGAAGTTCCGCAAGCACAAGCTAGCGGTCGTCTCCGCCGTGGTGATCCTCGTGATCTACGCCATGGCGGCCTTCGCCGAGTTCCTGGCGCCCTATCACTACACGACGCGCAACACGGACTTCATCCGGGCGCCCAGCCAGAGCATCCACCTCTTCCACGAAGGCAGCTTCATCGGCCCCTTCGTCTACCCGTACACGATGCGCCTCAACATGGAGAACCTGAAGCGCGAATACGAGGTCGACAGCACGCGCCCGCAGAAGCTGCGCTTCTTCTGCAAGGGCGATGGCTACGACTTCTGGGGCCTGATCCCCGGCAACCGGCACCTCGTCTGCGCGCCCGAGGGCGGCACCTTCTTCCTGCTCGGCTCCGACCGGCTCGGCCGCGACATGCTCTCGCGCATCCTCTATGGCGGGCGCATCTCGCTCTCGATCGGCCTGCTCGGCGTCTCCGTCTCCTTCGTGCTCGGCGTGATCATCGGCGGCATCGCCGGCTATTATGGCGGCCGGATCGATCTCGTCGTGCAGCGCATCATCGAGATCGTGCAGTCGTTGCCGCATATCCCGCTCTGGCTGGCGCTGGCCTCGATCCTGCCGCCGACCTGGAGCCCGCTGCTGGTCTATTTCGGCATCACGGTGATCCTTGGCCTGATGGACTGGACCGGGCTTGCCCGTTCGGTGCGCTCGAAACTGCTCTCGCTGCGCGAGGAGGATTATGTCGTCGCCGCCCAGCTCATGGGCGCCAAGCCGCGCCGCATCATCGCGCTGCATCTCGTGCCCGGCTTCATGAGCCATCTCATCGCCTCGGCGCCGCTCACCATCCCCAAGACCATTTTGGGCGAGACCGCGCTCTCCTTCCTCGGCCTGGGCTTGCGGCCCCCTATCACCAGCTGGGGCGTGATGCTCAACGAGGCCCAGAACATCAACGTGGTGGCGCTCTATCCCTGGCTGCTCTATCCGGTCGTGCCCGTGATCGTGATCATCCTCGCCTTCAACTTCCTTGGCGACGGCCTGCGCGACGCAGCCGACCCCTATCGCTGACAGCATCATCGACCCTGAAGACCATCTTGCGCATCGCGTTCCACACCCCGCTCAACCCGGTCGGTGACGGCGGCGTCTCCGGCGACCGCCGCATGGCCCGCCAACTCGTCGCCGCGCTCGAAAGCCTCGGCCATGTCGTCGAGCCTGTCGCAGCGCCGAAGACCTATTTTCGCGAGGCCGATCCCGCCCGCTTCGCCAGCGTCGCAACCGAGGCCGCCCGCCTGCACGATGCTCTGCTCGCCGGATACCAGGCCGGCCGGCCACGCCCCGATCTCTGGTTCACCTACCACAACTACTACCGCTCGCCGGACCTCCTCGGCCCCGAGGTCGCGACGACGCTCGGCATCCCCTATGTCACCGCCGAATCGAGCGATGCTGCCCGGCGCGCCACCGGCGAATGGGCCGGGCATACGGCGGCTGTCCGCCACGGGCTCGCCACCGGCGACGTCCATTTCTTCTTCACCG
Source organism: Pseudomonadota bacterium (assembly GCA_023393655.1). Taxonomy (GTDB): domain Bacteria; phylum Pseudomonadota; class Alphaproteobacteria; order Rhizobiales; family Beijerinckiaceae; genus Allobosea. The sequence goes on along the minus strand of JAEWKP010000328.1, from coordinate 5,625 downwards.
ATCGTGATCGGCAGGGGCTCGAACCCTGGCGGAGCGAGGGCACGGCCCTGATCGCCCTGCCGCCCTTCGTCGCGCCCCTGCCCAAGCAGCTCCGGCCCGCCACTTCGGCAGGCCCGCCACGCCTCGTCACCATTGCGATGATGCGTGAGGGCGCCAAGCTGCAGAGCTACCTCACTCTCGCCCGCATCCTCGACCGCTGCCGGGGCGAGGACTGGACGCTGAGCATCATCGGCGACGGTCCCCGCCGTGCCGAGGTCGAAGCTGCCTTTGCCGGTCTCCCCGCTGGCCGCATCGCCTGGCACGGCCAGCTCGATCGCGAGGCCACCCAGGCCGAGCTCGCCCGGCACGATATCTTCGCCTGGCCCGGCATCGGCGAGGCCTATGGTCTCGTCTATCTCGAGGCTCAGGCGGCAGGAATGCCGGTCGTCGCCTTCGACAGCGGCGGCGTCGCAGAGACGGTGCGCGCAGGCGAGACCGCCTTGCTCGCCCCCGAATTTGACGAGGAAGCCCTGGCCGCTGCCTTGACCAGCCTGCTGCGCGACAGGGCGCTGCGCGGCAGAATGGGCACGGCCGCCCGCCACTTCATCCTCGCCGAACGCACGCCGGCGCGTGCGGCCGAAAGGCTGGCGGAAGGCCTCGCACTGGCCCTCCGAAACCGCAGCGCCAAGCTGAAATCGCCCCCCGGGAAAGCCACGCCATGAATGCCTCGCCATGGCAGGCGCTCGCCCTCGAACTCGACCGCTGGAGCACATCCGACCGAGCCATCCGCCTCTGGCTGCGCGACGACGATGCCGTGGCGCCAAGCCCGGCACTCGACCGCCTTTCGGATCTGGGCGAGCGCTTCGCGACACCGATCCTGCTCGCGGTCATCCCCCTGCTGGCCGAGCCTGCATTGGCACCGGCACTGCGCGGCATGCCGCTGCTGTTGCCTTGCCAGCACGGCGCTTCCCACCTGAACCACGCACCCGCCGGCAGCAAGAAATCGGAGTTCGGCGCCGAGCGCGAGGCTGCCGATGTCGATGCCGACATCGCGTTGGGCCAGCAGCGCCTGCACGATCTGCTCGGGGACGCCGTCCTGCCGATCTTCGTTCCGCCCTGGAACCGCATCGCCCGGAGCCACGCGGCGCGTCTGGAAGCGCTCGGCTTCGCCGGCCTCTCCTGCTTCCGCGATTATCGTCTCGGCCCGGATGGTGGCCCGCGCCTGCTCAACACCCATGTCGACGTCATGGACTGGCATGGCGGCCGCGTCGGACGCCCGGCCACCGGCATCCTCGAAGAGCTCATCGCCATGCTGACCGCGAGACGGCAAGGCGAGGTCGGCGACATCGAGCTGGGGTTGCTGTTGCACCATCGCGACCATGATGAGACGGCCTGGTCCGCACTCACCGATATCCTGAGCGCAGCCACCGCCCATCCGGCGGTCCGCATGATCGATCCCACCCGGCTTATCGCGCGGCCCGGGATCGGCTAGCAGGGCGGTATCGGGACGGGCCTTGGCATCCCGAAACCCATACCCACGTTTAGTTCCGACGGACTTGGATCGTCCCCGACGACCGGTTATAATCGCTCCATTGTTCCAACTGCGTTCGTCCTCGCCAAGAGGTCGTCTGGCCTTTCCGGGGGGCGACGTTCCGATGCCTTCAAACGTCGTCGACCTCGCCGGTGCCGAACGCGCGCCGCGCAGCCCCCATGCGCCGCGCGTGCTGATCTACAGCCACGACACCTTCGGGCTCGGCCATATCCGCCGCTGCCGGGCCATCGCCAATGCCTTGATCGCGAGCTTCCCGCATATCTCGGTGATCATCGTCTCCGGCTCGTCCGTCATCTCCAGCTTCCAGTTCGGCGACGGCGTCGACTATGTCCGCATTCCGGGCGTCGAGAAGCAGAACGACGGCAGCTACGAGCCGCACCATCTCAATCTCGACCTCGGCGATACGATCCGCTTGCGAGCCGACATTATCAAGCAGACAGTCCTGTCCTTCGATCCCGACGTCGTCATCGTCGACAAGGAGCCGGTCGGTCTGCGCGGCGAGCTGAAATCCTCGCTCGACATCCTGCGCCGGCGCGGCGCACGCATCGTGCTCGGCCTGCGCGACGTGCTCGACGAGCCCGCCGCCGTCCTGGAGGAGTGGAGCCGCAACGGCGCGCTGGAGGCGCTCGACACGGTCTATGACGATATCTTCGTCTACGGGCTGGAGAACGTCTACCAGCCCCTGACCGGCCTGCCGGGCCAGCACCGCTTCGCCGACAAGCTCCGTTACATGGGCTACCTCAAGCGCGCGGTGCCGAGCCCGATGCCGCCGAACCGTTACCCGCGCATCACCAAGCAGCCCTTCATCCTGGTCACGCCCGGCGGCGGCGGTGACGGCGCCGGCGTCATCGACTGGGTGATCTCGGCCTATGAGGCCGATCCGACGATCGCCCTGCCCGCGCTCATCGTCTTCGGGCCGTTCATGTCGCGGGAGAAGCGCAAGGAATTCGCCGAGCGCATCGCCCGCAATCCCAAGCTTGAGGGCCTCGGCTTCGAGCCGCGCCTGGAATTGCTGATGAACCGGGCCCACTGCGTCGTCGCCATGGGCGGCTACAATACGTTCTGCGAGATCCTGTCCTTCGACAAGCCGGCGCTGATCGTGCCCCGCGTCCGTCCGCGCCTCGAACAGGCGATCCGGGCCGGCCGCGCCGACGAGCTCAAGCTGGTCGACGTCCTCTACGACCCCTCCCAGACCGGCGAAGGCGAGCGCGATCCACGCGTGATGGCCGCCGCGCTCCATGCGCTGCCGCAGCGCCCGCCTCCGTCACAGGCCTTCATGCCCGATCTTCTCGACGGCCTGCCCGCGATCAGCCGCGCGCTTGCCGGCGACCTCTCCATGCCCGTTCGTGGCCGCGCGCTCGCGCAGACGGCTGCGACGAGCTGACCCACGTCAGCCGCATCACGGCGCTGGCCAAGTTCCTCGCATGGTCCTAAGCCAATCCCCATGACGTTTTCGAACACTCTCGTCTCCGTCGCGGTCGGCGCCGTCGCCGTCGTGCTCCTGCTCGGGCTCATCAACATGCTGCGCGGCGGCAGCGCCAACACCTCGCAGCGGTTGATGCGGCTGCGGGTCGTCCTGCAGTTCGTCGCCATCGTCTTGATCGTCATCGTGTTGTGGTGGCGCAACGGCTGAACGCCTGCGACACCGCGCGCAAGTCTTTGAAATAATTGGATTGAAATTCTTAACCCGCTGTGGACGAGAGCCCGGATTTCAGGGCTTCGCCACATTCCGAACACGAGTATGTGTGTTTCACTAACGCCTGCTCACACGCTCAATTGCTGAAGGCCCATGGTCCGCGTCGCGTTGCTGTCCCTTGCCGTTTGCCTGGCCGCCTCTGCCGCTTCCGCGCAGACCCGGTCCCTCTCCGGCTCTGTCTCCAGCTACGCCCCCGCGACCGAAGCACCTGTCCCCGCCTGGGAAGCCCGCATCGGTGCCGGCCTCGCCAATCCCGGCGGCCGGGAGAGCGGCCTGCCGAACCTGAGCGCGGAGCTGGTGTCCCCGCGCCTCATCCCTCTCAGCGATCGCATCGCCGCAGCCTTCATCCCTCGCTTCAACATGGGCGCGAGCGTCAACCTCAACGGCACGCGCTATGCCTATGCCGGGGCGACCTGGACCTTCGACGTGACACGCGACGTCTTCGTCGAGGCCAGCCTCGGTGCTGCCTTGAACGACGGCAAGACCGGGCTGGTCGTCCCGGAGAATCGCCTTGCGCTCGGCTGCAACACCGGCACGCGCGAAGCGGCCGCCCTCGGCTTCCGGCTCTCGGACCGCTGGAGCCTCGTCACCACGCTCGAACATTTCAGCACCGTCGGCTGCTCCGACAAGCCGGGTACGACCAGCCGCGGCCCCGCCAATATCGGCGCAAGGCTCGGCTACACCTTCTGAAGCCCGGCCACGCCGCAAACGCGCTTCCGTCCGGCCGCAGCCACGCTATAAGCATGGCATGGTCAAGCTCAATCGCATCTACACGCGCACCGGCGACAACGGCACGACCGGGCTGACGAGCGGTCCGCGCCGGCCCAAATTCGACCTGCGCGTCGCCGCTTATGGCACCGTCGACGAGACCAATGCCTGCCTCGGTCTCGCCCGCCTCCATGCCGTGACGGAGGATGCCGCGGTCGAGGCCATGCTCGGCCGCATCAGCAACGATCTCTTCGATCTCGGCGCCGATCTTTCGACGCCCGAGACCGACAAGCCCCTCGCCTTCGAGCCCCTGCGCGTCATCCAGGCGCAGGTCGACCGGATCGAAGCCGAGATCGACGAATTGAACGCCGATCTCGCTCCCTTGCGCTCCTTCGTCCTGCCTGGCGGCACGCCGGCCGCGACCCATCTCCATCTCGCCCGCACCGTCAGCCGCCGCGCCGAGCGCCTGATGACAGAGCTCGCCGCGACCGAGGGCGAGACCGTCGCCGCGCCCGCGCTGAAATACATCAACCGCCTCTCGGACTTCCTGTTCGTCGCCTCCCGCTACCTCAACGCCAAGGCAGCCGGCGACGTGCTCTGGGTGCCCGGCCAGAACCGCTGAGCCACCATGTTCGTTCCCCTGCATGACGGTGTACCGCTGCGCTTCATGCGCACGCCCTATGTCACCTACGGGCTGATCGGCGCCTGCCTCGCCCTGCAGATCACCTTGCAGCTCTGGCCGAGCCAGGAGGCCGAGCTGGCGATCATGGCCGGCTTCGGCATGATTCCCTCGGTGCTGTTCGGCACGGCGCAATTGCCGGAAGGGCTCGCCCATGTCCCGGCCTGGGCGACCCTCTTCACCAATGTGCTGCTGCACGCCAATGTCGCCCATCTCGTCGGCAACATGCTGTTCCTCTGGGTCTTCGGCGACAATGTCGAGGATGCGATGGGGCATTTGCGCTTCCTCGCCTTCTTCTTCCTGTGCGGGCTCGGCGGCTCGCTCTTCCATGCCGGCATGTATCCAGGCTCGGAGCAGCCCCTGATCGGTGCGTCGGGTGCGATCTCCGGCGTCATCGCCTCCTATCTGATGATCTATCCGCAGGTCCGGATCTGGGGCCTCGCCTTCAACTGGATTCCGATCCACATCCCGGCGCTCTATGCGCTCGGCGGCTGGATCCTGCTGCAGGCCGCCGCGGCCATCTTCGGTGCCGACGGCAATGTCGGCTGGTGGGCGCATCTCGGCGGGCTGGCGACGGGCGCCGCGCTGACCCCGCTCTTCGTGCACCGCAGCATTGCCCTGTTCGGGCGCAAGGCCGCCCATGGCTGAAGCCGCGCTGTTTTGCCCCCGAGCCGTGCCGGAACGGGCGTTGACAAGCGCAAACGGGCGTCGTTACGGTCCCAGCGCATTCCAGCCGAGGGCCGCGATGCCGCTGCCCTGCCGTCAGGTACGCTGCGGCGCAAGGCTCATCTTTTCTGAACGGTGATCTGGCGATGAAGATCTTGGTGCCCGTCAAGCGGGTTGTCGATTACAACGTGAAGATCCGCGTGAAGGCGGACGGTTCCGGCGTCGAGCTCGCCAACGTCAAGATGTCGATGAATCCGTTCGACGAGATCGCGGTCGAAGAAGCGCTGCGCCTCAAGGAGGCCGGCAAGGCGACCGAGGTGGTCGTCGTCTCGATCGGCCCGGCGC
>JAEWKP010000247.1 GCA_023393655.1 Pseudomonadota bacterium | reverse complement strand
GCGAGAAGGCCGGCCGGATGAGCAAGGTCTTGCTGCAGATCTTCTCGGCCACGGTGGTCGGGCCGATCTTCTTCGAGTTCATCGAGCGCAAGGGCGATGACGGCTTCGGCGAGGGCAATTTCCGCGCCCTGTTCGAATCGATCGAGGAAGACCAGATTCGCAGGGGCGTGCTGAGCCCGGCCGCCGCGGCGGAGTAGCCAAGCGAACCGCATGGCCGGCTCTGTCGGCCATGCGCGCTATGGCGCGAGCTTGCGCATCAGGAGCGGCGCCCCGACCGCCGGGTCCTTGCGCCATTGACCGTTCTCGAAGACGAGGTCGGTGCCGTGGCCGCGACGGGCGACGAGCGTCAACCGGCCGCCGGCATAGCGCCAGCCGACGGGATCGAAGATCGTCAATCCGGTATCCGGGCATGTGCCCTCGAAGGCGGCGGGCTGGTGGCCATCGGCAGCTGGAGGCGAGAGCAGGAGGCGGCAGGCCTCGCGATTCTGCTGGCGCATCAGGACATAGCGCCCCGGCAGGGTCTCGGGCGCTGGCGCCGTCGCCGGATCGACGATCGTGATGCGCTGGGCTGCGGTCGCCGCCTGGTTCTGCGGAGCCCGGGGCGCCATGCGGGGATGATTCCGCGATGCCAGCCGATAGGCTTTGCCGTCGCTGCCCTTGCCGTCGAGCCCGGTCTCGGGCGTGCCGCTCTGGAAGCCGATGACCTCCTTGCCGGCCGCATCCATGAACTGGGGTTGCCCGCCCGCCAAGGTCCAGGAGGCGGCGGTGTCGAGCACCGGCAAGGCGCGCCGGCAGGTGGCGGGGAACCGCAATTGCCGCCGGTTGCCGGCGGCTTCCGCGCGGAGCGTGACCGTACAGCTTCGCGATGCGCCCGCGAGTTCGAGGTCCCAGGCGCCGAGCCAGCGGCGGATCGCCTCCGGTGCCTTGTCGGCGCCGCGCGGCAGCGGCGCCGTCTGGGCGACCGCCGGCAGGGCGCCGGCGGCGAGGATCACCAGAGGCAGCAGCCGGCGGATCAGGCCTTTTTCCATGGGGTCTCCGACACGGGCGTCAGCGGGCCCTTGCCATCGAACCATGAAACCATGTTGTCGACCAGAAGCTGGCCCATCGCCTCGCGGGTATGGACCGAGGCCGAGCCGACATGGGGCAGCAGCACGGCATGCTCGATCGCGATCAGCTCTGCCGGCACGCGCGGCTCGTCCTCGAACACGTCGAGGCCGGCGGAGAGGATGGTCTTGTCCTTGAGCGCCTTGATCAGCGCCTGCTCGTCGACGACGGTGCCGCGGCCGACATTGACCAGGATGCCGTTCGGGCCGAGCGCCTTCAGCACCTCGGCATTGATGATGTGATGGGTCGAGGCACCGCCCGGCGCGACCGAGATCAGCGTGTCGACATCGGCGGCCATGTCGACCAGCGACGGATAATAGGGATAGGCCACGTCCGGCTGGCGCGAGCGGCCATGATAGACGACCGGCAGGCCGAAGGCCTCGATGCGCTGCGCCACCGCCTTGCCGATGCGGCCGAGGCCGACGATGCCGACCTTGCGGCCACGCAGCGAGGTGGTGAGCGGGTAATTGCCCTGCAGCCACTTGCCCTCGCGCAGATAGCGGTCGACCTGCGGGAGCTGGCGGACGGTGGCGATCAGCAGGCCCAGCGCGAGGTCGGCAACCTCGTCGGTGAGGACGTCCGGCGTGTTGGTGACCACGAGGCCGCGCTTGCCGGCCTCGGCTGCGTCGACATGGTCGTAGCCGACGCCGAAGCTCGAGATCACCTCGACCTTCGGAAGTGCATCGAACAGCGCGCCGTCGACCCGGTTGTGGCCGCCCCCGGCGGCAACGCCGCGCACGCGGTCCGCGACCTCGCGCAGCAGGGCGCCGCGGTCGGGCGCCTTCCACAGTTCATGGACGGTGAAGCGCGCCTTGAGCTGGTCGGCGGCATAGGCCATCAGCGGGCCGGTCTGGACGATTTCAGGCTTGGTGGAGGCTGTCATTGTCTGGCTGTCCGTGAGATGTGGCGAAGGGCGTTGATTCGGCTTGTCTGAATCGATTAAAATCAAATTACGCGGCCTGCCGGAACGGCATAGCCCCGCCGCCGCATGAGCGCTACCCGATCACGCCCCGCTGCGGAATGGGGCGCTCATTTAGTATGCTTTATTCTGGCGATTTTCCCAGCCTCCGTCGCGAAATGCGTGCCGAGCGAGGCCAGCGTAGTGTTGAGGCTGTCGATGACGAGGCCGGCCATGCGGGCCGAGGCGAGGTCGCCGTCGCGGTCGATGATGGCGAGCAGGACATGCTCATGGTCGGGCAATGATTCGATATAGGCCGCTTCGTCACCGGTCTTGAGCAGCAACGACCATTGCAGGGTGGCGATGACCGCGCTCGACAGGCATTGCAATGCGGCGTTCTGGGCGGCGGAGAAGATCGCCTCGTGGAAGGCGAGGTCGGCCCGGATCGTCGCCTCGGCATAGGGCGCGCCGTCGGCCATGCCGCGATAGGCGGCTTCGATCCGGGCGATGTCGGCGGAGGTCCGGCGCTGCGCGGCGAGACGAGCGGCGCTCGGCTCGACGAAGCGTCGCAACTCGAAGAGATCGCGGATGAATTTCTCGTTTGGGTCGGCCTCGAACTGCCAGGACAGGACGTCCGGATCGAGCAGGTTCCAGCGCTCGCGCGGTGCCGCGCGGGTGCCGCTCTTCGGGCGGGCCTCGACCAGCCCCTTGGCGGTGAGGATCTTGACCGCCTCGCGATAGGCGGTGCGCGAGACCGATATCTCGGAGCGCAGGTCGTCTTCGTTCGGCAGGACCTCGCCCGCCCGGACGCGACCGGTGATGATCGCAACGGCAAGCTTCTGGGCGACCTGGCCGAAAAGCCGGTCCGGATTGAGCGTCGTCGGCCGCGAGAAGTCGCGTACCCGCATCGCTGGTGCCCCTCCCTCGGGCGCCTTCGGCCAGCCAAAATTTGAGGCATCCCGAAGGTTGTGGCGGCGCTTGACAGGGCCGCTTCTATCGTATGACTTTATCGCAGATTGGAACGGACACAATCGTCGGGATCAGACGGTGTCCGCTTTCATCATTCGGTCACAAGAAACCGATTGTGGTCGCGGGCCGCTGAAAGGCGAGCGCGTGATCAGGGAACGGAAAACAGGGAAGGACGGCATGGCTTCAGTCCAGATTGCCGATGTGCGCAAGGCCTACGGGTCGACGCAGGTCATCCACGGCGTCGACATCGACATCGACGATGGCGAGTTCGTCATCCTGGTCGGTCCGTCCGGCTGCGGGAAGTCGACGCTGCTGCGGATGATCGCCGGGCTCGAGAACATCTCGGGCGGCGAGATCAAGATCGGTCCGCGCGTGGTGAACGACGTTCCGCCGAAGGAGCGCGACATCGCCATGGTGTTCCAGAACTATGCGCTCTATCCGCATATGACGGTCGCCGACAACATGGCCTTCTCGATGAAGCTCCGGAAGGCACCGAAGGCCGAGATCGACGATCGCGTCGGCAAGGCTGCGGGGATTCTCGGCCTCGACAAACTGCTCGACCGCTACCCGCGCCAGCTCTCGGGCGGCCAGCGTCAGCGCGTCGCGATGGGCCGCGCCATCGTGCGCGATCCGCAGGTCTTCCTGTTCGACGAGCCGCTCTCCAAACTCGATGCCAAGCTGCGCGTGCAGATGCGCACCGAGATCAAGGAGCTGCACCAGCGCCTGAAGACCACCACGGTCTACGTCACGCACGACCAGATCGAGGCCATGACCATGGCCGACAAGATCGTCGTGATGCACGATGGCATCGTCGAGCAGATGGGCGCGCCGCTCGATCTCTACGACAACCCGGCCAATCTGTTCGTGGCGGCCTTCATCGGCTCGCCCTCGATGAACCTGCTCAAGGGCAAGATCGTCGGTAACGGATTCGAGACCGAGGGCGGCACGGTCTGGCCGATCGGCAAGCATCCGGTGGGCTCCGACGGCCTTGCCGCCGTCCTGGGCATCCGCCCCGAGCATTTCCGCCTCGATCCCAATGGCCTGAAGGCTGAAGTCTCGGTCGTCGAGCCGATGGGCTCGGAGACGCAGGTGGTCGTCCACTGTGGCGGGCAGGACCTGACCTGCATCTTCCGCGAGCGCATCTCGGCGAAGCCCGGCGAGACGATCGGCATCACGCCCGACACCAGCGTGACGCATCTGTTCGACGCCGCGACCGGCAAGCGCATCTAAGGGCACGCGCCGATCGGGTTGCGATGCGATCCGGTCGAGCCACGCGTTCCTGATGCAGAGTATCCGAGGCGGCTTTCCGATCGGGTCGGTTCAATCTGATCGGACCCGGCTCCAAGAAATTCGCCGCCCCGAAGGCAGGGCGGCGGATGATCGCTGTCAACGCCCATCATCATGCAGGACGGGGGTCCCATGCAGGCCGCCGCCGCCCCAACGGAGGAGACGGTTTCCATGAGCATTTCCAGAAGAGACGTTCTGATCGGCGGCGCCGGCCTCGCGGCGGGCGCGACCCTGCCGCTGTCTTCGGCCATCGCGCAGGCCGATGTCGAGAAGGGTGCGAGCCTGCGCGTGCTGCGCCCGACCAAATTCGTCGATCTCGACCAGCAGATCTTCGACGAGAACACCGCGGCCTTCACCAAGGCGACGGGCGTGCAGGTCAAGGTCGACTATGCCGGCTGGGAAGACCTGCGGCCGCAGACGGCGGTCACCGCCAATACCGGCGCCGGTCCCGATATCGTCGTCGGCTGGGCCGATGATCCGCATATCTTCTCGGACAAGCTGATCGACCTCACCGCGCTGGCCGACGATCTCGGCAAGAAGAACGGCGGCTGGTACCCGATCGCCGAGAAATACGGCAAGAAGGACAAGACCAACCAGTGGGTCTCGATCCCGATGGGTGCCTCCGGCGCACCGGCGGTCTATCGCGAATCCCATGTCAAGGAAGCGGGCTTCGACGCTTTCCCGAAGGACCTGGACGGCTTCCTCAAGCTCTGCCGCAAGCTCAAGGAGCAGAACCATCCGGCCGGCTTCGCGCTCGGCAACGCCGTCGGCGACGGCAACGCCTTCTGCAACTGGCTCGTCTGGACCCATGGCGGCCATATGGTCGACGAGAACAACAAGGTCACGATCAACTCCAAGGAGACGATCGAGGCGCTGAAATACGCCAAGGCGCTCTACGAGACCTTCATCCCGGGCACGCTCTCCTGGCTCGACATCAGCAACAACAAGGCGCTGTCGGCCGGTGAAGTCTCGGTCACGCAGAACGGCGTCTCGCTCTATTTCTCGATCAAGAATTCGAAGGACGAGAAGACCGCGGCGATCGGCAAGGACCTGAACCATGCGATGATGCCGGTCGGGCCGCTCGGGCGCCCCTCGGAGCCGGCGCTGATCATCAACGCCATGGCGTTCAAGCACACCAAGTTCCCGAAAGCCGCGCTGGCCTATCTGCGTTTCATGATGGAGCGCGAGAACTACGACAAGTGGCTGACCGGCAGCTCGGGCTACTGGGCGCAGCCGCTCAAGGGCTATGCCGACAGCAAGGTCTGGTCGAGCGATCCCAAGATCCTGATCTATCGCGACACCTGGGAACGCGCGCTCTGGAGCGGCTACAAGGGCTCGATCAACGAGGCCGCGGGCACCGTGAACGCCGAGTATGTGGTCGTGCAGATGGTCGCGTCCGTCTGCGCCGGCCAGGCGACGCCGGAAGAAGCGGCCAAGGAAGCCGAGCGCCGCGCCAAGCGCTACTACCGGACCTGATGCGCATCGCGCGCTGATCCGCGCACACACGGCCGCCGGCTCGTCCGGCGGCCGACGGGAGATCGCAAGCACGCTCCAGCG
>JAEWKP010000245.1 GCA_023393655.1 Pseudomonadota bacterium | reverse complement strand
GCCCGGCCGCGCCCTGGGGCGGGGCCTTCTTCGGTTTTGCGGCTTGTCAGAGTGCGTTCGCGAGCAGCTTGCCGCCGGCGCGCAGGAAGCGGGTCGGGTCGACCGGCTCGTCGTTGATGCGGGTTTCGTAATGCAGGTGCGGTCCGGTCGAGCGACCGGTGCTGCCGACCCGGCCGACCACGGTCCCGGCCTTGACCACCTGCCCGGTCGTGACCGAGATCGCCGACATATGGGCGTAGCGGGTGCTCAGGCCATTGGCATGCTCGATCTCGACCATGTTGCCATAGCCGCCATTGTACTCGGCCACCACGACCTTGCCCGGTGCGGTCGCCAGGACGGAGGAACCCGTCTCGGCCCGGAAATCGACGCCGGTATGCATGGCGAGGCCGCGGGTGAAGGGATCGGTGCGGTAGCCGAAATTCGAGGTGAAGTCGTGGTCGCCGGCCATCGGCCGGGAGAGCGGCAATTGCCCGATCACGCCGCGCAGGCGCAGGACCGACGCCACGCGCGGCTGGAGGGCGCTGAGCGTGGCCGCGAAGGGGCTCTCCGACGGGTCGAGCTTCACCGGCACGAAGGGGCCGCCCATGCCCCCGGCCGAGGCCGCCGGTGCGGCGAGGCGATCGGCGTCGAGCCCGGTTTCGGCAAGCGCGCTGCGCAGGCGCTTCTGCGTCGCGGCGAGGGTCTCGTCCATCTCCTTCAGCGTCGAGAGCTGCGCGTTCGACGTCCTGGCCATGGCGCCGTCAAGCTTCGTCAAGGCGGCATCGACACGCTTCGCCGGCGGCTCGGGCGGTGTCTCGCCGGACTGCCAGCCGTTATCGGCGCCGCGCAGCGAAGGCGTCTCGGGGGCGGGCGTCGGCTTGCCCGGCATGATCGGGGCGAAACTGGTCACGCCGGAGGCGCGGATCGGCTCGCCGGGCTTGATGACCTGCGAGCGCAGCGGCAGCTTCGCGGCCGGAAGCAGACCATTGGTCTGCAAGGTGTCGGTGAGTGCCGCCACGAGCGACTGGCGCGATTCGATCTCGGCCTGCCGGCTGGCAAGTTCGTCGACGCGCGATTCGACGCCGTCCTGATCGAGGAGGGCGCGGCTGGCGTAGCGGTCGATATCGGCCCGCAGCGCCGAGATCCGATCCTCATAGGCGTATTGGCGCGACGTCTCGCGGGCGATCAGCCGCGCGGCGAGATCATCCCTGCTGAGGATGTACCAGCCTGCGCCGCCGCTGCAGGCCGTGCTCAGCGCGAGCAAGGCGAGCCCTGCGAGCATCGTGGAACGGCGCACCGTATAGGTCTTGTGGGAGACCAGGCCGACGGTCGGGAGGGAGGGGGCGGGCTGAGACTGAGGATGCATACGCGGGACCGGTAAGAACGCTGCCGATACCCTCATCAGACATTGTTAGGGTTAATCTTTCGCAAATCCTGGCCCATGCACGCATCTTGCGATGCTTCAAAACGTCAAAGCGCCTGCGCCGCCGCGAGCACCTCTTCGGCGTGGCCGGCAACCTTCACCTTGCGCCAGATCCGGGCGAGGCGTCCTTCGGCATCGATCAGAAAGGTCGAGCGCTCGACCCCCATGTATTTACGGCCATACAGGCTCTTGTCGACCCAGATGCCATAGGCTGAGGCCAAGGCTTGCGTCTCATCGGCAAGGAGCGGGAAGTCGAGCTCGTATTTGCGTTTGAAATTGCCGTGCTTCTTCGCCGAATCGGGCGAAACGCCGATGATCTCCGTGCCGCAAGCCGCGAATTCCCGGCGCAGCCGATTGAAGGCGATCGCCTCCTCGGTGCAGGCCGGGGTGTTGTCCTTCGGGTAGGCGTAGAGCACGATCTTGCGCCCGCGCAGCGCGCCGAGGCTGATCTCGCCACCGCCGTCGCGGGGCAGGGTGAAATCCGGCGCCTTGTCGCCTTCCTGCAATGCCATGGCCGCCGCCTTCCTTTCGTCGCCTTCTCGCTGCATGGAGCGCGTGACCCGGCATGGCGGGACGGCTCGCGGCAAAAGCCTGCGAATCGTCGGACGATTCCGTTTCCGGATTGCCGAATCGCTTCGTCTGACCGCATCGACATGCATGCCGCCTTCGGGGATTGCGGCAAGAGGCGATCGGCCGCACCCTGACACGAGCCGGCGCAGGCGCCGAAGAGGACCAGGCGGATTTTGGCAGACCAGGAAGCAAGGGCTGTGGCTGCGGGGCAAGGCGAAGCGCTGCCCGCGAGCGAAGCCTGCGATGTCGCGATCGTGAAGCGGCGCGCCAGGGCGGGTCTCGTCACCATCTGCGTCGCGGTCACCGTTGCCGTGCTGGTGCTGGCGGGGGCGGCAGCGACGCTCATGGTCACCGGCATCGTACCGCTGTCGGGGCTGGAAGGGCGCATCACCAGCGCCATCGAGGAGCGCCTGGGGCCGGACTGGAAGGTCACGGCAGCCTCTGCCGAGCTCGGACGCATCGACGGGCATTCGCAATTGCGCGTCCGGCAGGTTTCGTTCCAGCACGTCAGCGGCGCCGTGATCCGGGCGCCGGAAGCCGTTCTCGGCTATTCGCCGCTCGCACTGCTCAGGGGCGAGATCAAACTCGTCTCGGTCGACCTGCGCGGTGTCAATGTTCGCCTCGGCGTCACCAAGGACGGGGCCCTCGTGGTCAACGCCGATTCGGCGCCGGCCGAGACGCCGCCGCAGCCGAGCGTCCCGGATGCGGCGCAATGGAACGCCTTCACCGGCATCATGGGGGCGATTTCGACGCTGGCGCGCGGCGACGGCATTCTCGGATCGCTCGAGGAAGCCGGCATGAACGGCGCGCGGCTCTCGCTGGTCGACCCGGAAGGGCGTCAGAAGGCCGGGCTGGAGGATGTCGAGATCAAGCTGACCCGCATCGCCGACCGCGGGACGCGGATGACGATGAAGGGGCGCACCGGCCAGCGCTGGAAGGAGCTCGCCGTCGATCTGTCGACCGAGGCCGACGGCACGCAGCGCGCCGATATCGATATCCTGCGATTCGAGCCGGCGGAAGCGGTCGCGCTCGCCTTCGGAAAGGGCGGCGTTCTGGTCGAGGGCCTGCCGCTGCAGGGGCGCGCCATCTTGCGGCAGTCTCCGGACGGCAAGAAGTCGATCACCGCCCGTATCGCGGTGCGGTCCGGCACGTTGCGCTTTCCCGAAAGCCCGGTCTCGTCCCTCGCCCTGGATTCGGCCGATATCGAGATGGCGAGCGGCGCCGACCTGTCCGAGCTCAACATCGTCCGCAGCGAGATCAAGGCCGGCGCGACGCAGCTTTCGGCGACGGGGTCGCTGCGCGAGGATAATGGCGGCTGGCGCATCGCGCTGGATGCCAAGGGCCAGCTTGCGGGGGTCGACGCCGACCCGCCGGTCCAGATCGACAGCCTGAAGGCTGCGGTCAAGCTGGACCCAGCCAATAATGCGGTGACCATCGACTCCGTTTCGTTGCGCGGGCCGCTGGCCTCCGTCGACATGTCGGCCATGGTGCAGCGGGTGAACGGCTCGCCATTGCAGCGCTTCGCGATCAAGGCGAGCGATTCCGATCCCCGCGCGCTGCTCGCGATCTGGCCTGCCTTCACCTCGCCGGATGTGCACGGCACGTTGCGGCGCCAGCTCGCGGCGGGGCGCATCAAGTCGCTGTCGGTCGATCTCGACCTGGCACCGGAGGATCACGCCCGCCTGGTCAGGGGCGAGGGCATGCCGGATGCCGCGCTGTCGGTGATGATCGACGCCGACCGCGTTCGTTATCTCCCCGACCCCGGCCTGCCGCCTCTGGTCGATGCGACCGTGTCCGGCCGGGTCGGTGGCAGCACCGTCCAGCTCGCCATCGGCAAGGCCACGGCCGAGCTCGGCGATGGCCGCAAGCTCCAGTTGAGCGAAGGCAGCTTCGCCATGCCCGACTACCATGTGCACCGCGCACAGGCGCGGATCGGCTTTCGCTCGGTCGGCTCGATGGATGCGCTGGCGACGCTCTTCGCCTTCCCGGCCCTGAAGGAGTTCAACCCCGGCAAGATCGATCCGGCGGCGATCAAGGGCACGAGCGACCTCAAGGTCGGTATCACCCTGCCGCTTGCCGATGACCTGAAGCCGGACGAGGTCGTCGTGACCGGCAGCGGATCGCTCGCCAGCGTCGCTTCCGACACGCTTCTGGGAACCGAGAAGCTCGACGCCGGCAGCTTCGCCGTCAATCTCGATCGCAACGGGCTGTCGCTGCGCGGCGATGCGCGGGTCGGCGGCGACAAGGCGCAGGTCGAGCTCAAGCAGAATGGCAAGGGGCAGGGCGAGGCGGTCCTGCAACTCGCGCTCGATGCCGCCGCGCGGCAGCGGCGCGGCTTCGGCACCGATAGCGGGATTTCCGGGACATTGCCGGTGAAAGTGGTCAAGCCGCTCGGCAAGGGCGCGGAGCAGCCGCCGCGCGTCGAGATCGACCTCGCCAAGGTCGCGCTCGACGGCGTCGTTCCCGGGCTGACCAAGCCGTCGGGGCGGCCTGCCAAGGTCAGTTTCGCCTATGTCGCGGATGCGGACGGCCCCGACCTGGAGGATTTCTCGCTCGAGGCGGGCTCGGCCCTGATCAAGGGGCGGATCGAGCTGAACAAGCAGAACGGGCTGGACAGTGCGAGTTTCTCGCAATTCCGCCTGTCGCCCGGTGACAATCTGAAGGTCGATGCGCGGCGGGACGGCAGCGTCGTCAAGCTGACGGTGCGGGGCGCGGTCGCCGACCTGCGCCCCTTCATCAAGGACCTGCAACGTCCGGGATCGTCAGGCAAGGGTGGCAAGTCCGGGGCCAGGGGCGGCGATTACGACGTCGATCTCGACGTGCCGATCCTGACCGGCTTCAACAGCGAGGCGATCACCAGCGCTACGCTGAAACTCGTGAAGCGGGGGGGCGATATCCGCTCCGCCAATTTCCAGGGCCGGATCGGCAAGGCCGATGTTTCCGCCCGGCAGGGCCGCCAGGGCGAGGGCCGACAACTGGTCGTCCAGTCCGAGAACGGCGGCGCGCTGCTGCGCTTCCTCGACCTCTACAACAAGGCCCATGGCGGCGATCTCGTGCTCACGCTGGGGCCGGGCGAGAACCAGAGCGGCGACCTGCTGTTCCGCAACTTCGTGGTCCGGGATGAGCCGGCGCTGCGCCGTGTCGTCGGCGCGCAGTCGTCGCGGGCCTTCGCGGGCGATGGCGCCGCCGAGCCGCGCATCGACGTCAGCGAGGTCGCCTTCACCAAGCTCAAGGCCGAATTCACCCGCTCGGCCAGCCGGCTCGACGTTTCCGACATGGTGATCTGGGGCCAGCAGGTCGGCTTCACCTTGCAGGGGCATGTCGATTACGGCCGCGATCGCGTCGATATCGGCGGGACCTTCGTGCCCGGCTATGCCTTCAACAACGCCTTCGCGCAGGTGCCCGTCGTCGGCGCGCTGCTCGGCGGCGGCAGCCAGTATGGCGGGCTCTTCGCGGTGAATTTCCGGATCTCCGGCGCCGCCAGCGCACCGACCATGTCGATCAATCCGCTGTCGGCTCTGGCGCCCGGAATCCTGCGCCGCTTCGTCGATCCGCTCGGCGGCGCGCCGGCGCAACGGCCGAGACAGACGCAGCCACGCTGAAACGTGTCGTCCCGCACGCGCTGCGGCACGCCGCGCTGACGCGGGATCGTCATCAGAAAGAGGCGCCTTCTCGTCATGCGGTCCCGTGTCTGCGGCGCACCGCTTCGCGCTGCACCGCGCACGGGATGACAGACGTCCTTATTCCGGACGCAGCAGGATGTGCTTCTTCTTGCCGAAGGAGAGCTTGACCACGCCCTCCGACGTGAGATCGCCGAGGCCGAGCGAGGCGCGCTCATCCGTCACGACCAGGTCGTTGACGCGCAGGCCACCGGCCTTGACCTGGCGACGCGCCTCGCCGGTCGAGGGCACCAGGCCCGCCTTGACGAAGGCGGTGAGCACGCCGATGCCCGGCTCGATCTCGGCCCGTGCGATCGCGACGCTCGGCAGATCGGCGGCGAGCCCGCCTTCCTCGAAGGTCTTGCGCGCCGTCTCGGCGGCAGCCTCGGCCGCCTCGCGACCATGGACGATTGCCGTGATCTCGGTGGCGAGGATCTTCTTGGCCTCGTTCAGCTCGGCCCCGCCGAGTGCAGCGAGCCGGGCGATTTCGCCCAGCGGCAGCCGCGTGAACACCTTGAGGAAGCGGCCGACATCGGCGTCCTCGGTGTTGCGGAAATACTGCCAGAAATCATAGGGGCTGAAGACGTCGGCATTGAGCCAGACCGCGCCATTGGCCGTCTTGCCCATCTTGGCGCCGGACGAGGTCGTCAGCAGCGGCGTCGTCAGGCAGTAGAGCTGCGGGCCGCCCATCCGGTGCGAGAGGTCGACGCCGTTGATGATGTTGCCCCACTGGTCCGAGCCGCCCATCTGCAAACGGCAGCCATAACGCCGGTTGAGCTCGGTGAAGTCGTAGCCCTGCATGATCATGTAGTTGAATTCGAGGAAGGACAGCGACTGCTCGCGGTCCAACCTCAGCTTCACCGAATCGAAGGAGAGCATGCGGTTGACCGAGAAATGCCGGCCGACATCGCGCAGGAACTCGACATAGTTCAGCTTCAAGAGCCAGTCGGCGTTGTTGGCCATCATCGCGTCGGTCGGACCGTCGCCATAGCGCAGGATGCGGCCGAAGACCCGCTTGATGCTCTCGATATTGGTCGCGATCTCCTCGACGGTCAGCAGCTTGCGCTGGTCGTCGCGGAAGGAGGGGTCCCCGACCATGGAGGTGCCGCCGCCCATCAGCGTGATCGGGCGGTGGCCGGTCTCCTGGAACCAGTAGAGCATGGTCAGCGAGATCAGGTTGCCGATGTGGATCGAGGTCGCCGTCGCGTCATAGCCGACATAGGCCGTCTGGGTTCCCTGCCGGCACAGAGCATCGAGGCCTGCCGGATCGGAGACCTGATGGATGAGGCCGCGCTCGTCGAGCACGCGCAGGAAATCGGACTTGTAGGTGGTCATGGCGGCTTGCGATCTGATGGAGGTCGTTCCGCCGTCGTCTAGAGCATCGGGCCGAAAAGGGGAAATCGCATTTGCGAGAAAGGCGCTGCCGGCCTCATCCGGGAATGCGGCCGAGCCAGATATCCGCGGCGTCGCGCGGGTGCGGCGGTTCCACGATGTCGCGCGGGAGCCCGAGGTCGCAGAGCGCGCGATTGTCCAGCGTCGCGAGATGGTGCTGCACGCGTTCGATGTCCCGGTGGCGCTGCCAGGCCGTGAACAGGCCGTGCAGAAGGGACGAGCCGCCGGATGTCTCCAGCGGCGCCGCATGGGAGGCGCAGGTCATGATGTGATCCTCTCGGAGGCGGGCGATATCGCCCGCTTTGTGAGGATGAATCTGGGCCAGATGGGGCGCGGGGACAAAGCGGAAGATTGTCACCTGCCATAAACAGGGCTTATGCTTCGGCATGCCCGCGCATCCGCCGCCGCCCAAGCTTCCGCCTCTTGCTGCGGTCCGCGTCTTCGAGGCGGCGGCGCGCCATCAGAACTTCACCCGTGCCGCCGAGGAACTCGGCATGACGCAGGCGGCCGTCAGCTATCAGATCAGATTGCTGGAGGATCGGGTGGGGGCGCCGCTGTTCCTGCGCCAGCCGCGCCAGGTCGTACTGACCGCGATCGGCCAGCGGCTCGCCGGCCCGGTCGGCAAGGCGCTCTCCGATATCGGGACGGTGTTCCGCGACATCTGCGAGGAGAACCAGACGGTCCTGACGATCTCCTCGCTGCAGACGATGGCGATCACCTGGCTCTCGCCGCGATTGGCGCAGTTCCAGATGGAGAACCCGCAATTCGCGGTGCGGGTCAGGACTTCCCAGCATCTCGTCGACTTCACCACCGAAGCCGTCGATCTCGCCGTGCGCTATGGGCCGGGCTCATGGCCGGGTGTCACGGCGGAGAAGCTGTTCGATTGCCATTACGCGCCGCTCTGCTCGCCGGAGCTGCGCGAGCGCCTGCAATTGCGCGAACCGGCCGACCTGCTGCGGGCGCCGATGCTGAGCGCCGACGAAGGCGCCTGGAAGGACTGGTTCGCCGATCTCGGCCTCGACATGCCTCGGCCGGGCGGGCGGACGATGTCACTGGAAATGCAGGCGATGAGCGTCCAGGCGGCGATGCGCGGCCATGGCGTCGCGATGGCGGTGCCGGAGCTCTTCGCCTATGACATCGCCGCCGGGCGGCTCGTCTATGCGGTCGAGCATGTCGTGCGCGACGCATGGGCGTACTGGATCGTCTATCCGACGGAACGCCAGCGCGAGCGCAAGATCAGGCTGTTCCGCGACTGGATACTGACGGAGGCGCGGGCAGCGCAGATGACGCTACCCGTCATGGCGTCGAGCCGGGGGCTGACGCACCCGTCTCCTTGAGCCCGCAGGCTCAGGCCTGTTCCTGCTCGGATTTGAGGATCTCGGGGCCGACCTTGCCGTCGAGATAGACGCCGACCTGCTCCATCAGCATGTCGACCTTGCCGTCGAAGAAGTGGTTGGCGCCTTCGACGACCGTGTGCTCGATCTGGATGCCCTTCTGGGTCTTCACCTTCTCGATTACCGCCATCACCTCCTTGACCGGGGCGACGCGATCCTCCGAGCCATGCACGAACAGGCCCGAGGACGGGCAGGGCGCCAGGAAGGAGAAGTCGTACCGGTTGGCCATTGCCGCGATCGAGAGGAAGCCCTCGATCTCCGGGCGGCGCATCAGGAGCTGCATGCCGATCCAGGCGCCGAAGGAGACGCCGGAAATCCAGCAGCTCTTGGCCTCGGGGTTCAGCGCCTGCATCCAGTCGAGCGCCGCGGCGGCATCCGAAAGCTCGCCCGCGCCATGGTCGAAATGGCCCTGGCTGCGGCCGACACCGCGGAAATTGAAGCGCAGCGCCGAGAAGCCACGGTTCACGAAGGTGTAGAACAGGTTGTAGACGATCTGGTTGTTCATCGTCCCGCCGAATTGCGGGTGCGGGTGCAGGATGATCGCGAGCGGTGCACCCCGCTTCTTGGCCGGCTGGTAGCGGCCCTCGATCCGGCCTGCCGGCCCGTTGAAGATAACCTCTGGCATCGTCTCACCGCTTCTTGCGGCAGTGCCGGCGCGGGCGGGCAGAAAGCGGGCGCATGCCTGCTCGAAACCCGGCCGCCCTTGACGGCGCCACCATGCGCGCCCTAGATGAAGAGCGCTTAGAATAGTTCTAACAGCCGTGAACAAGTCGAGAACAAAACGATGGATCGCTCTGGCGAACCGCGTTTCGACCGTTCCGGCCGGTTCGGATGGGCGGCTATAGCACGGCGCACAGGTGCGATTTCAAGCATTTCGTATCAGTGGGCGCCGATGACGAGGATGGAGCAGGCAGGATCGTGACGGCGGGACGCGCCTATCTCGACCATAATGCCACGACCCCGGTGCGCCCGGAGGTGGTGGAAGCGGTCGCGCATGCGCTGACGCTGCCCGGCAATCCGTCTTCCGTCCATGGCGAGGGGCGCGCGGCGCGGGCCGCGATGGAGCGGGCGCGCGAGCAGGTCGCCAGGCTCGTCGGCGCCAAGGCCTCGACCGTCGTCTTTACCAGTGGCGGGACCGAAGCGAATGTCGCCGTGCTCTCGTCCGGCCTGATGGATTGCGATGGCGGCCGTGATTGCGTGCGGACGCCCGCGACGCTCCTCCTTCATAGCGCGACCGAACATGCCTGCGTGCGTGACGGGCATCGTTTCCCGGCCAGTGCCGTCGAGGTGATTCCGGTCGATGAGGATGGGCTGGTCAATCTCGCTTGGCTCGACGAGCGGCTTACCCGCTTCGTCGCCGAGAACCCGGGCGCCCGTGCGCTCGTTTCGATCCATCTCGCCAATAACGAGACCGGCGTGATCCAGCCGATCGCCGAGGTGGCTGCGATCGTGCATCGCCATGGCGGCCTCATGCATAGCGACGCCGTGCAGGCCGCCGGCAAGATCGCCATCGATATCATGGCCCTCGGCGCCGATGTGCTGACGCTGTCGGCGCACAAGATCGGCGGGCCGAAGGGCATCGGCGCGATCGTCTTCCGCACCGGCGCTCTCGAACTCTCCGACAAGCCGATGCGTGGCGGCGGTCAGGAGCGCGGCTGGCGTGCCGGGACCGAAAACCTGCCGGGAATCATCGGCTTTGGCGCGGCGGCTGAGATCGCAGGCAAGGTTCTGGCCGAAGAAGCTGCGCGGCTTTCCGGTCTGCGAGATCGCCTTGAGGCAGGTCTCGCAACGCTGTCGCCGGAGACGGCGATCTTCGCTCAGCAAGCGCAACGCCTGCCCAATACCAGCGCCTTCGCGACGCCGGGCTTCAAGGCCGAGACCGTGCTGATCAGGCTAGACCTTGCCGGGGCGGCGCTCTCGTCCGGCTCGGCCTGCTCCTCGGGCAAGGTCAAGCGCTCGCATGTGCTCGATGCGATGAAAATCGACCCCTCCATGAGCGCAGGGGCCTTGCGGGCGTCGCTCGGATGGACCACCTGCGAGGCAGATATCGATCTCTTTCTCGCGGCCTACGAAAAGCTCGTGGCCGCGCAACCCGATCGGAGCGCCCGGGCTGCCGCCTGACGCGCTCCGCAACACGAAGACCAAACCGGCGGGCCTTGAACCCGCACTGGAGACTGAGAAATGGCAGCGGTCCAGGAGACCATCGATCAGGTCAAGTCGATCGACGTGACCGAGTACAAATACGGCTTCGTCACGGAGCTGGAGGTCGAGAAGCCGGCCAAGGGCCTCACCGAGGACACGGTCCGCTATATCTCGGCCCGCAAGAACGAGCCGGAATGGATGCTGGAATGGCGTCTCGACGCCTTCCGCCGCTGGAAGACCATGACGGAGCCGACCTGGTCGCGCGTCAACTATCCGCCGATCGACTACCAGGACCTCTACTATTACGCCGCGCCGAAGAAGGGCGCCTCGCCGAAGTCGCTCGACGAGGTCGATCCCGCGATCCTCGATACCTACAAGAAGCTCGGCATCCCGCTGCGCGAGCAGGAAATCCTGGCCGGTGTCGCGCCTGAGAACCGCGTCGCGGTCGACGCGGTGTTCGACTCCGTCTCGGTGGTCACGACCTTCAAGGAGGAACTCGCCAAGGCCGGTGTGATCTTCTGCTCGATCTCGGAAGCGATCCCGGAGCATCCCGAGCTGGTGAAGAAGTACCTCGCGACGGTCGTTCCGGTGACGGACAACTATTTCGCGACGCTGAACAGCGCGGTCTTCACCGACGGCTCCTTCGTCTACATCCCCAAGGGCGTGCGCTGCCCGATGGAGCTGTCGACCTATTTCCGCATCAACGAGCAGAATACCGGCCAGTTCGAGCGCACGCTGATCATCGCCGACGAAGGCGCTTATGTCAGCTATCTCGAAGGCTGCACGGCGCCGAAGCGCGACGAGAACCAGCTTCACGCCGCGGTGGTCGAGCTGATCGCGCTCGACGATGCCGAGATCAAGTACTCGACCGTGCAGAACTGGTTCCCCGGCGACGCCGAGGGCAAGGGCGGCATCTACAACTTCGTGACCAAGCGCGGCGATTGCCGCGGCAAGAACTCGAAGATCTCGTGGACGCAGGTCGAGACCGGCTCGGCGATCACCTGGAAATACCCGTCCTGCATCCTGCGCGGCGACGGCTCGCGCGGCGAGTTCTATTCGATCGCGGTGTCGAACGGCATGCAGCAGGTCGATAGCGGCACCAAGATGCTGCATCTCGGCAAGAACACGACCTCGAAGATCATCGCCAAGGGCATCGCGGCCGGCAAGTCGGACTCGACCTATCGCGGCATCGTCTCGGCCCACCGCAAGGCGACCGGCGCGCGCAACTTCACCAATTGCGACTCGCTGCTGATCGGCGACCAGTGCGGCGCGCACACGATCCCCTATATCGAGGCCAAGACCGCGACCGCGATCTTCGAGCATGAGGCGACCACGTCGAAGATCGGCGAGGACCAGATGTTCTACTGCCAGCAGCGCGGCCTCTCCGAGGAGGAGGCGGTGGCGCTGATCGTCAACGGCTTCGTCAAGGAGGTGCTGCAGCAGCTCCCGATGGAATTCGCCGTCGAGGCGCAGAAGCTGATCACGA
>JAEWKP010000216.1 GCA_023393655.1 Pseudomonadota bacterium | reverse complement strand
GCGCCATGCTGACTGCCGCAACCGGCATGATGGCCCAGGAGATGAACGTCCAGGTCATCTCCAACAACATCGCCAACGTCCGGACCACCGGCTACAAGCGCCAGCAGGTTCATTTCCAGGATCTGCTCTACGAGAATTTCCGGCGTGCCGGCTCGGCCACCTCGGACCAGAACACCCAGGCCCCGGCCGGCACCTTCATCGGCTCCGGCGTCAAGACGGTCTCGACCGGCCGCGTCATGACCCAGGGCAATATCAGCCCGACGGAGAAGCCCTACGACGTCGCCATCCGCGGCGAGGGCTTCTTCCGCATCCGCATGCCCGATGGCCGCACCACCTATAGCCGCGACGGTTCCTTCGACCTCGACGCGCAGGGCCAGCTCGTCACCCGCGACGGCTACCAGGTCGAGCCCGGCATCACCGTGCCAAACAACGCCTCCAGCGTCAGCATCAACGCGCAGGGCATCGTCGAGGCGATGGTGCCGGGGCAGACCGCCCCGCAGCAGCTCGGCCAGATCCAGCTCGTGCGCTTCGTCAACAAGGTCGGCCTCGAGTCGATCGGCGACAACCTCTATATCGAGACTGCGGCCTCGGGCCAGCCGATCGACGGCTTCGGCGGCGGCGAGGGCTTCGGCACGCTGCAGCAGAACTACCTCGAAGAAGGCAATGTTCAGGCGGTCACCGAGCTGTCCTCGCTGATCGCCGCGCAGCGCGCCTACGAGATGAATTCCAAGGTCATCACCGCCGCCGACCAGATGATGTCGGCGACGACGCAGATGTTCCGCGGCTAAGGGGCGCGCATCATGATCCACCTCTCCCTCATCGCCCTGGCGCTCTCCGGCACTGCCGCTCTGGCCACGCCGCAGCAGGCTCAGCCCGTGCCGGTCGCGGTCGCGGTCGCCTCCGCCGTTGCGGCTCCTGCCGCTGCAGCGCCGCCGTCCAGGCTGCAATTGCGCTCCGAGATCAATCTCGCGCGCGATCTCGTCACCTTCGGCGATCTCATTCCCGGCCTCTCCGGCGAGGCTGCTGCGACGGCGGCCTTCCGGGCGCCGGCGCTGGGCGAGACCGGCACGATCCAGGTCGCCCGCATCGTCGAGGCCGCCCGTGCGGCCGGCATCGTCCACGATGCCAACGAGCTCCGGGGCCAGGGTTTCGCGCAGGTGGTGGTGACGCGCTCTGCCCGCCGCATCACCGCGATGGATCTCGAAGCCGCCGTGAAGACCGGACTGCAGGAGCGTTTCGGCGTCGATGCCCGCATCTTCGCGCTGGCGATCGATGGCGGGGCACCGAGCATTGCCGTCGAGCCCGAGCTGACGGGCGACGTCGCCGTGGTCGAACTCTCCTTCGACGCCCGCTCGCGGCGCCTGCAGGCCCGGCTCGCAGTGCCCGGCAGCATGGCGATGCGGCTGAAGCCGCTGCGCATCTCCGGCCAGCTCGTCGAGACCATGGAGGTCGTGGTGCCCCGGCGCCTCATCGCGCGTGGCGAGACGCTCGGCAAGGACGATGTCGTCATCGAGCGCCGCCAGCGCGAGGGGCAGAGCGGCGAGGTCATCGGCGATATCCGCGCTGCCATCGACAAGGTCGCGCGCCGCGCCCTGCTCGCCGGCGTGCCGCTGCGCGCAAGCGACGTCCAGCGCGAGGAGATCGTCGGCAAGGGCGATCTCGTCACCATCGTCTACGAGACGCCGGGCCTGCTGCTCACGCTCCGCGGCCGGGCCAACGAGGCCGGTGCGATGGGCGATGTCATCTCCATCACCAACCCCCAGTCCAAGCGCGTGCTGCAGGGCAAGGTGAGCGGTCCCGGGCGGGTTTCCGTCCAGCCTTCCGCCGCCGGCCGCATCGCCAGCGCTCGGTGATCTCCATGGAAAGAGCCATGTCCGCGACGATGTCCGCCAACCGCCTCGCCAAGCTCTCCGGCCTCCTGCTGCTGACCGCCTCGCTCGGCGCCTGCGGCATCGGCGACCGCCTCGCCAATGTCGGCCAGGCGCCGACGCTTTCGCCGGTCGAGGACCCGACCGCCGCCAAGGGCTACAAGCCGGTGCAGATGCCGATGCCGGAGGTGTCGCACGCCTCCTATGCGCCGAACTCGCTCTGGCGCACCGGCTCGCGCGCCTTCTTCAAGGATCAGCGCGCCCGCAGGGTCGGCGACCTCGTCACCGTCAAGGTCAAGGTCACCGACAAGGCCCAGCTCAACAACACGACCAAGCGCAGCCGCAAGAACGGCGAGGATCTCGGCGCCGAGAACGCCTTCGGCTTCGAGAACAAGCTCGATGCCTTCCTGCCCAACGGCGCCAAGGCTTCCTCTCTTCTGAAGCTGGAATCCGACGGTTCCAGCGAGGGGGCGGGTTCGGTCAACCGCTCCGAGACGCTGGCGACCAATGTCGCGGCGGTCGTCACCCAGAACCTGCCCAACGGCAATCTGGTGATCGAGGGCAAGCAGGAGATCCGCGTCAATTTCGAGGTGCGCGAACTGATCGTCGCCGGCGTGATCCGGCCGGAGGATATCGAATCCGACAACACGATCGATTCGACCAAGATCGCCCAGGCCCGCATCGCCTATGGTGGCCGCGGCCAGATCACCGATGTCCAGCAGCCGCGCTATGGCCAGCAGGTGATGGATATCCTGCTGCCCTTCTGATCTTTCGACCCTCCCCACCGAAATCCCGGACGGCGCGGAACGCTCCCCCTTGTCTCCGCGCCGGCCGGCCGGCGGTCTCTCCCGAGCCGCCACCATCCCGGCTGCCTGCCACGCTCCCCAAGCTCAATAAGGTCGGCGGCCAGAAGCCCCGCGTCCTCCCGCCGCGGGGCTTTGCCCATGTCGGTCAAAGCACGCTCGCCATCAGTGGCCGGCCGCGAGCACCCCGTCGCCCTTGTCGTGCACCGCCAGGCGCTCGACCATGGTCGCGGTGGCTTGGTTCATGCCGACGATCTCGACGGCGATGTCGTGGTGCCGGAACTTGAGTACGACGCGATCGAGCGCGTTGATCGCCGTGATGTCCCAGAAATGCGCGGCGCTCAGGTCGATGACGACGCTCTTCACCTCTTCCTCGCGGAAGTCGAAGGCGGCATGAAAGGCTTCGGCCGTGGCGAAGAAGATCTGCCCGCCGACGCGGTAGATCCGCTTCTCGCCGGCGCGCTCGGAGGCGACGGCGAAGAAGCGCGTCACCTTGTGGGCGAAGAACAGTCCGCTCAGCACGACACCGAAGAGCACGCCCTTGGCGAGGTCATGCGTGGCGACGACGACCGCGACCGTGCCCAGCATGACGAAGCTGGAGCTTTTCGGATGGATCAGCAGCGTCTTCAGCGAGCGCCACTGGAAGGTGTTGATCGAGACCATGATCATCACCGCGACGAGGGCTGCCATCGGAATCCGGGCGACATAGGGGCCGAGAACGACGATCAGGAACAGCAGGAAGCCGCCGGCCCACAGGGTCGAGAGGCGGCCGCGCCCGCCCGACGAGACGTTGATGACGGATTGCCCGATCATGGCGCAGCCCGCCAAGCCGCCGAAGCAGCCGGCGGTGATGTTGGCGAGACCCTGGCCGGCGCATTCGCGGTTCTTGTCGGAGGTCGTGTCGGTCATCTCGTCCACGATCGCCGCGGTCATCAGGCTTTCGAGCAGGCCGACCATGGCGAGCGTCAGCGCATAGGGCGTGATGATTTTCAGCGTCTCCAGGGTGAGCGGCACCTGCGGGAGTGCGAAGAAGGGCAGTTCGCTGGGCAGCGCGCCCATGTCCCCGACGGTGCGGATACCGAGGCCGAAATACATCGAGATCGCGGTCATCACGATGATGGTGACCAGCGGCGACGGCACCGCACGGGTCAATCGCGGCAACAGATAGATGATCGCGAGGCCAGCCGCCGTCATGACGTAGACGACGGGGCCGCGCCCCAGCAACTCGGGCATCTGGGCCAGGAAGATCAGGATGGCGAGGGCGTTGACGAAGCCGGTCACGACCGAGCGCGAGACGAAGCGCATCAGGTTGCCGAGCTTCAGAATGCTGGCGATGATCTGGAAGAGACCGGTCAGGAGCGTCGCCGCCAGCAGGTAATCGAGGCCGTGCTGCTTCACCAGCGTGGTCATCACCAGGGCCATCGCGCCGGTCGCGGCCGAGATCATGGCCGGGCGCCCGCCGGCAATGGCGGTGATGACGGCGATGCAGAAGGAGGCGTAGAGCCCGACCTTCGGATCGACGCCGGCGATGATCGAGAAGGCGATGGCCTCCGGGATCAGGGCGAGCGCGACGACGGTGCCGGCGAGGAGCTCGCGCGTGATGTTCGGAGCCCATTCGCTCCGCAGATGAGAGATGGTCATGACGTAAGGTTTCCCGCCCGGCAGGGACGCAGCCCCCGGGCAAACAGAATCGGCCGCGGTCGAGCGGCAGCGAATGAGGGAAGCCGGCGCCTAGGGCGGGCTCAGGCGCGTACGGAAGAACCTGATGAGCGCGATCATGCCGCGAGGCATAGCAAATTCACGCGGCTGAGCAACGACACCGGGCGCGTGGGGGCTATGCGGGCTTCTTCGAGCCGGCGCCCGGGATCAATCTTCCGGCCTGTTCCCGGCTGCATTCGGTGAGGTCGCCATTCGAGGTCTTGTGCGTGTGGCAGCGCACTTCGTCGCGGGCGCAAGCCGCGATCGTGAGCATCAGAAACAGGCTGGCAGCCAGATTTCGCCACATGATCGATGATCCCCCGTTAGCCCTCGGAGCGGCTTGCAGCATCGCGGTTGCGTTCATAGCGCTTCGTCAGCGGGAAGGGCGGCAACCAGGCTTCGCGACGGATGGTCCAGAGCTCGTAGGTCGGCACGAACTGGTCCGGCGCATCCAGCGAACCGAGATTGATCTCGACCTCGTCGCCGCTGCGTCCGAAGACCGTGGAGCCGCAGCGGGGGCAGAAGAAGCGGCCGTCATAGGCGCGGGCTTCGCCCTCGATCGTCACCGCGTCCTGCGGGAAGATCGCCGACGCATGGAAGAGGGCGCCGTGATATTTGCGGCAGTCGAGGCAATGGCAGATGCCGACCCGATAAGGGCGCCCCCACGCCACGAACCGGATATCGCCACACCGGCAGCCGCCTGTGAAACGGTCCATGCTGCGCTTCCTCCTCGATGGACGGTTATCGCCGCCAGGTTAGGACAGGCCGCTTCCTGAAGGAACGGGTCGTCGAAGCACGGCCTTCACGCAAAAGGCCCCGCGCCTGTCGACGCGGGGCCTCCCGGAAAGATGGGCAAGCCAGTCGCCGCTCAATCGTCGCGGAAGACGCGCTCGTTGCGTTCGTGGCGCTCCTGCGCCTCCAGCGAAAGCGTCGCGATCGGGCGGGCTTCCAGGCGCTTCAGTGAGATCGGTTCGCCGGTCTCCTCGCAATAGCCGTAGGTGGAGTCGTCGATCCGGGCGATGGCCGCATCGATCTTGGCGATCAGCTTGCGCTGCCGGTCGCGGGCGCGCAGCTCGATGGCGCGGTCTGTTTCGGACGAGGCCCGGTCGGCGATGTCCGGGTGATTCTCGCTCTCTTTCTGCAAGGTCAGCAGGGTTTCCCTGGCCTCCCGCAGGATCTCGTCCTTCCAGGCGAGGAGCTTGCCGCGGAAATACTCGCGTTGACGGTCGTTCATGAACGGCTCGTCATCGCTCGGCTTGTAATCCGCCTCGAGGATGATCTGCTTCGACATGGGCGCTCTCTCAGTTGTCGACTCACGCACCCATCGGCTGTGCCGCGGGAGGGGAGCCGATTTGGCGCCCTTATAGCGATCCGTTTCAACTGGAACAATCGCTTCCGACACGGCTTCAACGGCTTCGTGAAAACAGGCGGTCCGGCGCCGATTTTCGACGAAAATGGCCGGATTTGCGTCAATTCAGCTTGCGGATCGCCTCGGCGATGTCGGATTCGACCAATCTGGCGATCGGTTGGCGATAATGACTATGGTCGAAGAACAGCTTCGGGTCGCGCAATTCAGGCCTGTCGACCCGCCAATCGACTAGTGCCGTGCGCGGGCGGCGGGCCGCCAGATCGGCAAAGGCCTTGCGGCAGGCCGCATCGGCCGCGGCATCGCGCGTGCCGGGTTTCGACAGGGCCGTGACATAGACCGGCGGGCGCAGGAGAACCAGCGCGGTCTCGGCCGGGGCCGCCTTCATCAGCTCTTCCAGCCCCGTCGCCGCCGGGAAGGGGCCGTCGACATTGCCGCCGCCGGCCTCGATCGGCTTCTGCAACCGGGCGATGATTTCCGGATTGGTGCCGTAACCCTGCACGCCGTAGCCCGATTCGTAGTCCCAGTAGCCGTCCGGACGCGCGCGCTCGGCCTCGCCCGACGTCAGGTAGCCGATTCGGCGGGGCAGTTCCTCCAGCAGGTCGAAGCGCATCAGCCCGCCGAGATACTCAGGCAGGCTGCGGCTCAACAGCCAGAACGGGAAGGGCTTCTCGTTCGGCAGGGCCGGGTTCGCGGTGCACCAGTAATTGTCGATGCCGACCACGATCGCCTGCGGCGGCGCCGTGCGGTGATGACGCAGGAACCAGTCGATCGTCGCGAAGGTCTCCCTGGGCTGGGTCGCCGGCGCGATCAACGAGACGAAGGGGATGCCGGTCTGCGCACGCAATTCCTCCGGCGAGATCAGCTGGATATGCGAGTTGCCGAAGATGGCGCCGGTGAAGCGCGGGTCGCGCCCGCGGCTCGCCAGGGCCGTGCGCGGGCCCTGCGGGCGCACGCCTTCCCCGAGCTTCAGCGGCGAGCGGCCGGAATCATAAGGATCGATCAGGAAGGCGGCCGCGAGGAAGGCGGCCGAGATCAGCACCGCTGCGCTGAGGAAGGCGCCGGTGAAGCCCGTCCACTTCGCCGCCCGAGCGGCCTGCTCAGAACTGGAAGTAGATGAACTCATAATTGGCGTCTTCGCCGATCTTCAGCAGGATGATGACGAACAGGAACCCGGTGAGGATCGCGAGCCAGCGGGCCGGCGGCAATTTATGGACGAGGTTCCAGGCGGTGGGGCCGATGATGGCGAAGGCGGCTGCCGGCAGCAAAGCCCGCCATTTGAAGCCAGTGCCGATGGGGCCTAGCCCGAACAGGCCCTTGTAGATCGCGAGCGCGGCCTCGAAATTCGTCGCCCGGAACAGCACCCAGCAGAGCATCACGAACAGGAAGGTCAGGACCCAGCCGAGAGCGGCCGGCATCGGCAGGCCGGCGCGCCGCCAGAACAGCGCGACGATCAGCGCCAGCCCGTGCGCCACGCCCCAGGCGACGAAGGTGAGGCCGGCTCCGTGCCAGAGCCCGCCCAGAGCCATGGTCGCGAACAGGGTCCAGATCTGCGTCGGCAGGCCGCTGCGCGAGCCGCCGAGCGGGATGTAGAGATAGTCGCGCAGGAAGCGCGACAGCGTCATGTGCCAACGCCGCCAGAAATCCTGGATCGAGAGCGATCGATAGGGCACCTCGAAATTCTGCGGCAACACCACGCCGAAGAGCAAAGCGAGGCCCAGCGCCATGTCGGTATAGCCGGAGAAGTCGAAATAGATCTGGAAGGTGAAGGCGAGCGTCGCCTGCCAGGCTTCCATCAGGCTGATGACCTTGCCGGCCGCCGCGGCCGCGAAGACCGGGTTGGCGTATTCGGCCAGCGGATCGCCGATCAGCACCTTCTTGGCGAGGCCGGCGGTGAGCAGCAGCAGGCCTCGCGCGATCCGCTCGGCCGCGTCCGGGCGCTGATACGGCCGCTCGTCGAGCTGGTGCATGATCTCGCGCCAGCGCACCAGGGGGCCGGCGAGCACCTGCGGGAAGAAGGCGATGTAGAGCGCGTAGCGGACGAGATCGTAGCGCGGCGCCTGCCCGCGCCTGAGGTCCGTCAGGTACATGATGTGGTGGAAGGTGAAGAAGGAGATGCCGAGCGGCAGCGCGATGTCGAATTTCGGCGCCGGCAATCCGGGAATCATTCCAGCGAGATCGGCGAAGAAGTTGAAGTACTTGAACACCGCGAGAACGGCGAGGTTCAGGACGATCGCAAGCGTGATCAGCGCTCCCGATTTCGTCTTCTGGAAGGCCTCGGCGATCAGCCAGTTCAGCCCGATCGAGAGCGCCAGCAACGGCAGGAAGCGCCAGTCCCAATAGCCGTAGAAGGCAAAGGACAGCGCCACCAGCACCGGCAGCCTCAAGCTCGGCGCAAAGCGCTCCGCACCCCAGTGAAGGGCGAGCGCCAGCGGCAGGAAGGCAAGCAGGAAGACGAAGGAGTTGAAGAGCATCGGGCGGGGAGCGGATCAAAGGATGGCTGCCGCCTTAGACCATTATGGACGGCGAGTCATGTCGGGGCTGGTGCCGCATGGCAGGGCGAAAACAGGTTTAGGCAGCGGGCCTCATCCCCTGCGATTTCAATCAATCGATTGATTGAAATCGCAGGCGATGATATGGAAGCGGCATGACAGCCATTTCTGACAACGATGCGGGGACGCGCGAGGCGTTGATCCGGGCCGGGCTCGACCTGTTCGGGCGGCACGGATTCGAGGCGAGCTCGATCCGCCAGATCGCCCAGGCGGCCGGGGTCAACAGTGCCGGCATCGCCTATCATTTCGGTGGCAAGGAGGGCCTGCGCCAGGCCTGTGCCGAGGCTGTGGTCGCGACGATGAAGCAGCGGGTCTTCGGCGCTGCGGCAGCAATGCCGCCGCTCGACGGGCTCGCGCCGGAGATGGCGGTCGAACTGCTGCTCGGCATCGTCGGTCGCGTCACCGCCTTCGCCGCGCAGGCGCCGGAAAGCGAAACCATCGCACGCTTCGTCATCCGCGAGATGATGGAGCCGACCGCCGCCTTCGAAACGCTCTACGAGGGGCTGGTCGGGCCGGTCCATGGCCAGCTCTGTCGGCTCTGGTCGGCGGCAACCGGCGTGGAGCCGGAGGCGGAGGCCACCAAGCTCGCGGTCTTCGCGACGATCGGGCAGGTCATCTATTTCCGGCTGGCACGGCCGGCCGTGATGCGGCGCATGGGCTGGAGCACCATCGACGCGGCTGAGAGCGAGGCGATCGCCGGCGTCATCCGCGCCAATGTCCGCGCGAGCATCGCCAGCATGCAGGAGACAAGATCATGATCCTCGGCTTCCTCTGCTCCTTCGGGCTGATCGCCGGGAGCTTCTCCGCTTGCGGCGGCGATACAGTCCGGATCGCCGGCTATGTCGAGGGCGAATATGTCCGGCTCGGCCCGATCGACATCGCCCGGATCGAGCATATCGATATTCGCCGTGGCGATCGCGTCGAGGCCGGCAAGGTCGTTGCCGGGCTGGAGACGACGGATGCGGAGAACGCGGTTCGGGAAAGCGAGGCGCGGTTGGTCCAGGCCCAGGCGCAGCTCGACAATCTGCGCAGCGGCAAGCGGCCGGAGGAGATCGCGGTGATCGAGGCCAATCTCGCCTCCGCCAAGGCGCAGCAGCGCGAGGCCGAGCGGGCGCTGGAACGCCGGCAGGATCTGCTGCGACGCGGCGTCTCGACCCAGGCCGATTTCGACCAGGCGGAAACGGCGCGCGATGTCGCCGCCGCGAGCGTGCGCCAGAATGCCGCCAACCTAGATGTCGCGCGCCTGCCGGCCCGGCCGGACGAGATCAAGGCAAGCGAGAACGCGGTCGAGCAGGCCAAGGCCGCCCTGGCGCAGGCGCGCTGGCGGCTGTCGCAGCGTCAGCTCGTCGCGCCCTCGGCCGGACGGATCAGCGACGTGCTGCGCCGGGTCGGCGAGCTCGCGGGGCCGAGCGCGCCGGTGCTGCTGATGTTGCCGGACGGCGCGGCCAAGCTGATGCTCTATGTGCCGGAGATCAGGATCTCGGGCGTGGCGACCGGCATGAAGCTCGATGTCCGCTGCGACGGCTGCGCACCCGGGCTGACGGCGACCGTGACCTATGTCTCGCCGGAGCCGGAATTCACGCCGCCGGTGATATATTCGGCGCAGACGCGCCAGAAGCTGGTCTATCTGGTCGAGGCGCGGCCGGATGGCGGGCCGCAATCGGCGCTTCAGCCCGGCCAGATCGTCGACGTGACGCTCAGGGGGCAGCGGTGAGCGCGCCGCTCGCCATCGATGTGCGTGGGATGACCAAGCGTTTCGGCAAGCGCACCGTGGTCGACGATGTCGATCTCGCCGTGGCGACGGGCGAGATCGTCGGCTTCCTTGGCCCCAACGGCTCGGGCAAGACCACGACGATCCGGATGATCTGCGGCCTGCTCAGGCCCGATGCCGGGGAGGGCACCGTGCTCGGGCTCGATGTCCGCACGCAGAGCGCGGCGATCAAGCGCCAGGTCGGCTACATGACCCAGCGCTTCTCCTTCTACGAAGACCTGACCATCGCCGAGAACCTGACCTTCGTGGCCAGGCTCTACGAGCTCGATCCGGTCGATGAGGCCGTGGCGAAGACGCTGGACGGGCTGGGCCTGACCTCGCGCAAGGACCAGCTCGCCGGCACGCTCTCCGGCGGCTGGAAGCAACGGCTGGCGCTCGCCGCCTGCATCATGCACCAGCCGAAGCTCCTGCTGCTCGACGAGCCGACCGCCG
This sequence comes from Pseudomonadota bacterium, assembly GCA_023393655.1. Classification (GTDB taxonomy): domain Bacteria; phylum Pseudomonadota; class Alphaproteobacteria; order Rhizobiales; family Beijerinckiaceae; genus Allobosea. The sequence continues at coordinate 6,719 of JAEWKP010000216.1, read as the reverse complement.
GTGTCGACCCCAAGGCGCGGCGCGAGTTCTGGGACGAGATCCATCGCCTCGCCGGGGACGGGCTGACCGTTCTGGTCTCGACCCATTACATGGACGAAGCCGAGCGCTGCCACCGCATCGGCTACATCGCCTATGGCCGGATGCTGGCGACGGGAACCGTCGAGGAGGTGGTGAAAGGCTCCGGGCTCGTCACCTTCGTCGTCCATGGTGCGCTGAAGCCCGCCCAGATCCGGGCGCTGGAGGCGACTGACGGCATCGAGCAGGTCGCGCCCTTCGGCGCGACGCTGCATGTCGTCGGCACTGACCGGGAGAAGCTGGAAGCGGCGCTCGAGCCCTTGAAGAGCGAGGCCGGCATCAAGGTCGAGCCCGGCGAGACCAGTCTCGAGGACGTCTTCATCAAGTTCATGACCGGCGCGCAGGAGCGGGCGGCATGATCGGCCTGTTCTCGCCCCGCCGGCTCGGCGCCATGCTGGCCAAGGAATTCGTGCAGATGCGGCGCGACCGCATCACCTTCGCGATGATGCTGGCGGTGCCGATCGTCCAGCTCCTGCTCTTCGGCTATGCGATCAACAACGATCCGCGCGGCCTGCCGGCGGCGGTCCTGGCGCTCGGGCAGGATCGCTATACCCGCGCGGTGGTCTCGGCGCTGGAGGTCTCGAACTATTATCGCTTCGGCGAGCGGCCGCAGAGCGCGGCCGAGGCCGAGAGCCTGATGGCGAAGGGCGAGATCTCCTTCCTCGTCACGATTCCCAGCGATTTCGGCACCCGCGTCGAGCGGGCGGACGAGCCGCGCATCCTGGTCGAGGCCGATGCCACCGATCCGGCAGCGGCAAGCGGCGCGGTCTCGGCGCTCGGCACCATCGCGAATCGCGCCTTGCTGCGGGCGCAGGGGCGCGAGCCCGTCACCGACCCGCCCGGCGCCAGTGGCGACAGCCTCTCCTTCGTCGTGCACCGACGCTACAACCCGGAGAACATCACCCAGTACAATATCGTGCCCGGCCTGCTGGGCGTCATCCTGCAGATGACCATGGTGATGATGACGGCGATGGCGCTGACCCGCGAGATCGAGCGCGGCACGATGGAGAATCTGCTCGCCATGCCGGCGACGGCCGGCGAGATCATGCTCGGCAAGGTTTTGCCCTATCTCGCCATCGGCGCCGTGCAGGTCGTGATCGTGCTCGGGGCGGCGAAGCTGCTTTTCGCCGTGCCCTTCCTTGGCGGGCTCGGGCTTCTGCTCACATGCGTGCTGATCTTCGTGCTGGCGCTGGTGCTGCTCGGCTACACGATCTCGACGGTGGCGCGCACGCAGTTGCAGGCGATGCAGCTCACCTTCTTCTTCTTCCTGCCCTCGCTGATGCTGTCGGGCTTCATGTTCCCCTTCGCCGGCATGCCGGGCTGGGCGCAGACGCTGGGCGAGTTGTTCCCGCTGACGCATTTCCTGCGGATCATCCGCGCGATCATGCTGAAGGGGGCGGGCTTGAGCGATATCGGTGACGAGGTGCTTTATCTCAGCCTGTTCGTACCGGTTTATGCAGGGCTCGCGCTGATGCGGTTCCGGAGCACGCTGGATTAGGGGCTTTCGTCCGTTGATCGCAATACACCCTTGTCTTTCCGGGTTCTTCGCTGCGCGAAGCCCCGGAATGACAAGTTCTGCGGAGTTCAGAGCGGGATGTTGTCGTGCTTGCGCCACGGCCGCTCGACGCTCTTGGTGCGGAGCATGGCGAGCGCGCGGGCGATGCGGCGGCGCGTCGAGTGCGGCATGATGACCTCGTCGATATAGCCGCGCTCGGCCGCGACGAAGGGGGACATGAAGCGGTCCTCGTATTCCCGGGTCTGGCGCGCGATCGTCTCGGCGTCGCCACCGCGGAAGATGATCTCGACTGCGCCCTTGGCGCCCATCACCGCGATCTGCGCGGTCGGCCAGGCATAGTTCACGTCGGCGCCGATATGCTTGGAGGCCATCACGTCATAGGCGCCGCCGAAGGCCTTGCGCGTGATGATCGTGACCAGCGGCACGGTGCATTCGCTGTAGGCGAAGAGCAGCTTGGCGCCGTGCTTGATCAGGCCGCCATATTCCTGTGCCGTGCCGGGCAGGAAGCCGGGGACGTCGACGAGAGAGACGATCGGGATCTCGAAGGCGTCGCAATAGCGCACGAAGCGGGCGGCCTTGCGCGAGGCATCGGAGTCGAGCACGCCGGCCAGCACCATCGGCTGGTTGGCGACGATGCCGACCGTGCGGCCCTCGATGCGGCCGAAGCCGGTGACGATATTGCCGGCGTAAGCCTGCTGGATCTCGAAGAAGTCGCCCTCGTCGACCGTCTTCAGGATCAGTTCCTTGATGTCATAGGGCTTGTTCGGATTGTCCGGAACGAGGGTGTCGAGGCTCATGTCGACCCGGTCGGGCACGTCGAAGGAGGGCCATTTCGGCACGCCGGCCGTGTTGTTGGCGGGGAGGAAATCGAGCAGGCGGCGCACCTGCAGGAGCGCCTCGACATCGTTCTCGAAGGAGCCGTCGGCGACCGAGGACTTGGAGGTGTGGACCTTGGCGCCGCCGAGTTCCTCGGAGGTCACGGTCTCGTTGGTGACGGTCTTCACCACCTCCGGGCCGGTGACGAACATGTAGGAGGTGTCGCGGACCATGAAGATGAAATCGGTCATCGCCGGCGAATAGACGTCGCCGCCGGCGCAGGGGCCCATGATCACCGAGATCTGCGGGATGACGCCCGAAGCCTGCACGTTGCGCTTGAAGACCTCGCCATAGCCGCCGAGCGCAGCCACCCCTTCCTGGATGCGGGCGCCGCCGGCATCGAACAGGCCGACGATCGGCGCGCGCATCTTCAGCGCCATGTCCTGGATCTTGATGATCTTCTGGGCGTGCGTCTCGGAGAGCGAGCCGCCGAAGACGGTGAAGTCCTTGGAGAAGACGAAGACGGTGCGGCCATTGACCGTGCCCCAGCCGGTGACGACGCCGTCGCCGGGGATCTTCTCGGCCTTGTCCATGCCGAAATCGACGGCGCGGTGCTGCACGAACATGTCGAACTCCTCGAAGGAGTCCTTGTCGAGCAAGAGTTCGATGCGCTCGCGCGCCGTCAGCTTGCCCTTCTTGTGCTGGGCCTCGATGCGCCGCTCGCCGCCGCCCTGGCGGGCGCTCTCGCGGCGGGTTTCGAGCTGTTCGAGGATGTCCTTCATGGCGGCAGGCTCCCGGCCGGAAATCACGTCTCGAAAGCCGGCTTAAGCGGCCATCGCGCATGAGTCCATTACGACGATTGCGGAAGCCGGAACCGCAATCATGCGGAACGCGTAGCCGGGTTACCCACCTCGTCGTTCAGGCGAACCGCTTCCTGAACAAGCCGCGTCACCAGTGCGGCGTCGACGCTGTCGCCCTCGCGCAGTTCCCAGGTCGCCAGCTCGTATTTGCCGCCGGCCTTGAGGCGCGGCGCGATCTCGCGCAGGCGCTTGCCGCGCCAGAAGCCGAAGAGCACGCGCTTCTCCTCGGCGCGGATCAGCAGGAGCGGGCCGTTCGAGAAATAGACGAGATGGGTCCATTTGATCCGCTCGTCGAGCGGGGCGGCGGCGCGGACATTCTCTCGCAATTGCTCGACGAGCGCGCGCTGCCAGCCGGAGAGGGCCGCGACATAGGCATCCGGAGATGTCGCCGCAGGACCCATCCCCATCGAGACTAGCCTTTCAGCAGCAACAGCACGGCCGCGTCGAATTCACGCCGGCGGATGATGCGGCGCTCGGCAGCTTCCTCATCCTGACCCCAGATCCCGATCTGGTAGTCTTCGTCGAGATGGGCGGCGTCCCAGGCCGCATCCGGATCGAGCAACCCGTTCGCCAGCGCCAGCGTGAGGATGGCCGAGCCGGTCAGCGTCATGACGTTATGGGCGCCGGCGAGCGCGAGCGGAGCGGGGATATTCGCGACCTGACGGTTAACGGCAGCGAGCGTTTCCTCCGGCTGCTGCGCGAAGACGATGCCTTCCGCCAGGAGGAAGCGGGCGCCGATCAGCGCCTCGATCTCGCCGAGGATCGGCTGCCAGATTTCATTCTGTCGTTCGACCAGCGCCTCGGGCTCGCCAGCGCGGTAGCAGAGCGCGTCGGAGCCGGCATAGCGGACGATTTCGGCGCGCACCGCCTCCTGCTGGTCCTCGACGCCGTCGAGCGCCGCGTTGACGAGCCGGGTCAGCGGCATCCGGGCGGGGTCGATCCGTTCGCTTTGTGCCTGCCATTCGGCAGCGAGGGCTTTTGCGATGGGGCGGGAGGTGACGGCGAGCGGCTTGCGGGCCGGGGTCCGCGCCGTCTTGCCGTCGAGGGCGACGTGGAAGAGGCCGTCGCGCTCCAGAACGCCGGCCTCCTTGTAGAAGCGGGCGGGCAGGGGATTGCGCATCGCCTGCTGGGCAGCGGCGACGGGATCCGGCTGGCTGGCGCCGGGGGAGCCGAAACGGGCGAGGAAATCGTCGGTGGACATGGCCCCGCCATAGCGCATTCGCGCCCGGCAGGGAAACGGGGAGCTCAGGCGGCGCGGATGCGGCCGAGGAACTGGGCGACCTCGCTGTCGAGATGCACGGACTGGCGCGAAAGCTTGTCGGCGGATTCGGCGACATGGCCCGCGGCCTCGTCGGTTTCGGCGGCGATGCGGCTGACGATGTCGATATGCCCGGCGGCGAAGACGGTTTCGTCCGCCGCGCGCCGGATGATCTGGGCGATGCCGGCGGCGGCCGCGTTCTGCTGCTCGACCACGGTCGCGACGTTGCCGGAAATCTGGTTGAGCGAGCCGACCGTCGCGTTCATAGCGTCGATCGCGTCGATCGCCTCGGTGCTGGAATCGCGGATCGCGCCGATCTGGCTCTGGATTTCCTCCGTCGCGCGCCAGGTCTGATTGGCGAGCGACTTGATCTCCTGGGCAACGACGGTGAAGCCGCCGCCGGAGCGGCCGAGACGGGCAGCCTCGATCGAGGCGTTGAGCGCCAGCAGGTTGGTGTGCTTGGCAATGGTCGAGATCGCGTCGGTGATGTCGCCGACCTGGCCGGCCTTGCGCGACAATTCACCGACCGTGTCGAGCACGGCGCGGGCCTGCCGTGTGGTCTCGCCGACGACGCGGGTGGTTTCCGCGACCTGGCGGTCGACCTCGGCGAAGGAATGCGCCAGCTCTGCCGTGCCCTGCGTGACGGCGACGACATTCGACGAGGTCTGGCGCGAGGATTGCGAGGCGGCGCTGGAGCGCTCGGAGACTTCGAGCGCGCCGGTCTTCATCTGCTGCGATGCGATGCGCAGGGATTGCACGGAGGCGATCACGTCGCGGGCGATGCCGGCGATCTCGCGCTCAAAATCGTCGGCCACGGCGTGCAGGACCTGGCGGCGAACCAGTGCGCTCCTTTCCGTGGTTTCGGCGAGATCGCGCCTGGCCTCGTCCGCCGCGGCGCGGGCGGCATCGGCCTCGTGGCGTTCGCATTCCGAGATTTCGAGCGACTGGCGCAGCGACCAGACCACCCAGCTCAGCGCGACCGACTGCACGGCGACGATCGCGCCGTGTAGCAGGACGCGGTCGATCTGGTTGCCGCCGAGGAAGACGCCGCTGGGTTGCAGCAGGCTGAAGGCGAGGTGATGCAGGACGATGGCGAGGGTCGCCGGGACGAAGATGCGCCAGTCGAGCCAGCCGGCGAGCACAGCCAGCATGGCGAAGAAATACATGTGCATGTCGGACTGATAGGGATGCCCGGCATAGGCATAGACCAGCAGCATGACCTGGCCCATGGTCACGATGCTCGAAACCTCGCGGGTCACCCACCCGGTGCGGTCTATCCGCCAGATCAGCGTTCCGAGCGCGGCCAGCGCGCTGCCTGCCAGCGCGATCGCGGGGCCGTGCAGGGGCGAGGAGGCGGGTGTCCCGACCGTCAGCACGGCGGCATTCGCCCAGAGAATCGCGATCAGGAAACGGGAGAAGCGCTCGCGAAAGCGTGTGACGGCGTTCATCGGCTGCTCCCTTCGGCGCTTCCGGTGCAAAGCCGGGCAAAGGCGGCGTCGATGACGAGCCAGGCTCCGGCCCCGTAGAGGGATGAAACGAAGCCGTCGCGCTCGCCCATCGTGAAGGCGACGGAAGCTCCGGTATCGATCTGCAGAAGGCTGCCGCTGGCCCCGGTGACGGCTCGCACGATATCGGCTGATGCGGTTCCGGCGGGAAAAAAGGCGGCGATCGGCCTTCCGGGCACCGGCCAGGCTGCAATCAGGAGCGCGGCGATCGCCATCGCGACACCGCAGACCAGGCCGAAGCCGATCTCGCGCATAGGGTCCCCCCGGTTGTCCGATCATAAAACGGAAACCTGGGCGGGCAGATTACGGAGGACGGCTTTATGCTTGGTAAATTACGCCATTAACGTTGCGGCATGTCTCCGGGATCGGCTCAATGCCCGAACCGATCCTGCCAGGCGGGCCTGGCACCGGCGAAAGGCAGGGCCGTTGCCGCGTGGACGCCGCGCGCCACGGCGCGGGCCAGCGCATCGGCGGCCGTGGCGCAGAGTTCGGTCATCGCGAAGGCGTCCGAGGGGGCGCCGCTGTAACCCGTTGCGGCGGCGAAGACGATGTCGCCGTCCAACGGGGCATGGGCAGGGCGCAAGGCACGGGCGAGGCCATCATGCGCGGCGAGCGCGAGGCGCCGGGCTTGAGGCTTGGTCAGGACGGCGTCGGTCGCGACCAGCGCGATCGTAGTGTTCTGGCCGGTG
>JAEWKP010000036.1 GCA_023393655.1 Pseudomonadota bacterium | reverse complement strand
TGCCTTGTGCGGGTCGAGCATGTCGGGGTCTTCCTGCAGCCCGATCCGCAGGGTCGACGGGGCCTGTGCCAGCGCCGGCAATGTCGCGAGAGCGAGTGCGGCAGCCGAGATCGCAACCTTCAAAAGCTTCATCTTTTTCCCCTCGTTGCGGACGTTGTCGGCGAACGTTCCCGCCGCGTCGGCAGCGGGTCGTCCTGCTCAATTCGTTCCTTGTGGCACCAACCTGACTCAGATCGCGCGCGCCGTCGATGATGCGCCGCATCAATTCGCAGGCAGCCTTGCCTGCCCCGTGGGCAGGGGCCGCTTTGCCGGAAACCGGGGTTCCATGTCTGACGAGGACATGCACGATGCGGCGATGGCGGTCGCCAGTTCGAGCGGCGGCGACTAGAACGGCGATCGGCAAGGGCAAGCCCGCAGGGGCAGGGGAGATTGAGCATGCTGCTGGGCGTGATCGCCGACGACATGACGGGCGCGACCGATGTCGCGCTGATGCTGAACCGGGCGGGCATGCGGACCGTACAGGTCATCGGAGTGCCCCCGGTCGGCTCGGCCCTGCCGGAGGCCGATGCGGTCGTCGTCGCGCTTAAATAGCGGACCAATACGGTCGCCGAGGCCGTCGCGGATTCGCTCGCCCCCTGCGAGGCCATGCTGAAGGGCGGTGCGCGCCAGATCCTGTTCAAATACTGCTCGACTTTCGATTCGACGGCGGATGGCAATATCGGGCCGGTGGCGAATGCGCTGGCTGAGCGGCTTGGCGCCAAGCTCGCCATCGTCTGCCCGGCATTTCCGGCCAATGGCCGCTCGATCTATCAGGGCTATCTCTTCGTCGGCACCGTGCCGCTGCACGAAAGCTCGATGAAGGACCACCCGCTGACGCCGATGCGGGATTCCAACCTGATGCGGCTGATGTCGGCTCAGGCGAAGACCGATGTCGGCCTCGTCGATTACGCCACTGTTCTCGCCGGCCCCGCCGCGGTGAAGGCGCGCCTCGCCAAATTGCAGGTCGACGGCCTCCGCTATGCCGTGACCGATGCGCTCACCAATGAAGACCTGATGACGCTCGGCCATGCCGTGTCCGAACATGTCCTGTTGACCGGCGGTTCGGGCATTGCCATGGGCCTGCCGCAGAATTTCCGCCGCGCCGGCCTGCTGCCGGAACGCCCCGGTCCTCAGGAACTCAAGGCGCCGATCGGTCGTGCCGGCATCATTTCCGGCAGTTGCTCGACGGCGACGCGCGGCCAGATCAAGGCGGCGCTGGAGGCCGGCTATCCCGCGCTCAAGGTCGATCCCTTCGCCCTCGCCGATGGCAGCCAGGATGCCGCCGGTCTCGCCGCCTGGGCGTTGGCGCAGCCGGCGGACAAGCCCTTCCTCGTCTATTCCAGCGACGATCCGGCCGAGGTTACGGCCGTGCAGGACAAGCTCGGTCGCGAGAGGGCCGGCAGCATCGTCGAGCATGCCTTTGCCGAGCTGGCGCGCCGTCTTGCCGAGGGCGGCGTGACGCGGCTTCTCGTCGCGGGCGGGGAGACCTCGGGCGCGACCGTGCTGGGCTTGGGGATTCGCACGCTGGAGATCGGCCCCGAAATCGACCCCGGCGTGCCCTGGACGCGCGTCGTCGACGGGCCGGAGATGGTCGTCGCGCTGAAATCCGGCAATTTCGGCACGCCGGATTTCTTCCTGAAAGCCTGGAGCCTGCTGCGCTGATGCCCGATTTGCCTGCGCTGAATCTCGTATAGGATCAGGCTGCGAACTGGGGGCCGGCGCGAACATGGCATTTCTGGGCGAACTTCTGACCAATGTGGCGGATCGTGGCCGCGCGCTGATCGGCTTCGAGCGTTTCCTCGGCAATCGCTCGCGTCCGATCGACAAGCTCTGCGAGGACCTGCTCTCCGGCCGCGGCGAAGCCTCGGGCATGGCGCTGGCTCAAGCCGTGCTGGAAGCCTTCCAGCGGCTCGACAAGCCCGGCCGGCTCGCCTTCTTCACCATGCTGCGGGAGCGTTTCGGTCCAGATCACGAGCGGCTCGACAAGGCGATCGAGGCCTATCGCGCCAAACCGTATCCGGCGACGGTCGCAGCCCTGCATCAGGCCTCCGAACCGCGCCGGCAGGAGCTGTTCCGCCGCTTGAACCTTGCCCCCGAGGGCACGCATGTGCTGGTGCGGATGCGCGAGGCGCTGTTCGAGGCGATCGCGGCCGAGCCGGAGCTGAAGGGCATCGACGAGGATTTCCGCCATCTCTTCGGCTCCTGGTTCAACCGGGGATTCCTCGTCCTGCGTCGCATCGACTGGCGCACGCCGGCGAATGTGCTGGAGAAAATCATCCGCTACGAGGCGGTGCATGAGATCCAGGGCTGGGACGATCTGAGGCGCCGGCTGGAGCCGGCGGACCGGCGCTGCTTCGCCTTCTTCCATCCACAGCTCGTCGACGATCCACTGATCTTCGTCGAGGTCGCGCTGACCGGCGATATCCCGCGCAGCATCGGCGAGGTGCTGGAGCCGGAGCGCGAGGTGCTGCCGGCGCAAGACGCGACGACGGCGGTGTTCTATTCGATCTCGAACTGTCAGGAGGGCCTGCGCGGCATCTCATTCGGCAATTTCCTGATCAAGCAGGTGGCCGAGGACCTAAAGCGCGAATTGCCGGGGCTCGACACCTTCGTCACGCTCTCGCCGGTGCCGGGCTTCGCGCGCTGGCTGGTCGACATCGCCGACGATCCCGGCGACCTTGCCCTCACCAACGAGGAGCGCGCCGAGCTCGCCCGCCCGGCCGGCGAGACGATCTCGCTCGACGAGGCCACACGGGCGCGCCGCGACAAGCTGCTCGGCCAGATGATGGCGCAATACATGCTGAGGGCGCGCACCGCGTCTGGCCGCGTCATCGACCCGGTCGCGCGCTTCCACCTCGGCAACGGCGCGCGGCTGGAGCGCATCAATGTCGGCGGCAATCTCTCGGCGCGGGGCCTGCGCGAATCGCACGGCGTGATGGTCAATTACCGCTACGATCTCGATGATATCGAGACCAACCACGAAGCTTTCGCCACCCGCAACACGGTGGTGGCCTCGTCGAGCGTGCGCAAGCTGCTGCGCCCTGCTACGAGCTGATACGGAAACGCCTGAAAGGACCCGAAATCATGGGCAATCATCTCTTCGACCTGATCCGCTCGCGTATGCCGGCGCCGGAGGCGCCCTTTGCGATGCTCGATGACGGCCGGCGTTTCTCCTATGGCGACATGGTCGCCGTTTCCGCGCGCTTTGCCGCTGCGCTCACCGGGCTGGGCGTCAAGCCGGGCGACCGCGTCGCCGTCCAGGTCGAGAAGAGCTTCGAGGCGCTGATGCTCTATCTCGGCACCGTCCGTGCCGGCGCGATCTTCCTGCCGCTCAACACCGCATATACCCCCGCCGAGATCGAGTATTTCCTGGGCGATGCCGAGCCCGCCGTCTTCGTCTGCGATCCCGCCAAGGCTGACGCCCTGCGTCCCTATGCCGAGAAGGCCGGCGCGAAGCTGGAGACGCTCGGCATCGGCAATGGCAGCCTGCTCGACAAGGCCAATGCCGCCTCAGGCGATTTCGCTGACGTAGCGCGCGGACCGGACGATCTCGCCGCGATCCTCTACACGTCCGGCACGACGGGCCGCTCCAAGGGCGCGATGCTCAGCCACGACAACCTGTCGTCCAACGCTCTGGCGCTGGTCGATTACTGGCGCTTCGGCAAGGGTGACGTGCTGTTGCACGCCCTGCCGATCTTCCACACCCACGGCCTCTTCGTCGCGACCAACGTCATCCTGCTATCCGGCGCGTCGATGATCCTGCTGCCGAAGTTCGATCCGGAGCAGGTCTTCAAGTATCTCCCGCAAGCGACCAGCATGATGGGCGTGCCGACCTTCTATGTCCGACTGCTTCAGGATGCCCGCCTCACCAAGGAGGCGACGAAGCATATGCGCCTCTTCGTCTCCGGCTCGGCACCGCTGCTGGCCGAGACGCATCGCGAATGGCGCGACCGCACTGGCCACGCCATTCTCGAGCGCTATGGCATGACCGAGACCAACATGAACACCTCGAACCCCTATGAGGGCGATCGCGTTGCCGGCACGGTCGGCTTCCCGCTGCCCGGCGTCTCGGCCCGGGTCACCGATCCCGAGACCGGCAAGGAAATCGCCCGCGACGAGATTGGCATGATCGAGGTCAAGGGCCCGAACGTCTTCAAGGGCTATTGGCGCAATCCGGAGAAGACCAAGGCCGAGTTCCGGCCGGACGGCTTCTTCATCACCGGCGATCTCGGCAAGATCGACCCGGCCGGCTACGTCCATATCGTCGGGCGCGGCAAGGACCTGATCATCACCGGCGGCTACAACGTCTATCCGAAGGAAGTCGAGACCGAGATCGACGAGATGCCGGGCGTGATCGAGAGTGCCGTCATCGGCGTGCCGCATCCCGATTTCGGCGAGGGCGTTACCGCCTGCGTGGTCTGCAAGCCCGGCGCCGAGATCACCGCGAAGGGCATCGCCACGGCGCTGGAGCAGCGCCTCGCCAAGTTCAAGCAGCCGAAGCAGGTCTTCGTGGTGGCCGAGCTGCCGCGCAACACCATGGGCAAGGTCCAGAAGAACCTGCTGCGCGAGCAGTACAAGGACATCTACGCCAAGCAGCTCAAGGCGGGGGAGTAACAGCCCACCGCGTTGTCCTCAGGCGAAGCAGCTTGTCTCGCCTCATCAGACCTCCGACAACAAAGGCGCGGGGAACCCTCTCCTGTAAGGAGAGGGCAGGGTGAGGTGTAGGCCGTTGGAAATTGAGGCGGCAGCCTCAC
>JAEWKP010000020.1 GCA_023393655.1 Pseudomonadota bacterium | reverse complement strand
GGGGGGGGAGTCTTCGCCCGCGGGGGCGTGCGCGGCGCCCGCGGCGATCTGGGCGGTCTTGCCGCCGGGGGCGGCACAGAGATCGGCGATGCGCTCGCCGGGCTTGGGGTTGAGCAGTTTCACCGGTAGGGCGGCGGCGGCATCCTGCACCCACCAGTCGCCCTCGTCGAAACCGGGCAGGCCGGCGATAGCCTGGCGCTCGCGCAGGCGCACCGAGCCGATCGGCAGGGCGATGCCGTCGAGCTTCTCGGCCCAGCCGGCGGGGTCGGCCTTGACGGAGAGGTCGAGCGGCGGCTCCTCGCGATGGCTCTGCGCGATCGCGGCGGCGGTGTCCTCGCCATAGGCAGTGCACCAGCTCTCGACCAGCCAGCCGGGCGTATCGCCGAAGACCTCCGCCTGCGCTTCCGCCAGGACGGCATCGCGCTCGCGGGCGAGGCGGCGCAGCACGGCATTGCCGAGTGCGGCATAGCGGGCCGAGCGGGCGTCCTCGTGCAGGTGGCGGATGGCGAGATCGACCGCCGCATGGTCGGGCACGTCGAGGAATAGGATCTGGGCGGCAGCGGCCGTCAGGATCGGCTCGAACGGGCCGGATTTGCGCGGGCTGCCGCGGTCGAGCCGCGCGTCGATGGCCTGCTGGATCGTGCCGAGGCGACGGAAGGCGGTGACCACGATGGCGCGTGCGAGGCTCGCATCGGCGGCATCGAGCCCGGATTCCGGCAGGATCCGCTCCAGTGTCTCGTCGAGCGCGACGCGGGCGCGCAGGACCTCGTCGATGACGGTGGCCGCGAGCCGGCGCGCCGGCAGGCCCGGCGCATCGTCGAGCTTGAGCGGCGTTTCCGGCTGGGCGGGGCGGCGCGAGGAGGGTTGAGCAGCCATGTCAGCCCCACGGGCCCGGCTGGCGCGGGGCATTGCCCCAGGGGCTGTTGTCGGCCTGGGCGGTGAAGCCCGCGCCCGCATTGCCGCGGCCGATGCCGAGCGCACGCGCCTGCTCCATCAGGGCAGCAATGCGGTTGCCGGTGTCGGGATGTGTCGAGAACAGATTATCCATGCCGCCGCCGGTCAGGGGATTGATGATGAACATGTGCGCCGTAGCAGGCTTGGCCTCGGCTGTCTCGCTGGGGATGTGCTGGACGCCGGCCGCGATCTTGGCGAGCGCGTCGGCGAGCCAGACCGGATTGCCGCAGATCTGACCGCCGAGGCGGTCCGCCTCGTATTCGCGGGAACGCGAGATCGCCATCTGGATCAGGGCGGCGGCCATCGGTGCGAGGATCGAGAGCAGGATCTGGACGATGAAGTTCGGACGGTTGTCGCGCGAGCCGAAGAACATGCCGAAGGTGACCAGCGAGGAGATCGCGCCGGCGAAGGTCGCGGTGATCGTCATGGTCAGCGTGTCGTGGTTCTTGATATGCGCGAGCTCATGCGCCATCACGCCGGCCAGTTCCTCATAGGTCAGCGTGCGCAGGATGCCGGTGGTCGCCGCGACTGCGGCGTTCTGCGGGGTGCGTCCGGTGGCGAAAGCGTTGGGCTGGTCTTCGTGGATCAGGTAGACGCGCGGCATCGGCATGTTCGCGCGGGCGGCGAGATCGCGCACCATGCCGTAGAGCTCGGGCGCAGTGCGCTCATCGACCTCCTGGGCATTGTGGGCGGCCAGCGCCAGCCGGTCGGAATTCCAGTAGCTGAAGAGATTGGTCACGACGGCAAAGCCGAGCGCCATCAGCATGCCGCCGCCGCCGCCGAGCAGGTAGCCGACCGCGCCGAAAAGCGCCGTCAGGCCCGCCATCAACATACCGGTGCGCATGTAGTTCATCGAAATCCCTTCTCTGGCGCCTTCTGGCGTCGGCCCTCGCATCTGCGAGCATCGTGCCCTATGTGGTGAGGGCAATCCCGATCCTGCAAGAGAATCCTGCAAGGAAACGCGCCGAAATGCCCGAGAAGACCGATCTGGACCGGCCGGCGGATGCTCCGGAAGCCAAGGTGCTGTCCCCGGCCGCGCAGCGCGCGCTGGCGGAAGCGGCCGCGCGCCGCGCCGCGATCGACGCCCATGCCGCGGAGGTCGCGAGGCAGCGCGAGGTCAATGGCCGCGGGGGCCTGGAGCCGGTGCGCTATGACGACTGGGAAGTGAAGGGCATCGCCAGCGACTTCTGATGCGCAGGCTCCCGGAAACATTGCCAAGTTGCGGCCCTGCGTCCAAACAGCAGCGGGATAGCAGCGGATTGGCCTCATGGACAGCAACGACAAGCGCCTCGCGGCCCTGCGCCGCCTTCTCGCCGAGGCGCATGAAAAGCTCGGCCTGAAGCTCGGCTTCCGGCTCTGGGACGGCAGCATGGTTCCGGCCTCCTGGCCGCAGGACGGACTCGCCATCGGCATCGCCGATGCCGGCGTGATGGCGGCTCTGATCCGCAAGCCCAAGCTCGATACGCTGCTCAACCTGCATGTCGCCGACCGGATCGCGATCCTGAACGGCTCGCTCTTCGATCTTGCCGCGGCGCGTCCGGACGGGAAGGTCGGCAAACTCGCGCGCAACATCCCGAAGAGCGCGGTCTTCGATGTCGTCAGGCGTTTCATCTTCGCGCCGGGAGCGGCCGAGGCTGCCGTCAGCCACCGCAAGGGCGACGAGATCGCGCGGGATGGCGCACCGGCCACCAACAAGGCCAATATCGCCTACCATTACGACGTCTCGAACGCTTTCTACCGACTCTTCCTCGACGAGGAGATGGTCTACACCTGCGCCTATTTCACCGAGGATCACGGCGATCTCGAGCGCGCCCAGCGCGACAAGCTCGACATGATCTGCCGGAAGCTGCGCCTGCAGCCCGGCGACCGCTTTCTCGATATCGGTTGCGGCTGGGGCGCTCTGGCCTGCCATGCCGCCCGCTATTACGGGGTCGAGGCCCATGGCGTGACGCTGGCGGAGGAGCAGCTCGCCCTGGCGCGCGAGAAGGTCGAGAATCTCGGGCTTCAGGGCAAGGTCACGCTCCACCTCAAGGATTTCACCCAGATGGAGGGGGAGTTCGACAAGATCTCCTCTATCGGCATGTTCGAGCATGTCGGCATCCGCAATCACCCGTCCTATTTCCAGGCGGTGAACCGGCTGCTCAGGCCGCGCGGGCTCTATCTGCATCACTGCATCTCACGCCGCGCCAAGAAGACCGAGAAGGCCTTCAACAAGATGCCGGCCGAGTATCGTGCGCTGGTGCGCTATATCTTTCCCGGCGGCGAGCTCGACCATCTCGGCATGTCGATCGCCAATCTCGAGCGCCACGGCTTCGAGGTCCATGACGTGGAGGGCTGGCGCGAGCATTACCAGCGTACGACGCGGCTGTGGTGGGAAAGGCTCGACGCCAACAAGGACAAGGCCGAGGCCGAGATCGGCCCGGAGCGGACGCGGATGTGGCTGCTCTATCTCGCCGGCTGTTCGCTGGCCTTCGAGCGCGGCGGGGCGCTGGTCAACCAGACGCTGGTCTCGAAGCGGCGCAAGGGGCCGTCCGGCCTGCCGCTGACGCGCGCAGACCTCTATCGCGCCTGAACGGGCTTATGGCCGGCTTTGCGCCGGCCTTCCATTTCATGCTGTCTTGGGGAGGTCGCCCGGCGCGCGGCCGGGCCGAGGCTTACTTCTTGACGAAGAGGTCGAGCTTTCCGTGATGCTCGGCCAGCAGGTAATAGAAGGTCAGGCGAGACTTGGTCTTGTCGGCCTTCATGTGTTCGCAGATCGCCTTGACGGAACCGTCGAGATCGCCGGACTTCAGGCCGAGCTTCTTCTTCAGGAAGTTTTCGCGGACGCGATCGAGTTCGGCCGGGTCGGAGCAGGCGACGTAGCGGGTATCGGGTTTGCTCATCACCAATGCATAGGATTTCGACATGCCGGCGAAGGCCGCTTCGTTGAGCGGCTTCTTGGCAAACTTCTTCACGTCGGCGAGATGGTCCATCTGGTAGCCCCTTCCTGGCCCGCACGGGAATACGGGTGGTTACGTGTCGCGGGCGGAGGTTAACGCGGTTTTTTGCAGGGGGCGAGGGGGCAAAGGATGAGATTTCCAGATTTCGGAACGGCCCGGGCCAGCCTTTGGTCGAAGGCCGGGATTGCGTGGCGCGGATGACGGGGCCAACGCCAGCATGGGTTGAGCCGGCGCCGATCCGGTGCTGCGATGCAGCATCCCCCGGAGCATGACGATGAAGCCGACGATCCTGATGATGCCGCGTCTCGCCGCCGAAGCGATCGCCCGCCTGAAGCAGAGCTATACCGTGGTCGGGCCGGTCGATGCCGACGCTGCGGCCGCGATCCCGGCAGAGGCAAGGGACGCGCGCGTGCTGGTGACCTATGGCGGGCGCCGGACCGGCGCCGAACTGATGGACGCCCTGCCGAAGCTCGAATTGATCGCCTGCTACGGCTCTGGCGTCGAAGGGGTCGATGCCGCCGCGGCCAAAGCGCGCGGCATCAGGCTTTGCAATGCCGCCGACGCCAATGCGCGCAGCGTCGCCGAATTCGCGATGGGCCTGATGCTCTGCGCCATGCGCGGCATCGGGCAGGGGGAGCGCTTCGTGCGCGATGGCCTCTGGGGTAAACCGGGGCGCGATCCGGTGGCCAACACGCCGGACCTTGCCGGCCGCAAGATCGGGATCTATGGGCTCGGCGCCATCGGCAGCCGCATCGCGAGCCGCGCTGCGGCCTTCGAGATGGCGGTGGGTTATCACAGCCGCTCGCCGAAGCCGGACCTGCCTTACCGCTTCCATGACAGCCTGCCCGGCCTTGCCGCATGGGCCGACGTGTTGGTGGTCGCCGTCCGGGCCAGTGCCGAAACCCGCAACGCCATCGACGATGCCGTGCTGAACGCGCTTGGGCCCGCGGGCTATGTCGTCAATATCGCGCGCGGCCTGGTCATCGACGAGGATGCGCTCTGCGCGGCGCTTGAACAGAAGCGGATCGCCGGCGCGGCGCTCGACGTCTTCGCTGCGGAGCCGCATGTGCCGGAACGACTCCGCGCGCTCGACAATGTCGTGCTGACGCCACATATCGCGGCGAGTTCGCAGGATGCCAAGAAAGAGCAGTTGCGGATGCTGCTCGGCAATCTCGAGGCGTTCTTCGCAGGGCGGCTGATCCCTTCGCCGGTCGCCCTCTGAACGATCAGGGCAGGACGACGACCGGCGTTCCCATCTGGACGCGTGCGTAAAGGTCGATCACGTCCTGGTTGTGCATGCGGAAGCAGCCATAGGAGGCGGCCTTGCCGACGGTGTTCGGCATGTTGGTGCCATGGATCGCGTATTGCCCGCCGGGACCGAGGCCGATGACGCGCGCACCCATCGGGTTGCGCGGCGAGCCGCCGGGAATGACGTCGGGCAGGCGGGGATTGTCGCGCTTGACCTCGGCCGGCGGCGCCCAGGCCGGATCGACCTGCAGTTCCTCGACATATTTGACGCCGCGCCACTGCTTGCCGGCCTTGCCGACGGCGATGGTGTAGCGGATCGCCTCGCCGGGCGAGACGACGTAATAGAGCTTCCGCTCGCCGGTGCGGATCACGATCGTGCCGGGGTTGAAACGCCCGTCGCGCATTCCGACGACCTCGCGGGCTTGTGCAGGTAGCGCAGCCGCAGCGGCGGCTGACAGGGCAAGGGTCGCGACAGCGATATGCCGGAACATGTCTGGAACTCCCTGGAAACTGCGGGAGTTGTGCCGCCGCAGCCATGAAGCGCGGGTTGAGCGATATGGTGAAGCGGTGATTCAGGATGAATCACCGGTGAATTGGCGCTTCAGGCTGCCGGGCGGGCGCGGTGCTGTTGCGGCAGCAGGAAGGGCAGGCCAGGCGCGGGCGCGCGGCTCAGCATCAGGTCGACCTTGAAGACCTGTCGCAGCAGGGCATCGTCCAGCGTCTTCGCCGGCGGGCCCTGCGCGATGATCCCGCCCTGATCCATCACGACGAGATGGTCGGCATAGGTCACGGCGAGATTGAGGTCGTGGAGCACGATCAGGACCGCGACGCCGCGGGCTGCGATGGCGCGAGCCATGTCGAGCAGCGCGAGCTGGTGGCAGAGGTCGAGGCTGGCGATCGGTTCGTCGAGGAACAGAACCTGCCGCTCGGCGACGCTGCGGCCGGCTTCGAGCTGGCAGAGCACGCGGGCGAACTGCACGCGCTGCTGCTCGCCGCCGGAGAGCGTCTGGTAGCGCCGCCCGGCGAGGTCGATCACACCGGCGGCAGTGAGGCTCTCGGCGACGATCGCCTCGCGCCGCTGGCGGGTCAGGGCCCGGCCGATGCCGTCGACGCCGAGGCTCGCGACCTCGTAGACGCTGAAGGGGAAAGCGAGGCGGGCATGCTGCGCCATGACCGCGCGAAGGCAGGCGAGGCGCCAGGCCGGAACCGCCGCCAGCGGTTCGGCGGCGATGCGGATATCGCCGCCGGCCGGCTTGATCTCGCCGGTCAGGAGCTTGAGCAGGGTCGATTTGCCGGCGCCGTTGGGGCCGATCAGGATCGTCGTCGTGCCCCCGGTGAGCTCGAGGCTGGCGTCAGCGACGAGCTTGCGCCCGCCCGCGAGGAAGCCGACGCCATGGCCGGAGAGGATCGGGTTCGCGTCAGACATCGATCAGGCTCGTGCGGCGGAGCAGCAGCCAGAGGAAGAACGGCGCGCCGATCGTGGCTGTGACGATGCCGATCGGCAGCTCGGCGGGGACGACGATCAGACGCGCGACGATATCGGCGCCGACCAGCAGCATCGCGCCGCCCAATGCCGAGAGCGGCAGCAGCAAGCGATGATCCGGGCCGACGCAGAGCCGGATCAGATGCGGCACGACAATGCCGACGAAGCCGACCATTCCGGCGGAGGCGACACTGGCGCCGACGGCGAGCGCAACCAGCAGGATCGCCAGTGCCTTGATACGCTGGACGGGGATGCCGAGATGGTAGGCCTCGGCCTCGCCGAGCATCAGCCCGTTCAGGCCGCGCGCCAGCAGCGGCATCAGCAAGAGCAGCGGCAGGATGATCGGCGCGACCGCCGTCAGCTTGGTCCAGCTCGCGCCGCCGAGGCTGCCCAGCGACCAGAAGGTCAGGTCGCGCAACTGCCGGTCGTCGGAGATGAAGGAGAGCAGGCCGGTGAGGGCGCCCGCCATGGCGCCGAGCGCGACGCCTGCCAGCAGCATGGTCGCGACCGAAGTCCGGCCGCCGCGTGTCGAGATCAGATAGAGCGCGAGCGTGGTGATCAGGCCGCCGCAGAAAGCGCCGAAGGGAAGGGCTGCGAAAGGCAGCTTCATCATCGTGCCTGCGAGGAAGCGATCGCCGAGGACGATGGTGGCGGCCGCCGCAAGCCCGGCGCCGCTGGAGACGCCGACGAGACCGGGGTCGGCGAGCGGATTGCGGAACAGGCCCTGCATCAGCGCGCCGGAGACGGCGAGGCCGGCACCGACGAGCAGGCCCAGCAGCACGCGCGGCAGGCGGATATTGAGGACGACGAGGACATCGCGGCCTTCGAGCAAGGTGGTGTCCCCGGAGAGCCGCGCCATCAGAATCTCGGCGACGCGGCCGGGTGCAATCGAGATCGCGCCCTGGCCGATGGCGACGACGGTCAGGAGCAGACAGGCGAGGCTGAGACCGGCAACCGCAAGCAGGCCGGTGCGACGCCGGCCGGCGATCAGCGTCGTCAGGGGCGATGAAGCCATGGTCGGGGACGGTGCCGCGAGGGTCACGGTGCGGCGGCGGTCTTGAGCGGCGGAATCGCGGCTTCCGGGTAGATCGCCGCCATCAGGTCGCGCGCCGCCATCGGCGTGCGCGGCCCGAAGCCGAGCAGGTAGAGCCCGTCCATATGGATCAGCCGCTTGCCGGCCGCGGCCGGGGTCTGGGAGAAGGCAGGCATCGCGAAGAGCTCGTCGGGCGTGGTGTTATGAGCGCTGCTGTTGCGCATCATCAGCACCATGTCCGGCGCGGCGGCGGCGATCGCCTCGTCCGTCATCGGCTTGTAGCCCTCGATCGCATCGGCAACGTTGATGCCGCCGGCGAGCTGGATGATGCCATCGGCCGAGCTGTTGCGACCGCCGACCATGGCGCGGCCGTTCTGGAGCGAGAGCAGGAAGAGGACCCGCTTCTTCTTGGTGATGCCGGAGCGCAGCGTGGCAAGCTCGTCGAAGCGCGCCCTGGTCTGCGCGGCCAGGCGCTCGGCCGGGGCGGCTGCGCCGATCGCGGCGCCGATCGCCGCGATCTTGCTGGTGACTCCGTCCGGGGTCAGCCCGTCATGGATGCGGGCGATCTTCACGCCGGATTCGGTCAGCAGCGAGACGGCATCGGGAGGGCCGGCGCCATCGATCGCCATGATCAGCGAAGGCTTCAGCGAAAGCACGCCTTCGGCCGAGAGCGCGCGGACATAGCCGACATTCGCCTTCTGCTTCAGCGCCTCCGCCGGAAACTGGCTGGTTGAATCGACACCGACGATGCGGTCCTGCAGGCCGAGCGCATAGATCACCTCGGTGATGACGCCGCCGGCGACGACGATGCGATCCGGCGTCTGGGCAAGCGCCGCGCCCGGCAAGGCGGCGGGGAGTGCGAGCCCGCCGAGGCCGAGCGCGCTCAAGGCGAGTGCTGCGGTCATCTCGCGACGGTTCGGCTGCCGCAGGCCGTCAGGGGCTTTGGTGATGCGCGAGCCAGGCATATCGCAACTCCATTCGGGCCCAGACGGGGGGATTCTACCTCCGCGGACGCCAGGCAAGTAGGTTGTATCCAGTTTAAAATCATTCAATACAAAGTAGATCCTGTTTTTAATTGTTCAAAACAAGATCTACTTGGCAGTATTATTGACGCTGATATGAGGCTTTACTACAAGGGGTCAAGGGCAACGCCAATGCGCGGCCGGCTTCGTTGGGCGATCTCGCCGGATAGTGGCCTGCCGGCCATGTGCATTTCCGGGTCGAGCCCTCCTTCCGGAGGCGATCGAGCGGATGGCGGCTGCTCTGCCGCGATCGCGGCATCGTTCGTTTCCGCCGGCTCCGGCGCGTCAGATGCAGGGTTTACCGATGTTCATCGCCATGGATCGCTTCAAGGTCGTCAAGGGCGAGGAAGCCGCCTTCGAGACGGTCTGGTCCTCGCGCAAGACCCGGCTCGACGAGATGCCGGGCTTCCTCTCCTTCCATCTGCTGAAGGGGCCGGAGAAGGAGGATCACACGCTCTATTCCTCCCATACGAGCTGGGCCTCGAAGGAGGATTTCGTGACCTGGACCAAGTCCGAGCAGTTCCGCGAATCGCATCGCAATGCCGGCCAGCCACGCCCGAAGCCGATGTATCTCGGCCATCCTGAGTTCGAGGGCTTCGAAACCGTCCTGAGCGAGAGCAACCCGCACCTGCCCCGCCAGGCGGCCGAGTGAGGCTAACCCGATGACGACCGCCGACATCACCGCGCAGGACCCGATGGAGCATGCGCGCGCCTTGCTCGCCGCCAAGCCGGATGGCCTGATCGAGGCCGTCGCGCGCGAGGCCAAGGTCTCGACGCGCGCGGTCCTCGAGCTCCTGCCCGAAGCGCAGCGGCGCTTCGTGGCGCCCGAGCGCTTCGAGGATGTCTGGAAGGATTTGGCGACCTGGGGGACGGTGCTCTTCCTGATGCACACGCCGGATATCGTTCTGGAATGCGAAGGCTCGCTGCCGGTCGGCAGCTTCGGCCATGGCTACTACAACATCCATGGCGACAGCCCGATCGGCGGGCATATCAAGGCCGAGAACTGCCGGGCGATCTATCTGGTCGATCGCTCCACCGCGCAGGGCCGGCGCGCCTGCTCGGTGCAGTTCTTCAACGGTTCCGGCGAGGTGATGTTCAAGGTCTTCGTGCGGCGCGATGCCGCGCGGGCACTGTTGGCGGACCAGCTGGCGCGGTTCGAGGCGCTCAAGACAAAATTCGCCTGAGCTGCGAAAAAGCCTCATGGTGCGGTTTATGCTTCGCGCGGTACAAGCCGCGCGAAGCGGCATCAGTGACGGTCATGAGCGGAATTAACCAATCGTTAACCATGTTGACGCAGCCTTCGCGGCAGAAGGCTCTTCAGGCATGACCGCACCGCGCGACCGCGAGCTCTCGGGCGAGGCGGCGGCCACGCCCGACGAAAGGCTGTCCGACGGTTCGACGATGGGGGGCGATATGGCCGCGCATGTCACCATGGAGCGGGCCCTCCTGCCGCATGGCCGCCCGACATTCAGCGTCGCGGCCGGGCGGCGGTTCGTGGCGGAGCGCGCTCCGGCCCTGCGTTCGGGCTTCGGCTCCGCGGTCCTGCTCGGCTTTCGCTTCATCCAGGCCCGGCTGATCTCGGTCTGGGGGCTGATCATCGCGGCCGCCCTGTGCCCGCCCTTCGTGTTCGCCGCCTTTGCGGTGTTCTCCTCGGCTGCGAACTTCATCTCCATCGCCTCGCTCCTGCGAGTGGAAGCGGTGTTCTTCCAGAACAGCGACCGCGCTCGGCTCGGCCTGGCCTTTCGGCTCGCGGCGACCGTAGGCGTCGTCTTCCTCGCCATCACGACCCTGGTGCTGATCGGGCTTGGCGCCACCGGCTGGGTCGCGCCTGCGGTCGCCTTCTTCTTCCTGGTTTCGCTGGCGGCGCGCTCGGTCCTGCGTCTGCTCTGGTCCGAGGCAACGGCGGAGGGAGATTTCCGCGCCATCGGCAACAGCAATGTCGTGCAAGCGGTGGTCCAGCCCGTGATCATGCTGATCCTGATCTGGATATTCGGGCCGAAGGCGCTGACCCTGTTCATGGCCGATGCGCTCGGGCATGTCCTGGCAGCCGCTTATCTGCTGCGGCGGCGGTGGGCTGCCATCGCCGCGCTGATCCTGCCGGGGCTGTGGTCATGGCGCAGCCTCGCCGAGGCAGCCATCCGCTGGCGCGATGCGCCGCGCGCCCTGCTGCCGTCGGCGCTGCTGGCCTATGGCTTCGCGATCGCGCCGCTGCTGGCACTGCCTTATGCCAGCAACACCGTGCTGGCCGCGCAGGTCGCCCTGTCGATGCGGCTTCTGGACATGCCGACCCAGATGTTCGGCACGGTGTCGATCCCGCTCGTTCTGAACCGCCTGCGTGCCCATGCCGGCCCGCAGCGACGCTTCTGGGCGCGAATCATGGCACTCGGCCTGATCGTCGGCGCGACGGTCCTGTTCAGCGTCATCGCCTTTGCCTCGCTCGTGGCGGATCATTGGCTGGACGGAACGCAATGGCAGAATCTCGGCGAGGTCATCGCCTTGCTGGCGGCGTTCTATATCGGCATCGCCGTGCTCGGACCGCTGCAGGAAGTGGCGACGTTGTCGCGCCAGCCCTTCTGGCAGGTTGTGATCAACGCCGGGGCGCTCCTCGCGATCGTGGCGGCGATGGCCTGGTTCGGGGCGCTGTCGCCGGAACTGCTTCACACGATCGGCGTCATTTCCATCCTGCGGACGCTGATGCATACGCTGTTCATCTGGATCCATTTCGACGATACCACTGAGGCGTCGTCGGATGGCCTTGCCGCTTCGGGCACGGCCCGCTGAACGCTATTCCCGCCGGATCAGCCTGTCGGCGACGAGCGAGGAGAGGAGCCCCGGCTTGAATTCGCGCTCCAGCCGTTCGGGGTCGTAGATCGTCGCGACCCAGTCCAGGAAGGCGATGCCCTTCGCCTCGCCTTCGCGGCGATAGGCCTCGAAGAAAGCGTCGAGGATGCCGGTCTTGGCGAAGCGGAAATGGCCGTAGCGCAGCGAGAGCTGGCGCATGGCCTCGTCGAGCGGGCGCCCTTCATGGATCAGCAGGTAGAGCGCCGAGAAGAAGCCGGCCCGGTCGGCGCCGGACTTGCAATGGACCAGTGCCGGCTCGTCGAGGCTGTCGAAGAAGGCCTTGGCACCGAGAATGGTCTCGCGCTCCGGCGCGCCACGCGAGCGCAGCACGAAATCGACCAGCTGAATGCCGTGGCGCTCGCAGGCCTCCTTCTGGAGCGGCCAGGAGCCGTGCTCGCGCCCGCCGCGCAGGTTGACGATGGTCTTGACGCCCTTGCGCGCGAAGGCCGCGATCTGGCCGGGCGCGGGCTGAGCCGCGCGCCAGAGCCGCGGCGTGACGCGGTGCGCATTGAGATAGGCGAGCCGGAAGATGCCATGATCGACCAGCAGCATATTGGCCCAGGCGCGCAGGCGCTGGCCGCGGCCCTCGATCGGCCGGTCCCAGCGGGCGATGCGGGCCATGCGGCGGGCATAGCGCTCTTCGTCGGGGCGCAGGCGGCTCAGCACGGCCTGGTCTCGGGGCTGTTCATGAGGCGCCGGATAGCAGCGCGGGCGCGCCTGCGCAAATCGGCCGTCGATTTGCGATCACGGAAGGGCTTGGCGTTTTCGCCGCGAACTTGCATAAGGCCCGGCAAAATTCCCAAGCGACAGGTTCCAGCATGCGCATCGACGCCATCTCCATCGGCAAGAACCCGCCCGAAGAAGTCAATGTCCTGATCGAGGTGGCGATCGGGGGCGAGCCGATCAAGTACGAGATGGACAAGGAGGCCGGTACGCTCTTCGTCGACCGCTTCCTCTATACGCCGATGCGCTATCCCGGGAACTACGGCTTCATCCCGCATACGCTCTCGGAAGATGGCGACCCCTGCGACGTGCTCGTCGCCAATACGCGCCCGCTGGTGCCGGGCTCCTATATCGCGGTTCGGCCTATCGGCGTGATGCTGATGGAGGACGAGGCCGGTGGCGACGAGAAGATCATCGCCGTGCCCGTGCCGAAGCTGACCAAGCGCTACGAGAACGTGCACAACTACACCGACCTGCCGCAGATCACGCTCGACCAGATCCAGCACTTCTTCGAGCACTACAAGGATCTCGAGCCCGGCAAATGGGTCAAGCTCAAGGGCTGGGGCGACGCCGCCATGGCGAAGAAGCTGATCACCGAGGCGATCGAGCGGGCGAAGGCCACGAAGGGCTGAGTGTCATCCCGCACGCGCTGCGGCACGAAGTGCTGCGGCGCAGATGCGGGACCGTCCTCAGGATAAGGCGCCTTCTCGTCGCGCGGTCCCGTGTCTGCGCAGCAGCGTTGCACGCTGCAGCGCGCACGGGATGACAGGTGCCTTACGCCGCGATCGCCTCCGCCAGCGCGACCGTGCGGCGCGCCATATCCGCATGGAGCAGTTCGACCATGCGTCCGTCGAGCTGGATCGCGCCCTTGCCGGCATTCTCCGGCAGATCGAAGGCGGCGATGACGGCGCGGGCCCGCGTCAGCTCGGCCTCGTCGGGCGCGAAGACCGTATTGGCGACCGCGACCTGCGAGGGGTGGATCAGGGTGCGGCCGTCGAAGCCGAGATCGCGGCCCTGCTCGCATTCAGCCAGGAAACCCGCCTCGTCCTTGATGTCGTTATAGACGCCGTCGAGGATGTCGATGCCATGGGCGCGGGCGGCGAGCAGCGCGCTGGTCAGCCAGGGCAGCATCGGCGCGCGGCCGGGCACGAAGCGGGCGCGTGTCTCCTTGGCGAGATCGTTGGTACCCATCACGAAGCAGGCCAGCCGCGACACGGGATCGCGCGCGGCGCGGGCGATGCGCTCGACATCGAGGATGCCGAGCGGGGTCTCGATCATCGCCCAGATCGCGATGGCGGGGTCGGCCCAGAGGCCGTTCAACAGGCCGCCGACCTCGTGCAGTGTTTCCGGCGCCGAAACCTTCGGGATCAGGATCG
>JAEWKP010000430.1 GCA_023393655.1 Pseudomonadota bacterium | reverse complement strand
CGCGGCTGTCTGCATGGCGCGCATGGTGCTCGCTCCCTATCAGGCCTGCTGGTCCGCCAGGCGCGAGATCGCCCGGCTGCGCAGCTCATCGGATTTGGTGATCATGTTGGCGACGCTCTGGTAGTTGCGCTGCACTTCCATCAGGCGGGTCAGCTCGACCACCGCCTTGACGTTGGAGCGCTCGATCGCGCCGGGCTCCAGCCGCGCCTCCGGCCCGGCCGCCTGGGCGGGCGTGGCCGAGGAGAACAGGTTGGTGCCCTCGCTCGCCAGTGCTGCCGGATCGGCGAAACGGACCTGGCGCAGCTTGCCGCGCGTGCCCTGGTCGCTGCTGATGGTGCCGTCGGCGGCGATGCGCATGGAATGTTCGCTGGAGCCGAAGGCGATCGGCCCGGCCTCGCCCATCACCGGCAGGCCGGTCTGCGTGACGAGCCGGCCCTGCCGGTCGAGGCTCAGGGAGCCGGCGCGGGTATAGCGCTCGCCGTTCGGCGTCTGCACGACGAGGTAGTTGTCGCCCTTCAGCGCGACGTCGAGCGGATTGCCGGTGAGCTCCACCATCCCCTGCGACAGGTCGAGTGGCGTGCCCTTGTCGATGACATAGGACAACGGCCGGTCGGCCGGCTTGAAGGCGTCAGCCTTCGCGACAGGCATGAGGAATTCGGTGAAGCGCGCACTGCGCGCCTTGAATCCATTGGTGCCGACATTCGCCACGTTGTTGGCGATGACGTCCAGCTCGCGCGCCAGAGCCACCTGACGCGACAGGCCGATGAGAAGCGCGTTCTCCACGGCTTATCTCCCGATCATGTCCCGCGGCAACCTCGACGCTCCCCAGCGCAGTCGCCACGGCCCAGTACCGGCAAGCGGCGTGCCAGCATGGTTAATCCCGACAAGATATTGATATCATTGAATGCAGAGCAGATGACACCTCCTGCCGGGGCCCGGCACATGCTGCTGAAGCGGCAAGAACAGCCCGGCAAATTCTGCCGCCCTTAACGACGCGTTAACCGTAACGGACGAAGGTGGCCGAACGGGCGGCAGAACGCGGCCCGGCTGCCGGGGCGCGTGACGAGATGGCAAAGAAAGCCAAGACGGAAGAGGAAGGCGCGCCGGGCGACAAGGCGCCGAAGAGCAAGAAGAAGCTCTTCATGATCATCGGCGCCGTGCTGCTGCTGGCGGCGGCCGGCGGTGGCGGCTGGTTCTTCCTGAAGAAGCCATCGCCCGAACAGATCGCAGCCGCCGAAGCCGCGGCGAAGGCCAAGAATCCGGTCGCCTTCCTGGACATGAAGGACATGATGATCGGCATGTCCAATGGCGGCCAGCAGGACCGCCAGACGATCATGAAGATCAAGGTCGTGCTGGAGATCGCCGATGCGAAGGCGGCCGACCAGGTCAAGCCACTGCTGCCGCGCGTCGAGGACGCCTTCCAGGTTTTCATGCGCGAATTGCGGCCCTCCGATCTCGAAGGCTCGGCCGGCATGTACCGCCTCAAGGAAGAGCTTCTGCGTCGCGTCAACCTGACCGTCTATCCGGCCAAGGTCGACGCCGTGCTGTTCAAGGAACTGCTGGTCCAGTGAGCCGAAGCCGGCTGACCGCACCGAGATGACGGCGGAACGATGAGCACCGAAAGCGACACCTCCGTACCGAGCGACGAGCCGCTGACCCCGGAAGGGATGGCGGCCGGCTGGACCGCCATGCCCGACATGGTGGAGGACGACGGCGAACAGGAAGGCGGTACGGACCGCCTGATGTCGCAGGACGAAATCGACACGATGCTCGGTTTCTCCAGCGGCGACGACAAGGACGGCCGCAACGGCATTCAGGCGATCGTCGATTCCGGTTCGGTCGCCTATGAGCGGCTGCCGATGCTCGAGATCATCTTCGAGCGTCTGGTGCGCCTGCTCTCGACCAGCCTGCGCAATTTCTTCACGGACAATGTCGAGGTCACGCTGGAGAGCATCCGCTCGGTGCGCTTCGGCGACTATGTCAACTCGATCTCGCAGCCGGCGCTGCTCTCGGTGTTCAAGGCCGAGGAATGGGACAATTTCGGCCTGATCACCATCGAGTCGTCGCTGATCTTCTCGGTCCTCGACGCGATGTTCGGCGGCAAGCGCGGCCAGCCGGCACCGCGCATCGACGGCCGCCCCTTCACCTCCATCGAAATCCGCATGATCCGCCGCGTCATCGAGCTGGTGCTGGGCGATGCCGAGGCCGCGTTCAAGCCGCTCTCGCCGGTCCGCTTCAACGTCGATCGCGTCGAATCCAATCCGCGTTTCGTCTCGATCTCCCGCCCGGCCAATGCCGCAATCCGCGTCGAGCTCAAGTTCGACATGGAAGGCCGCGGCGGTGCGCTGCACATCGTCCTGCCCTACGCCACGATCGAGCCGATCCGCGAATTGCTGCTCGAAAGCTTCATGGGCGAGAAGCTGGGCCGCGATCCGACCTGGGAGAACCATCTCGCGACCGAGGTCTGGCAAGCCGATGTCGACGTCACCTGCGTGCTGCACGAGACCCGGATGCCGCTCAAGCGCGTCATGAAGCTCGAGATCGGCGATACCCTGATGTTCGACGCCCGCCCGGATGCCACCGTCTCGCTGCGCTGCGGCGACTTCATCGTCACCGAAGGCCGGATCGGCCGGGTCGACGGCAAGATCGCCGTCCAGGTCGTCAGCCCCTTGCGCCGCTCCAAGACCACCATCGCCGCTTTCGACAGTCTCGCCAGCCATCTCGGCGCCACCTCCTGAAGGGATGCCATGACGATCAACCTCATCGCCGACGTGCTTGTCGCCTGCCTCCTCGTCGCCACCATCATCACCTGCTTCATCCTGACCAAGCGCATCGAGCGCCTGAAGACGGATGAGGCCGGCATGCGCCAGAC
>JAEWKP010000426.1 GCA_023393655.1 Pseudomonadota bacterium | reverse complement strand
CCTCCTCGCCCGCTCCTGGCGCTAGATAGGACAGGCCTTCCTCGACGCTGGCGCGAAATTGCGGATTCGTGCGGTACAGCGCCGCCGCCATGCGGACGTACTGGGCCCCACCACCCGGAAACACGAAGACGGCTTCGGCCTCGCCCTCGAGAGGACGGCGGATCGAGGTCCGGCGCGAGGCCGGCTCTCGGCAGATTTCGATCGCATCGCGGCGCGAGGCAACAGGGATAACCTTGCGGTGCTCGAACTGCTTGCGGCCGGCGATGAGCGTGTGGGCGGCATCGCGCAAAGCGAGCGAGGGATCCGCCTCGAGCGCATTGGCCAGGCGGCGCGCGGCATCGTCGAGCGCATTCTTGCTGCGGGCGGACACGACGAGGAGCGTCGGCTTCTCGTCGTCGTTCGCGCCCGCGGCGGCTCTCGCCACCTGAGGCGGCGATTGCAGGATGGCATGAGCGTTGGTGCCCCCGACCCCGAGCGAGTTCACGGCGGCGATGCGCACCCCGTTTGGCGTCGACCATTCGTGAAGCTTGTCGTTTACGACGAACGGGCTCTCGGCGAAATTGATCGTCGGGTTCGGCCTCTCGAAATTGAGCGTGGCCGGGATCCGCCCGTGTTTGACGGTCATAGCCGCCTTAATCAGCCCGATGACGCCGGCAGCGGTATCGGTATGGCCAATATTACTCTTAACAGAACCGATCCGGCAGAATCCGCGCCCGCTCGCGCTGCGGCGGAAGGCCTGAGTCAGCGCCTCAACCTCGATCGGATCGCCGAGATAGGTGCCGGTGCCGTGGCATTCGACATAGCCGACCTCGTCGGCGCCGATGCCTGCGAGCGCCTGCGCCTCGATGATCGCGGCGGCTTGGCCGGTCACGCTCGGCGCGAGATAGCCTGCTTTGCTGGCGCCGTCATTGTTGACCGCCGTCGCCTTGATCACCGCATGGATAGGGTCGCCGTCGCGGAGCGCGTCCTCCAGGCGCCGGAGAACCACCGTTCCGACGCCGCTGCCGAAGACGGTGCCCGCGGCGCGTTGGTCGAAGGGTCGGCAATGCCCGTCCGGCGACAGGATCTCGCCGTCCTGATAGACATAGCCGCGCCGATGTGGGAACTCGATCGTGACACCTCCGGCTAGGGCCATGTCGCATTCGCGGCTGAGCAGACTCTGGCAGGCATAGTGCACGGCCACAAGCGAGGTGGAGCAGGCCGTCTGAACGGTGACGCTCGGTCCCTTGAGATCGAACAGATACGAAACCCGCGTCGACAGGAAATCCTTGTCGTTGCCGGTATGGCGCAGCAGGAACATGCCGACCTGGTCTACCAGCTGCCGGTTGCTGCAGACGTTGAAATAAAAATAACTGCCCATGCCGCACCCAGCGAACACGCCCACCGGCCCGTCGAAGCCATCGGGCATGCGCGCCGCATTCTCGAACGCCTCCCAGGAGCATTCGAGAAAGTGGCGATGCTGCGGATCCATGATCGCAGCTTCTTTCGGGCTGACACCGAAGAATTCGGCGTCGAACATCTCCATTCCGGGGAGGATCGCGGCGCGCGGAACATAATGCGAGTTGTGCAGTCGCGAGACCGGTTCGCCGGCCGCCAGGAGCGCCTCCTCGCTGAGGCTTTCGATACTCTCGCGTCCTGCGACGAGATTGTCCCAGAACTCGTTCAGGGAACGCGCCCCGGGAGCCCGCACAGCCATCCCGATAATGGCGATGTCATTCTCATTCATAAGCGATCGCTCGTGGTGTCAAGGAGTGCCGGCGGCTCGGATGCCCCATTGATTGGTCGCGTAACGGCAGGGCGCTCAACAATGGTGTCTCATCTCAGCACAAAAAGATGAGAGGAGCCTAAACACCTGCATCATGCGTGCCGGAAGAATCCGAAGATCCCCGCATCGGCGCGGTGCAGTCGGCTCCGCTAGCCATTCAGAGCGCCGACTTTCATATCCGGAATGCGCCGGCCATCATGACGCAGATCGCTGATGATCGCACCGATGACGAACCGGGAATCGACGAAATAGCGGCGGAATAACCGCTTCGGCTGCTTTGCGAAACGCCATGCCCATTCGAAGCCGATACGACGCATCCACCTCGGTGCGCGCTTAACGCTGCCGGCATGGAAATCGAGCGCGGCACCGACACTTAGACAATAGGCGTCGCCCAGCAGTGCGCGGTGACGGTCGATCCAGATCTCGGATTTCGGAGCGCCGACGCCGAAAAAGATGTGGGTAGGGCGCAGCAGGGAGATCTGTTCGATCAGCAGTGCCGTTGCGACTGCATCCTTCTCGAAGCCGAAATCGGGGATATGGAAGGCAAACTGAGCGGCGTCGAAACCGGCACGCACGAGCGCATCGCGCAGGACTTTCGCAGTGCCCTGGCTGGAGGCAACGATGAAGGGTCGGTGGCGGGTGGGTTCGAGACGCCCGAATACGACCGGGAACAGGTCGGCGCCGGTCACGCGCGCCTTGACGCCGATCTGGCGCAGCCGTGCGTAGAGCAGGATCGGCATGCCATCGATCGTCGCTTTCCAAGCATTGCGATAGGCGGTGCGAAAATCAGCGTGCTTACGCAAATGAACTACGTGGTCGACGTTCATCGTGACCAGATGCCGCAGACCGCCTCCGGCCGGGGCTGGAACACGGCAGAGCTCATCGGCAAGCTCGTCGAGAGTTTCGCAGCTGAAGATCAACCCGAACATCGGCCGAGACTCGGTATACGCCAACATAATTAAGCTCCCACAGATCGTCCTAACCACGCTCCAGTTTGTAGTCATTCACCGGAAAAAGGGTTTGAGTCATTGTCGAATCGATAAATCTTGTTTAAATTGCGGGACATTTTCCACTTACTGTAAGCAGCAGAGAATGCATTCTGGTTTTTCTTGAAATCAACTGATGTGTAATATGAAACGAAAGTGTCCACGAACTGCGCCTTGACATAAGTTCTGCACTTGGACGCCGACATTGCCGGCTCGGAGTCGGCATGTTCGAGCGCAAACCGGCCGGCGAACGCATCGAGTTCGCGCATCAGGCCGGGACTGACGCTCGGCACCGTGATCGACGCGCGCTGGAGACCGGGAAACAGGTATTGGAACAGGACGGCAGCGACATAGTAGTCGCCGATCGGGCCCAGATGAACGTCGTCGGTGAGCAGGCCTTTCAAACGCGATTTTGGCCCGATCGCCTCGAAGATCGCCGTGCCCTTGGTTGCCGCAGAGGCGACGAGCTCGGCCATGGCCAGTCCCATCGAGATCGATCTGACGCGGTCTCGCCGGCCGTCGCGCTCGAGCGAGCGGTTAACGACGCCGACCATGCAGGACCAGACGGGAGCAGCCGCCCGCTCATACGCGACCCAACGTCTGGGAGCTGCACGATCGTCAAGCGAAAGCCACGGCGCAAAGAAGACGGACTGCCCACCCGGGTTGGATTTCACGAAGCTATCGTGAAGATCGCGCAAACTTCCAATCGTATCTTGCCAGACGAGCGCGCCCAGGATCGCGTGCTGTTCCGTGACCAGCAATGTATCGATCGCCCGGCCATCGCCATTTCGAGATGCGAATTCCGCCAGCACGTCAGCCGGCTGACCCGAGCGATCCGCACCGTTGTTGTAGGGACGACGCTCGGCCGTTCCCAGCCGCCCCTCCCTTCTCTGACGGATTGACGAACCCTCAAGGTACTGCATGTTCCATACGAGATCGACGCCAGCAGCACCCGCCATTCGCCCCAGGAGCTCAATGGTGCGCGGATTTGTAAGACTGTGACCCGATACGTACATCCGACGCTTCAGATCAGCCATTGCCGACCCCTCTTGGCGCCCGCTTGCCTGCGACTTAGCGTCGGCAACCCGCCCCTGCGCCGCAGCAACGAGCGCTCCAGCATCAAGCCCGACCAACAGAATCGTAAACAAGATAAGCTTCAACACTATGCCGATTGAACATCTTCTCATGCCTACAGCGACCTAAGGTTATCTGATTTTTTACCCGGAGTAAAGCATAACTCAGTTCGAACCCTTTGATACGTACACATCTGTCGTCGTGTCAAACTCTTACCGGAAACAAATTTCAACCAGAGAGCGCCCGCAACGTGCGGAGATAGGCCAGCATCTCACCATTTCGACTGCAGCTGACCAGCAGATTTTTGTACACCTCAAACCTGACGCAGAGTCGATATAAATGCGGACCCTCGTCAAAGGAATTATACGGACCTCGGCCTCACTATGCCGTTAACTCAATTCACAACTCATTTTGATTATGCGAAATAGGTTGGATTGATTGCACTTTAACAATGTGTTAACGAAACGGAACCGTTACGTCATCAACTATGGCTAGAAGGCTTTGGGCAATCATGACCGCCCTTAACGCTAACGAAGGAGCAGATCGCATTGCTCGATCTGATCGTGAACGATTCAGGCTAAGTTATGAGCACGTTCAAGGCCTAGCTCTTGCCTGTGATGTGACTATAATTGTAATAGCTAGCATAGCCTCCGGTGTAACATACCATTTTTTGGCATTTTCTTCTATCGGAGATTTAATTCAATATTCCACTTTCGGACTCATAATCGCAGTAACATTTGCTTCTATCAATCAGATTCGTAGTTTGTATTTTGGTGAAGAACTTTTCAATCTTATTAGGCAGATCCGCAATGTCTTATTAAATTTAGTTCTTACTTTCTTTTTACTAACAACCGTCGCGTTTGCTTTGAAAATCTCGGATCTGATATCGCGCGGCTTTGTCCTTTTATTCTTCCTCTCCGCGCTGATAGCGTTGCTCGGCTGCCGTTACGCTTGGCGCGATTTCCTGCGGCTTTCGCTCGATCGCGGCCTGTTTGTCCGGCGCCGGATTCTGACGATATGCGATGGGAACAAGAGATCGGACGCGACGATTAGCGAGCTACAGCGCTATGGCCACATGCCCGTGAGTCAATTGATTTTGCCGGCTGGCGAAATCTCCGACCAAGAGATTCTGAGCATTATAAAGCAAGTCGCCGCAACTTCATGCAATTTGGTGATCGACGAGATTGTGATTATTGCTTCGATGCACCGATTTGGCATTGTTACGCAGCTCGTCGAGGCGCTGCGTTCGCTGCCGTTGCCCGTAAGGTTCGCAGTCGACGGTCCCAATGCTGAAGTTATCTCGCGCTCGCCTCACAAGCTCGGCAGCATTCTCTCTTTTCAGGTTCAGCGCCACCCGCTCAGCCTGTCGGAACGGGCCCTGAAGCGGCTTTTCGACATATCAA
Source organism: Pseudomonadota bacterium (assembly GCA_023393655.1). Classification (GTDB taxonomy): domain Bacteria; phylum Pseudomonadota; class Alphaproteobacteria; order Rhizobiales; family Beijerinckiaceae; genus Allobosea. Next base: position 18,409 of record JAEWKP010000426.1, on the reverse strand, counting down.
TTGCGTTGATCGCATTAATCACGCTCGCACCGATCATGCTGCTGACCGCAATGCTGATTAAGCTCACCACCCCAGGCCCGATCTTATTCAGGCAGATGCGGTTTGGCGCGAATGGCCGCAAGTTCGAAATTCTGAAGTTTCGCAGCATGACCATGTCATCGGAGGGGAGCGAGTTCCGCCAAGCTTCTAGGAACGATGCGCGCGTAACCTGGGTCGGACAGTTCATCCGGCGCTCTAGCATCGACGAGCTACCGCAGCTCTGGAACGTTCTCCGCGGCGAAATGTCAATTGTCGGGCCACGACCGCACGCGGTAGCCCATGACGAGGCATATGAGGACCTCATCCAGCGCTATGCCATGCGGCGCTTCATGAAGCCTGGTCTGAGTGGATGGGCGCAGGTCAACGGAAGCCGCGGCGAAACGCCGACCATCGAAAGCATGGAGTTGCGCGTACAGCACGACCTCTGGTACATCGACAATTGGAGTATATGGCTTGATAGCTTTATCGTTATTCGAACAGCGATCATGCTGTGCAACCCTAAAGACGTATACTAACTGGCAACCCGCTGGATTAGCACTACATGACCGAGAGACTGAATTAACAATAACATCCCTTGCTTGAATAGCTGGGTTTTAGGTGGAATAATGAGAAGGCGGTTAAGCTTTTAGTGCAACCACTGTGTAGAGATGAACAACTGGGGGCCATCAATATTAGACACGTAGGCGTAGTGATCATCGGCCGCAACGAAGGTAAGCGGCTCGCCGACTGCATTTCGTCGGTTGAGCCGATGCTGATGTCGACGATATATGTGGATTCCGGCTCAACCGACGGCAGCGTCGCCTTTGCCTCAAATCAAGTCGCTTCTGTCGTCCAGCTCGATCTCTCCGTGCCGTTCACGGCTGCTCGCGCGCGCAACGCCGGCGCTTGGGAGTTGATGCGCCTGCGACCAGATCTCGAATTCATCCAGTTTGTGGATGGCGATTGCATGCTCGATCCCGATTGGGTGACGCAGGCGGCGGCGTTTATGGCTCAGCGCACCGACGTCGCGATCGTCTTTGGGCGCCGGCGCGAGCGCTACCCGGATCGATCCGTGTACAACTTAATGTGCGACGGCGAATGGAATACGCCCGCTGGAGAAACGTTCGAATGTGGCGGCGACAGCTTAGTCAGGGTCGAGGCGTTCTGTTCTGCAGGTGGCTTCAGATCAAGTCTGGTCGCCGGAGAGGAACCCGAACTCTGTGTTCGACTACGTGAAAAAGGATGGAAGATCTGGCGGCTTTCTGCCGAAATGACCCTACATGATGCCAACATTTTGTACTTCTGGCAGTGGTGGGTGCGAAACGTCCGAGCAGGCCACGCATTCGCCGAGGTATCGCGACTACATGCGTCATCCAAGTTCGGCATTTGGAAGCGCAAGCTTCTAAGATCAGTAAGCTGGACCCTTCTGCCAGTCGCCGCGATAATCGCCAGCGTGTCTTTAAACAAGGGTTTTCTGCTGCTGCTTATACTCCTGCCGCTCCAGGTTGCCCGCCTCGCTGCTCGCGCGCCGGCAAGCGAACCACAACGCTGGATCAGTGCCACGTTCAACGTCGTCGGCAAGTTTGCGGAATGCCAAGGCGTTCTACGCTTTTACAAGAACCTCTGGCTGGGCAAACAACAAACGATCATCGAATATAAATAGCGGCCCGCCATTATACGAACGGCTTCGATGTCATCGACGTGGTCGGGGAGGTTCACTGTTCCCGCGCTTGCAACTCATCGGACGTCAAATCTGTCCGGCTGCCAAGAGATCGCGTTAGCGTCGACCTTAGCCGCGGGCCGCCTGACGGCGAGTGCAATCAGATGTTCCCTATCCGGCTGATAATGGCGGAAGCTCCAATCTCGGTCCTCCCCGGCATCGAGAGGCGCGAAGCCGATCGAGAGTGGTTCAGGTCTCATTGTCAGGCTGTCGAGAGGATGCGACAGGCCCGTGCCGATGGCCTTTACGAAAGCCTCTTTCAATGTCCAAGTGGAGGCAAGAGCGCGCGCTCTAGCAGGCTCGGACAGCTCGAGCATGGCGGCAAGCTCTTCCGCGGAGAGAAAGCTCTCGGCCACATCAAGGCTCCATTCACGACGGCTGCTCTCTACATCAATGCCGATATCGGCTCCCACCAACATCGCAACCGCCACCATACCGGCGCAGTGGCTGATGCTAAAGCGCAGACCGCGATCGTTCTGCTCAGCGACAAGCTCCGGCTTGCCATGCGACCCGGACGTGAAGCGAAGTTCTTGCGGCGCGCTTGAAGAGTGCTTCGCAAGCAATGAGCGTTTGAGGGCGTGGGCCGCGACATATGCGAAACGATCTCGCTCGAACCTAAAACGTGTCGCGCGACTGCGCTCGGTTTCGTCAAGAATCGAGAGCAATGCTGCGATAGAGCTGGAGTTTGCATCCTTCAGCGTAAACCAGCGCAAAATGATCGTCTCTTCATCAAAGCTCACAGGCAACTCACCTCACGACTAGTGTTCTGGCTCGAAAAGAAGCCGGCCCCGATCCTAGCCTTTTCGTGGCATTAACGCGAATCTACACGCGCGAGATGGCTCTTCACGACCGAGCCGCGAAAGAAAACACAGCCTTGGCAACGGCCAGATTGGCTAATACCAAATTGAGTAGCAATCGATCTGCATCAACACCGAATGCCACCAGATGGATAGAGCTACTTTCTCGATTTTAGCGCATCACAACCGCCTGGGTTCACCATTGTGAGGCAATCCTATTCCCATTAAACGATCGACCCAAATTAATACTTTTCGAATGCAAGAGGATTTAAATCCCGAGTTCTTCTCGTGTTGCCGGGCTTCATCCGATCGCCGAGGAGATGCCGCGCTTGCGAAAGGCGCCGCCATAACCGCGCCAGACACCGCTGCTGCCTGCTGTTCCGTGAAACGCGAAGAGCACACGGTCCGAACCTCGTTCGATAGACTCAAATCTGGGGATGGATGAGCGTCTCAAGCCGAGGCTTGGTCAAGCGCCGATGATTTACAACCCCCGAAGGACGCCTAGTCCCGTCTAGTTCCGAGCCTTTCATAGATGACAATTCTTCGACACAACGGTATCTCGTTCGTAGAGGTCCCTTTGAACCATGCCATCTGCTCTGACGTCGTTTGAGGTCCTTTTGACATGGTTAGCCTGAAGTTCGGAACCTCCGGCCTGCGCGGCCTCGTCACGGAGCTCGTCGGCCTGCCGACCTATGCCCATGTCCGCGCCTTCTGCGCCGTGCTGCAGGAGGATCGGGCTGCCGGCCGCGAGGGAGAGGTGCTGATCGGCCGGGACCTACGCTCTTCGAGCCCGCTAATCGTTGCACAATGCGCGCAAGCCGTCGCCGATGCCGGGCTCAAGCCAGTGGATTGCGGCGCCGTGCCTACGCCTGCGCTGGCACAGTCCGCCATGGCGGCCGGCAGCCCGGCCATCATGGTCACGGGCAGCCATATCCCGGATGACCGGAACGGGTTGAAATTCTACCGCGCACAAGGCGAGATCGACAAAACCGACGAGGCCCGCATCCTTGCGCAGCATCAGTCGCTTGCCCTGACAACCGCACCCGAGGTCTCGATCGCTCCGCCTCCCCGCGACGTGCTGGCCAGCTATCGCGCCCGCTATGCCGGCTTCTTCGGCCGCGCGCTGGAGGGCCTCACAATCGGCGTCTACCAGCACTCCTCGGTGGGGCGCGACGTTATCTGCGACGTTCTGGCGGCACTGGGAGCGACACCGGTCGCGCTCGGGCGCAGCGACGTCTTCATCCCCGTCGATACAGAGGCGCTGCGCCCGGAGGACGAGGAGCTGGCGCGGCGGTGGTCCGGGGAGCGCAAGCTCGACGCCATCGTCTCGACCGACGGGGATGCGGATCGCCCGCTCGTCGCCGACGAGACCGGCCACTTTCTGCGCGGGGACCTGATCGGCGCGCTGACCGCGCAGTTCCTCGGGGCCGATGCGATCGTCACGCCGGTGACGTCCAATTCCGCGCTCGACCGCCCCGGCCTGTTCGAGACCGTGGTCCGCACTCGCGTCGGCTCGCCCTATGTCATTGCCGGCATGGCCGAGGCCAAGGCCGGGGGCGCCGAGACCATTATCGGTTTCGAGGCCAATGGCGGCGTGCTGCTGGGCTCGGATGTCACGCGCGACGGGCGCAAGCTCGCCGCCCTGCCGACGCGCGACGCCCTCCTGCCGATCGTCGCGACATTGGCGCTGGCTCGTGGCGCCGGCAAACCATTGAGCGCGATCGCGGCGGAAGCCCGCTTTGCGATTGCCCTGTCCAACCGCCTGCAGGAGGTGCCGCAGGACAGAACCGCGGCCCTGATCGCCAAGCTCGACGCCGGGGATTCCGGCTTCCGAGACGCGACCTTCGCCGCCCATGGCGGCGTGGCATCGCGCGACCGTCGGGACGGATTGCGCCTGACGCTCGCCAACGGCGCGACGGTGCATTTCCGCGCCTCCGGCAATGCCCCGGAGCTGCGCGTCTATGTCGAGGCGCCGACGCCGCCAGCCGCGGAAGCGCTGCTTGCGGAGAATCTCGCCTTCGCAGCGGCTCAGACACGCTGAGCCGCAGCCGAATCCGGCTTGCCAAACCGGCGAGCCGGCGCGATGTCGGGGCGGCGCGATGGATTCGCGGCCGACCTTCAGCAAGGAACCCAGGTGGATCGAGCTACGTCCTTCGACCGTGTACTCCTGACCGGCGCGGCCGGCTTCGTCGGCTTCCATGTGACGCAGGCGCTGCTCGACAGGGGCGTGGAAGTCCTCGGCATCGACAACCTGACCCCCTATTACGATCCCGCCCTGAAGCAGGCGCGTCTCGACCGTCTCAGCGCCCGCAACGGCTTCTCCTTCGAACCGCTCGACATCGCCGATTACAATGCGGTGCAGGCCGCCTTCGCCGCCTTCCGCCCGCAGGTGGTGATCCATCTTGCGGCCCAGGCCGGGGTGCGCTACTCGCTGGAGAACCCGCGCGCCTACGCCTCCTCGAATCTGGATGGCTTCCTGTCGATCCTCGAGGCCTGCCGGCACAGTCCGGTCGACCACCTCGTCTATGCCTCGTCGAGCTCGGTCTATGGCGCCAATGCCAAGGTGCCGTTCAGCGAGCATGACGGGGCCGACCATCCGGTCTCGCTCTATGCCGCGACCAAGCGCGCCAACGAGCTGATGGCGCATTCCTATGCCCATCTCTACGGCATTCCGACGACGGGCCTGCGCTTCTTCACGGTCTACGGCCCGTGGGGCCGACCGGACATGGCCTATTTCAAGTTCACCAAGGCGATCCTCGAAGGCCGGCCGATCGACGTCTATGACGAGGCCGCGATGAGCCGCGACTTCACCTATGTCGGCGATATCCGCGAGGCGATCGTGCGGCTGGCCGGCCAGCCTCCGCAGGCTGCCCCGGACGCCCGCCTGGCGGCGGATCCCGCGACCTCCACCGCGCCCTGGCGCCTATACAATATCGGCAATCACACGCCGGTCCGGCTCGACCGTTTCATCGCCGCGATCGAGGAAGCCTGCGGCCGCAAGGCGATCAAGCGCCACTTGCCCGCCCAGCCCGGGGACGTGCCGGCGACCTATGCCGACGTGTCGGACCTGACGGCCAGCGTCGATTTCCGGCCGGATACGCCGATCGAGACAGGAATCGCTCGCTTCGTCGCCTGGTATCGGGAATTCTACCGCATCTGAAACGATCCGCACCGCCTTCGAGACAGCAGGACCCGTGACATGACCGAAGCCTTCATCTGCGCCTATGTCCGCACACCCATCGGCCGCTTCGGTGGCTCGCTCTCCTCCGTCCGGGCGGATGATCTCGGCGCCGTGCCGCTGAAGGCGCTGCTCGAGCGCAATCCGGGCGTCGATTTCGGCGCCGTCGACGACGTGATCTTCGGCTGCGCCAACCAGGCGGGCGAGGACAACCGCAATGTCGCGCGCATGTCGCTCCTGCTCGCCGGCCTGCCCAAGGAGGTGCCGGGCACCACTATCAACCGGCTCTGTGGCTCAGGCATGGATGCGGTCATCGCCGCAGCCCGCGCGATCAAGGCGGGCGAGGCCGAACTGATGATCGCCGGCGGCGTCGAGAGCATGTCGCGCGCGCCCTTCGTGCTGCCCAAGGCCGACAGTGCTTTCTCCCGCCATGCCGAGATCCACGACACCACGATCGGCTGGCGCTTCGTCAATCCGCTGATGAAGGCGCAGTACGGCATCGATTCCATGCCGGAGACCGGCGAGAACGTCGCCGCCGACTGCCATATCAGCCGGGCCGACCAGGACGCCTTTGCCTTGCGCTCGCAGCTCAAGGCCGTCGCCGCCCAGCACAACGGCCGTTTGGCCAAGGAGATCGTCCCGGTGCTGATCCCGCAGCGCAAGGGCGATCCGATCCGCGTCGAGATCGACGAGCATCCGCGCGGCGACACCACGCTGGAGAAGCTCGCCAAGCTCGGCACGCCGTTCCGCAAGGAAGGCGGCACCGTCACGGCCGGCAACGCATCCGGCGTCAATGACGGCGCGGCGGCGCTGATCATCGCCTCCGAGAAGGCGGCGGCGAAATACGGGCTGACGCCGATCGCGCGCATCCTGGGCGGCGCGACCGGCGGCATCGCGCCGCGCGTCATGGGTCTCGGCCCGATCCCCGCGACGCGCAAGCTCTGCGAGCGGCTGGGCCTGAAGCCCACCGATTTCGACATCGTCGAGCTCAACGAGGCCTTCGCCTCGCAGGGCATCGCCGTCCTGCGCGAACTCGGCATCGCCGAGGATGGCGCGCATGTGAATCCGAATGGCGGCGCGATCGCGCTCGGCCATCCGCTCGGCATGTCCGGCGCCCGCATCAGCGGCACCGCTGCGCTGGAACTGTCGCTCGCCGGCAAGAAGCGCGCGCTCGCCACCATGTGCATCGGCGTCGGCCAGGGCATCGCGGTCGCGCTCGAACGTGCGTGAGCCCCGCCACGACAGCGTCTCCCGAACCGCAGAACCGGGCTCCGGAATGAGAGAGCCTTGGTTTTGCCGCGGTTCGGGTGTCCCGCTGTCGCGCGAAAGCGCTTCGTGATACCTGCAGTGCGGTAAACTTGCCATGCGGTGAAGAGGGACGTGCATTGAGGCTCACGGTCAGGATCGGCATCCGGGGCATGTGCGCCTCACCCGCTCCATCCCTCCATCTTCGCCACCGCTGCCGCCAGGACTGCACCTCATGCCCCTGAATTTTCTCGTCACCGGCGGCGCCGGCTTCATCGGCTCGGCAGTGGTGCGCAAGCTGATCGGCGAGACCGAGCATGCGGTCTGCGTCGTCGACAAGCTGACCTATGCCGGCAATCTCTCCTCGCTGGCGCCGGTCTCCGGCAGCAACCGCTACCGGTTCGAGCAGGCCGATATCGGCGACGGCGCGCGCATGAAGGCGATCTTCGCCGACTTCCAGCCCGATATCGTGATGCATCTCGCGGCCGAGAGCCATGTCGATCGCTCGATCGATGGGCCGGCCGCCTTCATCGAGACTAATATCGTCGGCTCGTTCGCGCTGCTTCAGGAAGCGTTGCGCCATTTCCGGGCGCTGCCGGAGGAGCGCAAGGCGCGCTTCCGCTTCCACCATATCTCGACCGATGAGGTCTTCGGCTCGCTGGGTAGCGACGGGCTCTTCCGCGAGGACACGGCCTATCAGCCGAACTCGCCCTACTCCGCCTCCAAGGCGGCGTCGGACCATCTCGTGCGCGCCTGGCACCACACCTATGGCCTGCCGGTGGTGATGACCAATTGCTCGAACAATTACGGGCCCTATCACTTCCCGGAAAAGCTGATCCCGCTGATGATCATCAATGCGCTGGAGGGCAAGCCGCTACCGGTCTACGGCAACGGGCTCAATGTGCGCGACTGGCTCTATGTCGACGATCATGCCGACGCTCTGCTCACCGTTGCCACCGCCGGCAAGACCGGCGAGAGCTACAATATCGGCGGCCATAACGAGAAGACCAATGTCGAGGTGGTGAAGTCCATCTGCGCCATTCTCGACAAGCTCCGGCCCGACCCCAAGGGTCCGCGCGAGCGCCTCATCACCTATGTCACCGACCGGCCGGGCCATGACGCGCGCTATGCAATCGATGCCGGCAAGATCGGCCGCGAGCTCGGCTGGGTGCCGAAGGAGACCTTTGAGACGGGCCTACGCCGCACCGTCGAATGGTATCTCGCCAATGCCGCATGGTGGGGCGATATCCGGTCCGGCGTCTATCGCGGCGAACGCCTCGGCGCGGCCTGAGCGGAGATCCGAGCATGCTGAGCGTTGAGGAAACAGCAATCCCGGCAGTCAAGATCGTCACGCCGAAGAAGTTCGGAGACCATCGCGGCTTCTTTTCGGAAACCTGGAGCCGCAAGGCCTTCGCGGAAGCCGGGCTTGATCTCGATTTCGTTCAGGACAACCAGTCGTTGTCGGCGCCGGTCGGGACGCTGCGCGGCCTGCATTTCCAGTCGCCGCCCTACGCGCAGGACAAGCTGGTGCGGGTGACGCGCGGCCAAATTCTCGACGTCGCCGTCGACATCCGCGCCTCTTCCCCCACTTTCGGCAAGCATGTCGCGGTCGAGCTTTCCGCCGAGAACTGGAAGCAGTTGCTGGTTCCGGTCGGCTTCGCCCATGGTTTCGTCACTCTGGAGCCGGATACCGAGGTGCTCTACAAGGGCACCGCGCCCTATGCGCCAGAAAACGACCACGGGCTCGCCTTCGACGACCCGGCTCTCGGCATCGACTGGCGCCTGCCGCTCTCCGGCCTCACCCTCTCAGACAAGGACCGCAAGCATCCTCGCCTCGCCGAGATGCTGCGCTATTTCGACTGATGGCACTCCGTATCGCCGTCACCGGTTGGTCCGGCCAAGTCGTCTGCGCCATGCTGGAGCGCGTGCCCGTCGGCGTCGAGGTCATCGCACTGCGCCGGCCTGACCTCGATCTCGCCCAGCCGAAGACGGTCGCGCCCGCCCTGCGTTCGGCCCGGCCCGACGTGATCGTCAATACGGCCGCCTATACCGCCGTGGACCAGGCCGAGAGCGAGCCCGAGCTTGCCATGCGCGTCAACGGCGAGGCCGCCGGCGAGGCGGCGCGTGCCGCAGCGGCGCTTGGCATTCCCGTGATCCAGCTCTCGACCGATTATGTCTTCGACGGCGGGCTCGCCCGGCCTTATCGCGAGGACGATGCGACCGGCCCGATCTCGGCCTATGGAGCGAGCAAGCTCGCGGGCGAGCAGGCAGTCGCGGCGGCAACAGACAACCACGCCATCCTGCGCACGGCCTGGATCTACAGCCCCTTCGGCAAGAACTTCGTCAAGACAATGCTGCACCTCGCCGAGACACGCGACGAGATCGGCGTCGTCGCCGACCAGGCGGGGTGCCCGACCAGCGCACTCGACATCGCCGACGCGATCTTCACCGTCGCGCGCAATCAAACCGCACGGATGGATGATGCTCGCTTGCGCGGCGTGTTCCATATGAGCGCGGCGGGAGAGGCCGTCTGGGCCGATGTCGCCGAGGCGATCTTCGCCGAGCGCGAGCGGCAGGGCGGCAAGCCTGTGCGGATCAAGCGCATCGCAACGGCCAACTACCCGACGCCGGCCCGCCGGCCCGCAAATTCCAGGCTCGATTGCAGCAAGCTTTCACAGGCTCATGGCGTGAGGCTGCCGGATTGGCAGGGCTCGCTCAGTGCCTGCGTCGCGCGACTGCTCAAGGATCAAAGCAAGGAGCAGCAACGATGAAGGGCATCATCCTGGCCGGCGGCTCCGGCACGCGGCTGCACCCGATGACGCTGGCGATGTCGAAGCAGCTCCTGCCCGTCTACGACAAGCCGATGATCTACTATCCGCTCTCGACGCTGATGCTCGCCGGCATTCGCGAGGTGCTGATCATCTCGACGCCGCACGACTTGCCGAATTTCAAGCGCCTGCTCGGCGACGGTTCCGACTGGGGCATGAGCCTGAGCTATGCCGAGCAACCGCATCCCGGCGGTCTGGCGCAGGCCTATCTGATCGGCGCCGATTTCGTTGCCGGCGAACCATCCGCGCTGATCCTCGGCGACAATCTCTATTACGGCCACAGTCTGCAGGAGATGATGGCGCGCGCGACGGCCCGCACGAGTGGCGCGACCGTCTTCGCCTATCATGTCCGCGATCCCGAGCGTTACGGCGTGGTTCAGTTCGACAAGCCCGGCAAGGCGATCTCGATCGAGGAGAAGCCGAAGGCGCCGAAATCAAGCTGGGCCGTGACCGGCCTCTACTTCTACGACGCCGAAGTGGTCGAGATCGCCAGAAGCCTCAAGCCATCACCACGCGGCGAGCTCGAGATCACCGATGTCAACCGGACCTATCTGGAGCGTAGTGCGCTTTCGGTCGAGTGCATGGGGCGCGGCTTCGCCTGGCTGGACACCGGCACGCCCGACAGCCTGCTGGAAGCGGGCGAGTTCGTCCGCACGCTGGAAAGCCGCCAAGGGCTGCGCATCGCCTGCCCCGAGGAAATCGCCACGCGGCGTGGCTGGATTTCGGCTGCGCAATTGACGCTGCTGGGCGAGAGGCTCGCGAAGAGCGACTATGGACAATACCTGCTGCGCATTTCAGGAGACCTCGGCGGATAGTTCGTCAACACGATCATAGATACAGAAATGCCTATTCTCGAAAGCGCTGCAGCCTAAGGCTTCAACATGCCTTAACGCTCCTTTTTAAAGGCGACGCGCGAGTTCTCCGCTCCAACCTCAACTCCCCCCTCCTCAAGCGCGAGTTTGATCCCGCGGAGGTTGTTATAGGTCGGTACGCGTCTGCCCTTTTCGAAGTCGCGGATGGTTGAGAGGCCGAGATGGGCGGCCTTCGCGAGGTCCTGCTGGCTCCAATCGAGCAGTGCGCGGGCGGCGCGGCATTGGGCTGGCGTGATCATGAAGTCGGCATAGCCTGATCAACGCTTTTCGTTGAGTGTCGACTATTCCAGTTGACTGGTAGCCCGACAGGAAGGGAACCGTCCGTCACCGACGATTTTCGTCGCTGGAGGACGATGATGCCCCTGATCCTGGAGTTCAAACACAAGCTCATTTTCTACAAGCCGGGCATCCTGCGCTACGCCATGCGGCAGGCCCGCCCTCGGTTTTCAGGGCTGCAAAGTCGGGCGCAACGACGCCAGTTGCTGTCGCAGTCTCTTAAGCGCGGATGGGCCGAGGCCAAGACTGAGCTGTCGGCGCTTCAACGGCTTCAAGCCGTTGCGACGCCGGGCCGCCCCGGGCTGCTTCGCGACGATATCGGCACTGGGGCGACGACGACCTCGCCGAATGAGGCTCCCGCGATCGCCCTCACCCGTCAGCAGCTTCACTGAGGGGGTCGCGATGCACCGCAGTTTACCTCTCCCGCTCATCGTGTCCTCGCAGGCGCTCTCTCGCGAAGTGCCCCTGGAGCCCCTGCCTTCGACCTCCCGGCTCAGCCCGGCAGAGCTCGCCCAGGCGTACCGAGCCTGGCGGTTCGGGTCAGCGCGCACCGCATCTCTCGTCAGGGGGACCAAGCGATGAACAGCATCTTGCGCCATCGGCGCTCTTCCCTAGGCGCTCGGCTCAGCGAGCTTCGCCCTGCCCCCACGATCACCCCGCTGAGCCTGTTGAGTTCTGCGCTCGACCGCGGCGCCGACCAACACGTGTTGTCTCAGCTGATCGGCCTGCATGAACGCAGCCGCCTGGATGATGCGCGCCGCGCTTTCGAAGCTGCCCTCGCAGCCGCCAAGGCCGAGCTCCCCGTGATCGCGAAGACCCAGATCGCCAGTATCGGCGCAAAGCACTATCGCCATGAGGACCTGGCCGAGATCGCGCGCACGATCAGCCCGATCCTGGCGCGCCACGGTCTGGCTTACCGCTTCCGCTCCAACAGTGACGGCGAGAGGGTGAGCATTACCTGCGTGATCTGGCACCGTGACGGCCATAGCGAGGGGAACAGCCTCTCGGCCGGCGCCGATCACAGCGGCGAGAAGAACGCGATCCAGGCGATCGGATCGACGCTGACCTATCTGCAGCGGATGACGCTGAAGGCAGCGTTGGGGCTCGCCGCAGCCGATGACGATGACGGCAAAGCGGCAGGGTCCGGTGAGACCATCACCCGCCAGCAGACCCGGGAGCTACTCGCGCTGATCGACGAGGTTGGCGGTGAGCGCGAGGCCCTGCTGCGCTTCTTCAAGATCAAGGCTTTTGCCGAACTGCCAGCGCGCCGCTTCCGGCAGGCGCTGGTGATGCTCAACGCCAGAAAGGGACGGGCCTGATCATGCTTGAGATCATCAACTGCACACAAGGCTCCCCGGAATGGGCGCAAGCGCGCCTGGGCATCCCGACCGCGTCCGAGTTCGCATCGATCCTGACCAAGGGACGTGGCGGTGCCGAGAGCCGAACCCGGCAGACCTATCTCTACAAGCTCGCCGGCGAACGCCTGACCGGCGAGGTGATGGAGGGCTTCACCTCTCCACATATGGAGCGCGGCAAGCTGATGGAGGAGGAAGCCCGCAGCGCCTATAGCTTCGTCACCGGCCTGGAGTGCGAGACCGTCGGATTCTTGCGCCGCGGGCAAGCGGGAGCCTCGCCCGATGCGCTGATCGGCGAGGACGGCCTGCTCGAGATCAAGACCAAGCTGCCGCATCTCCTGATCGAGGCTCTGCTCAAGGGCGAGTTCCCGCCCGAACACAAGGCCCAATGTCAGGGCCAGCTCTGGGTCGCCGAGCGCGACTGGATCGACCTGGCAATCTATTGGCCGGGGCTGCCGATCATGATCACTCGGGCTCATCGCGACGAGACCTTCATCACCGAACTCAGCACAGCTGTCACACAGTTCAACGACGAGCTCGATCGGATCGTCACGCAGGTCGCCGCCTACGCTCAGTTGGAGGCTGCCTGATGAGTGGGCGCCGCGAGTTCAGCCGCAGCCAGAAGGTTGCCATGCTCAAGCGAGCCATGGACGCGCGTGGCTGCATCCGCTGCGAAGGCTGCGGCCTCAATGTCTCCGGCAAGGTCGTCGAGTTCGACCATGTCATCCCGGAAGCGCTGATCCTCGACAAGACGAGAGAGCTTTCGATTGAGGACGGCCGGCTGCTCGGTCGCGACTGCTGTCACCGGGCGCCCGGGGCCAAGACGGCCCGGGACCTCGCCGCAATCGCCGAAGCCAAACGACGCGAGGCCCGCCATTTCGGGATCAGGCGGCTCACCTCGCGCGCGTTCCCACGATCATCGCCGCAAATGAGAGCCTCCCGCCCGCTCGCCAAGCCAGCCGCATGGCGCCGCGATGATTGATGATCCCGATTGCTCGATGGAGTTCGCATCTGTGTTTTCGATAACCTCCTGCTCAGAACCCAGGCGCAGCCGCTGGCGGAGACTGGTTATGGCTATCTCTCTAGCCAGTGCCGCCAGCGCGTGCGTCCAGCGTACCGCGATGCGCTTCGACCGCTACGATGGACGCAGCGATGCCAGCGCGGTCGCTCAGTTCCAGCAGGACGATGCCATCTGCAAGGGCGAAGCCGCCAAGGCCCAGGCCATGGCGGCTCCGATCTATATGGGCCGTAGTCTCGCCGATGCGATGGAGGCCGGCATGCTCGAGGGCCAGCGCAACCAGGCACTGCGCCAGATCATGGTCGGATGCATGGCCGGACGAGGCTATAGCATGACCGTCGTGACGATTGGACCTTAGCGACAAGAGCTCTTTTAACCGATTTCTGAACCGCGGGTCCGTGCCATCAATATCGCAAGGCAAGACGTCCAATGCTTGATTCTCAAGATTGTTGTAGCACGCATTCCATGTCAGAGAGAATCGATCGCCTTGGCCTCGTAGGGCGCAATATAGGGGCCCAGGACCACGGAGGTCCGCTGCGCGAGCCCCTGACCCTTTTGGCTCAAGGCGTGGAGCACCGCTATGATCGTGTATTGCATGGTACCGATTGCTAGCGTGTCCCCCTTACTGTAAGCGCCGAAGGGCGATTGGCCCACTTGGACGGGAAGGAGCAGAACGCTGACGTTGTTATAGGGAACGAAAGCGAGCTCGTACTGAACCATGTCAACACCTCAGGCTGAATTCACTGCAATAATCTAGCTGAATTATTAATTTCCTCTACGTTATACCGTGCTAAGATTAGCGTTTCAGGCGGATTCCGGATTTTTGGGAGCAATGAGGACTTCGCCTCAGACACCTACCGCACGACACAACTCACATCTTGACGGAGGCCGCTGCCTTGGTCGGCTTTAGCAATTATGAACGTCGGCGTGGGAGCCTCCGATCTGGCTTTGATCGATGATGAACAGATCTGAAGTGGCCGCGGAGAACTACGGAAAAGCGCGATAAGGGAAAGACGTAGTCGTTTGTTGTCGTCGCCGACTTGATCCATCCTCGTTATATTGACCCATTCTGAACTATCGCTTTTTTGGCAGACAGACCATAAGCTCGAGGGGATCGTCGCGAGCTACGCAAATTGGCCCGCTGGACTAGTGGGTCTCGTGTTTCGCGGACGAAACCGTTCAATCGACGTAACTGGTTAGCATTACGTTTTGCGCCGTTAGCTTGGCAGCCGGAAGGCAATCCAGGCGGGTGCAGCATGACCGTCGTGTTCCTACAACCCTAACCTCGTGAGCCCAGCGCTCGCATTACGGCCGAACACGAAGCTGCGGGCGCATGATCCCTTGCGGACGCTCGCGGATCGTCGGCGTCCTCGCGGTCAGGTACTTGAGAGCCTGGCTGGTCGCATCAACCTGGTCATCGTTGCGCGCGAGTGGGAAGGCGAGGAGTTCGCCGAGATAATCGGCAAGCCAACTGGCTTCGCGCGGCAGGAATACCTGCCCCGCCTCGAAGCGCGCTGCCTGCGCCATCAGCCGGGCCTGCTTTTCGATCCGCGATGGCTGAAGCAGCGGATGCAATGCACCGGTACGCCGCAGGTCCTGCGACAGCGCCCGCCCGAGCTCGGTATCCTCGATCAGCGTCGCATGGACTGCGTGGCTCCGGGCGAGATCGATCATCTTGCGGCGAAGTTCCGGCGCTTCCCAGCGGCCCCGGACAAGGTCGATCAGATAATAGCTCTGCCCGATAGCCCCCCAGACCATCCCGACCGACCAGTCGGAATGCTCGGCCTGGGTCGAAGCCGTGTCCCAGGACGCAACCGTCAGATCGAACTCAGCCGGCTGCTCGTCGTAATAATGCAGCCAATCGCGCTTGATGACCTGGCCTTCGGCCGGCAAAGGGTTCTGCTGGTACTGCGCCGAGAAGTTCAAGGCGCCGAGATTGCGCTTGATCGCCTCGAGATCTGCAAAAGTATCGCGGCCGACATGCATGATCTCACCCTGCTGGCGCCGATAGAGCGCCTCCCGCCCTTTGCCGATGCGGTAGCAGCGCTCGTCCGGCGCGATGGCGGGGATCGAGAGAACCTCCCAATCCTCCTTCTCAAGGACATGCCCGACCAGATCATCCTCGTGCAGGCGCTGCATCACGATGACGATGGCGCCGTTTTGACGATCGTTCAGCCTAGAGTAGAGCGTACCATCATAAAAGGCCTGGACGCGACGCCGGGCCGCCGCCGACAAGGCGGCTTCGAGCCCGTTGATCGGATCGTCGATCACAATCAGATCGGCGCCGCGTCCCAGCACCGAACCACCAATCGACGAGGCGTACCGATAGCCGTGTTCCGTGGTACGGATCTCCTGGCCACGATTGGCCTTGATCGCGAAGCCCGGGAAGGCGCGACGATACCAATCGGAGGTGACCACGCTGCGGAAGGCAGCAGCGTGGGTCAGCGAAAGTTCCTGGGCGTAGCTGATCGCCATGATCCGTTTGCGGGGGTCATGGCCCATCAGCCAGGCGGTGAAGGCAATCGTGACGCAGATCGACTTGGCCGAGCGCGGCGGCACATTGATGATCAGCCGCTTGCACTCGCCGCTCCAGATCCGCATTAGCTGGTGGGCGATAGCCTCGATATGCCAGTTGTGCTGATAGGCCGTGCCTGGCTCCAGCGTCACGAAGCAATGCTCGATGAAGCTCGCCAGATCGCGCTGCAGGATCGCGGTGAGGATGTCGTCGTCAGTCATCACCGCCTCCCCTCGCATTCTTGAGCTCTCGGGCGATGAAGCGCGCGATCATGGCTTCACGCTCTTCATCGCTCAGCGACGACTCGGCGTCGGCCTTGTTGTCGTTGAGGCCATCATCCTTCAGGAGCAGCTTCATCGCATTCAGGTTGCCATCGAAGCTCATGGCGAGGAGCTTTTGATAGAGAGCCTCGCGCGCCGTCACCATCACCCGCTTGCCGCCGATGGTCATCGGCACGAGCCGAGACAGGACCATCTCACGATAATCCTGCTTGGCTTGTTCAGGCGCTCGCTTGCGGCGGCCCGAGGGGTTGCCGCTGCGCCCTTTCTGGAAGCGGGTGTGCAGTGGCGGCTTCTTGTGACCTACGGCGGGGGGAGCATCTTCACGAGACATGGCCCCCTCCAACGCTCTCGTCCGGCACCGTGCCGGCGCTGGCATCGCGCCCGCGCTGCGCCGCCATCTCCGCGAAGGTCAGCCCCGTCTCGGCGTGGCGCGCCTCGGCCTTGAACAGCGTCTCCCAGCGCCGGATCGCGCCGTCGACATAGAGCGGATCGAACTCCATGACGTAGCCGCGGCGCTTGGTCTTGGCCGCGGCGATCAGGGTCGTGCCGGATCCGCTGAAACTGTCGAGGATGATCCCCTTCGGCTTCGAGCAATCCTTGATCGCATCCATTACCATGGCGCAGGGCTTCACCGTCGGGTGGCTCGCCAGGTCCGCCATCCGGCCCTTGCGGAACCCGTTCACCCCCGCATAGCTCCACAGGGTGGTGCGGTAGCGGCCGTGCTTGCCGAGCTCGATATTGTTGATGTGCGGCGCCTTGCCCTTCTTCCACAGCGTGATGAGCTCGGTCTGGCTGCGATAGAGCGAACCCATCCCGGCATTCGCCTTGGCCCAGGTGATCACCGACTTCAGCTCATCGAACACGCCATAACCGGCATTCAACATCTCATGCAGGTGCGCGCCATCGATGCAGCTATAGATCAGTGCGCCATCCTGCGACGCCTCAGCGATCTCGGCGAAGACCGCGTGCAGGAAGCCGGTAAACTCGAGCTTGCTCATCTCGCCTGAGGCCATCGCGAACTCGCGGTGCCTGGTCCGACCGAGACCGCTGACATGGCCATCCACCCGGACATTGTAAGGCGCGTCAATGAAGATCATCTGGGCAAGCTCACCCCGCATCAGCGTCTGATAGTTGCCCCGCTCGCGCGCATCGCCGCACAGGATACGGTGCTCGCCCAACAGCCAGAGATCACCCCGCACGGTCACCGCAACATCCCGCAGCGCCGGCAGCGCGTCCGCCGGATCGGCCTTCGCCGCGACCGGCGCGTTGCCGTCGAGGATCACATCGATCTGCGCCGTCTCGAAGCCGGTGATCTCAACCTCGAAGTCGAGCTCGATCAGCTCGCCCAGCTCCAGCTTTAGGATCTCGTCGTCCCAGCCGGAGAGCTCAGCCAGGCGGTTATCCGCGATCCGTAGCGCCCGGATTTGCTGCGGACCGAGGTGATCGATGCAGATCACCGGCACCGTCTCCATGCCGAGAAGTTTCGCAGCCTGATAGCGACCGTGCCCAGCGACGATCTCGCCATCAGTGGTCACCAGGATCGGCGTTGTGAACCGGAACTCCCTGATGCTCTCGGCGATCAGGTGGATCTGCTTGTGCGAATGCGTGCGCGCATTGCGCACCGACGCTTTGATATCCGACAGGCGGCGCTCGCTCACCTGCGGCGCGAAAGCCCCAGCAGCACGCACGAGCTCGGGATCTTTGGTGGTGGGAAGTACACGCTGACGAGCGCGCACGCGCGGGATGGGGGTCTGGTTTGCGGGCAACATACTCAACTCCTTCACTCACTGTGAAGGTTGGTCACCAGCGCCTCGCTCAACTTCGGCCTCGCGTAATGCGTTTGCCAAAGTCCCCTGCAAGATGAAGCGCCTGGCGAAACGCTTCCCTCAGAGGAGGTTCAAATTCCCAACCTCGCGTCACCCTGCGAATCAGCAGGACAAGCGCCAAGCTAGGAGCGCGCACGTGCCTCCACAAGAGGGCTTCAGACATTTTTCCTATTTATTTCAATAGGATAGTACTGTGTCTTTGTCAGCTGGCAACAACCATTTGCGATGGCCCGCCCCAATCACGCCAACCTAGAAGAGCAGGCCTTCGCCGTGGACACGGCCAACAAGCTCTACCGCCCAAGGATAGGTCGGGGGCCTCTAACGGACCGGGCGCAGTCCAACGATCGACCTAATTGATCCACCCCCGTTGAATTGGTCCACCCTGAAGTATGTCTTTTGGCAGACAGGAGGACCGAGATGCCGAAGAAACGCCACAAGCCGGAAGAGATCGTCGCGAAGCTGCGCCAGGTCGATGTGCTG
>JAEWKP010000439.1 GCA_023393655.1 Pseudomonadota bacterium | reverse complement strand
AAACCGACGACCGGGTGCCGCTTCCAACCGCAGACCTGACGTCTCACCCAGCCGTAAGTTGCGTGTTAGCGCCTGCGGCGCGCCCCGGAATGACAAGGGTGGTCTCTGGCCGGGAACAATCCCGCGTCATGCTCGCCCTTGTGGCGAGCATCCACGTCTTGAGCACGAGATTCGACCAGCGAAGACGTGGATGGTCGGGACAAGCCCGACCATGACGGATGGGGACTGCAGAGCGACGAGACTGATCGCCGGCACCCGCATCAGAGCCGCGGTAGGGTTTCGTTAACCGCCGCGTCGAGTTCGCGCTGCCCGCTTCCGTATCGACATTGACGAGAACAAATCATGAACTAAACTGAACATATCAGAAACACAGGAGGTTCTCATGACTGCAGCGCGTAAATTCGCCGCCGGCCTTGCCGAGATCGCCTCGCTCGGCGTCTTCCTCGGCATGATCTGGCTCTGGGCTGCCATCCTCTCCGGCCCGCATGTCTGAGCGCGGCAGGAGCCATCCACAGACGGGGCCTCTGGGCCTCGACGCCGGCCCTGCCCAGGACGCATAAGGGGCGCATAGGGGCAGGGTCGTCGAGTCGCCCGGTTGTGGCGGCAGGAGTGGGACATGGGCAGGGAAGCTGGCGAGGCACGCGTTCTCCAGGAGATCGGCTTCGTCCACCTGCATGTCCATTCGAGCTACTCGCTGCTCGAAGGCGCGATGACGATCGCGACGCTCGCCAAGATGGCAGTGGCCGACGGTCAGCCCGCGCTGGCGCTCACCGATACCGACAATCTCTTCGGCGGCCTCGAATTCTCCGAGAAGCTCGCGGGCTCGGGCCTGCAGCCGATCGTCGGCGTGCAGCTCTCGGTCGATTTCGCCGACGAGGGCGAGGGCAGCCGCAAACCGATGCAGCCGCAGCGCCTGCCGCATATCGTCCTGCTCGCCATGGACGAGGCCGGCTATGGCAACCTGATGAAACTCGTCAGCGAAGCCGCGCTGGCGACGGGCGGCTCCGGCCAGCCGGTCACCACGATCGAACGCCTTGCCGCCTATAATGCCGGCCTGATCGCGCTGACCGGCGGGCAGGGCGGCCCGATCGATACCGCCCTGCGCCTCGGCCAGCTCCCGCAGGCGGCGTCGCGCCTCGCAACACTCGCCGGCATCTATGGCGACCGGCTCTATGTCGAGATCCAGCGCCATGGCGGCGACGGCGAGGCGGCGCGGGAGGCCCATCTCCTGCGCCTCGCCTATGATGCCGATCTGCCGGTCGTCGCGACCAACGAGCCCTTCTTCGCCAAGCCTGCCGATTTCGACGCGCATGACGCGCTGCTGGCGGTGGCGGAAGGCCGCCTCGTCTCGGACGGCACGCGTCGCCGCGTCACGCCGGAGCACTACTTCGCCTCGCGCGCCGAGATGAAGAAGCGCTTCGCCGACCTGCCGGAGGCGCTGGCCAACACGGTCGAGATCGCGATGCGTTGCCACTGGCGGGTCACCACCCGCAAGCCGATCCTGCCGCGCTTCGGCGAGGAGGGCCGCGACGAGGCGGAGGAGCTTCAGGAGCAGGCGCGCGCCGGCCTTAGCCAGCGGCTCGCCAAGCATGGCCCGGCCGAGGGCTTCAGCGTCGAGGATTACGAGAAACGGCTCGATTTCGAGCTCTCGATCATCACGAGGATGAAATTCCCGGGCTACTTCCTGATCGTCTCGGACTTCATCAAATGGGCGAAGAACCACGATATTCCGGTCGGGCCGGGCCGTGGCTCGGGCGCGGGCTCGCTCGTCGCCTATGCGCTGACCATCACAGACGTCGATCCGCTGCGCTTCGGCCTGCTCTTCGAGCGCTTCCTCAATCCCGACCGCGTCTCGATGCCCGACTTCGACATCGACTTCTGCCAGAACCGGCGTGAAGAGGTGATCGAGTATGTGAAGCACCATTACGGCCAGGAACGCGTCGCCCAGATCATCACCTTCGGCACGCTGCTCGCCCGCGGCGTGCTGCGCGACGTCGGCCGCGTGCTCGAAATGCCCTATGGCCAGGTCGACAAGCTGACCAAGCTCGTCCCGCAGAACCCGGCCAAGCCGATCTCGCTGAAGGATGCGATCGAGGGCGAGCCCAAGCTGCAGCAGGCCGCAGAGGAGGAGCCGATCGTCGCGCGCCTGCTCGAAATTGGCCAGAAGCTGGAAGGGCTTCACCGCCATGCTTCGACTCACGCCGCAGGCGTGGTGATCGGTGACAGGCCGCTCGAACAGCTCGTCGCGCTCTCGGTCGATTCGCGCACCGGCATGCGCGTCACCCAGTTCAACATGAAATGGGTCGAGCAGGCCGGCTTGGTGAAGTTCGACTTCCTCGGCCTGAAGACGCTGACGACGCTGACGACCGCGGTCAAGCTCATCGCCCAGCGCGACATCCATATCGACCTCGCACAATTGCCCTTCGACGACCCGACGACCTACGCCATGCTGGCGCGAGGCGAGACGGTCGGCGTGTTCCAGGTGGAATCGGTCGGCATGCGCAAGGCGCTGGTCGAGATGAAGGCCGACCGCATCGAGGACCTGATCGCGCTGGTGGCGCTCTACCGGCCGGGCCCGATGGACAACATCCCGACCTATTGCCGCCGCAAGCTCGGGCTGGAGGATCCGACCTATCTTCACCCCGGCATGGAGCCCTGGCTGCGCGAGACCCACGGCATCATCGTCTACCAGGAACAGGTGATGCAGGTCGCTCAGGCGCTTTCGGGCTATTCGCTCGGCGAAGCCGATCTGCTGCGCCGCGCCATGGGCAAGAAGATCAAGGCGGAGATGGACGCCCAGCGCGATCGCTTCGTGAAGGGCGCCGTAGACGGCGGCATCAAGAAGGAGATCGCCTCCGAGATCTTCGATCTGCTCGCGAAGTTCGCCGATTACGGCTTCAACAAGAGCCACGCGGCGGCCTATGCCATCGTCGCCTTCCAGACCGCCTATCTGAAGGCGAATTATCCGGTCGAGTTCCTGGCCGCGTCGATGACGCTCGATATGGGCAACACCGACAAGCTCTCGGAATTCCGCCGCGATGCCGAGCGGCTCGGCATCAAGGTTGAACGGCCGGCGATCAACCATTCCGGCGTCGAGTTAGACGTGGCCGAGGGCAAGATCTTCTACGCGCTCGGCGCCATCAAGGGCGTCGGCCGTGCGGCAGTGGAAGCGCTCGTCGCGGCGCGGCAGGCGGCCGGCCCGTTTCGCGACCTCGCCGACCTCGCTCGCCGCGTCGACACCAAGCTCGTCAACCGCCGCACGCTGGAGGCGCTGATCGCCGCCGGTGCGCTCGACGAATTGCAAGAGGATCGCGCCCGCGCCATGGCCGCGATCGACGGCATGCTCGCGCTCTCCAACCGCACCCGCGACGAGGCGGCCGCCGGCCAGTTCGATCTTCTGGGCGGCGCCGCGGTCCAGGAGGCCTTCCGCATCCCGCAGGTCGAGCCCTGGGCGCCGGCCGAGAAGCTCAAGCGCGAGCACGAGGCCGTCGGCTTCTTCCTCTCCGGCCACCCGCTCGACGATTACGAGCATGTGCTGAAGCGCCTGCGCGTGCAGCGCTATGCCGATTTCGCACAGGCGGTGAAGGCCAACGGCACAGGCGTCGGCAAGGTTGCCGTTTCCGTCATCGACAAGTCGGAGCGGCGCACCAAGACCGGCAACAAGATGGGCATCGTCAATCTCTCCGATCCAAGCGGCCAGTTCGAGGCCGTGCTGTTCTCGGAAGGGCTGATGAAGTTCCGCGATCTGCTCGAGCCGGGCAGGGCGCTGGTGCTGCGCCTCTCCGCCGTGCTCGACGGCGAGGATGTCCGCCCGCGCATCGAGGATGTCGAGGTGCTCGACGATCTCGCTTCGCGCCAGAAGCAGGACCTGCTGATCTATCTGCGCGACGACAAGGCGGTCGCCTCCATCGCCGAACGCATCCGCCCGCGCGAGGGCACGCGCGCCGAGGGCAAGGTCTCGATTGTGATGATCCTCGACGAGGGCGCGCAGGAGGTCGAGATCGAGCTGCCCGGCAAGTTCCCGGTCAACCAGCAGATCGCCAATGCCGTCCGCGCCGCGCCCGGGGTCTTGAGCGTCGAGATGCGCTGAGGCGGCTTCCGCCTCATGCATGGCAGGCATGGCTTCCGTCTTGTCCCTGACAAGGCGCCGAGGCAGGCTGTCGCGACGTCAGGGAGGCGGGCCATGGCGCAGCGGTTCCGGATCGACAGGCGCGAGCTGATCGCGGGCGCGACAGCGCGGACGGCCGCGGCCGCAGCGGGGGCCGGCAAGGCACAGGAGAAGCCCGTGCAAGACAAGCCAGTCCAAGACAAACCAATCATCGACGAGCGCACCGTCCTCATCGTCGTCGACGTCCAGAATGATTTCTGTCCCGGCGGCAGTCTCGCTGTCGCCAAGGGCGACGAGGTCGTGCCGGTCATCAACGCGATTGCGAAACGCTTCTCCCATGTCGTGCTGACGCAGGACTGGCACACGCCTCGGCATGCCTCCTTCGCGTCGAGCCATCCCGGCCGCAAGCCTTTCGAGACGGTCGATATGCCCTATGGCCCGCAGGTGCTCTGGCCGGACCATTGCGTGCAGGGCACGAAGGGCGCCGAATTCCATGC
>JAEWKP010000413.1 GCA_023393655.1 Pseudomonadota bacterium | reverse complement strand
GCGCTCGACCGCGGTGCGGGCCGCCTGCCAGTCGCCGGCCTGCGTATGAAAATCCAGCAGCGCGTCATTGGCCCAGGCCAGCGAGGGCGAGCGGCGCACCGCGTCATCGGCAAAGGCGCGCGCGGCGGTGACGTCACCGCGCCGCTTGGCCTCGACGAAGAGCCCGCGCAGGCCCAGAACCCGCGTCTCGGATTTCTCCAGCATCGCCTTGAAGGCCGCCTCGGCCTGCGCCCGGTCGCCACTCAACTGCGCGGTCTGCGCCTCCAGCAGCAGGGTCAGCGGCTCGCCCGGAACGAAACGGCGCGCCTCGCCGGTATAGCGCCCGGCAGCGATGGGGTCGCCCGCGCCGATCGCGACCATGCCGCGCGACACCGCCTCGAAGCCCCGCGCCCGGCGCCGCGATCGCGAGGACAGGCTGAAAGCCGAGGGCAGACCAAAGACGAAGCGCAGCACCGCCCAGACCAGCAGGACGAGAAAGGCGAGCGCGACGACGCCGATCGCCGCCAGCGCGACGCTGGTCTCGATCCGGTAGCCCTGCCAGAGCACGGAAACCTCGCCCGGCCGGTCGGCGAGCCAGACGGCGCCGAAGGCAAGACAGGCGAAGACGGCGAGGTAGACGAGAACGCGAACCATGGACTCCTCAACCCTCCGTCAACCGGCCGCGCCGAGCGCCGCGACTGCATCCTGCGCGATTTTGGCGATCGCCGCATCCGCCGCGGCACGCCTCTGCAGATCGGCACCGAATTCCGCACTGGCACGACGCGCCGGCTCCGGCAACTGGCCCCACAGCGCCGCAGCCTTGACGATGTCGCCGGCAACGATGGCCCCCTCGATCCGGAGCGGCAGCGTCGCAGGATCGGTCGAGCCGCTGTCGCCGACCGGGCGGACCGTGACGACGCGGCTCGCCAGGGCGAGCAGCTTGTCGGTCCAGCTGTCGGACGCCGGCATCACCTCGCGCTGGAACATCGCGCCATGCTTGCGGAAGCCCGCCTGCAGCGCATCGCGCGTCGGCGCACCGCCTGAAGAAACAGCCGCCAGGGCAGCGACATCCGCCTGCGCCACGCCGCTTTTCGTCAACGCCGCGATATCGCCGGCGAAAGGGCGCCCGCCGGCGAGCGCGCGCTGTACCCGTTCGGCCAGCACGATTCGCGCCGCCGCCATCGCTTCGGGACTGGCACCCGATGCCGCCTTCGCCTGCGTCTCGACATTGCCCAGCCGCCCGGCGATCTGGTCGAGGCGCTGGCCGATGGCCGCCGCAGCCGCTTCGGCCCTCTGGACCTGAGCGATGAAGGCGCTCGTATCCGGCGTCTGCGCATTGCCGAGCGTGGCAAGCTTCGTCGTGACGGACTGAAGCTCGGAACCAACCTTGGCAGCCGTTTCCGTCGCGGAGGCCGCCTTTCGGTCAGCTGCCGCCGCACTCGCTTGCGTGGCCTCCAGCCGGTTGCGCAGCTCGGCGATGGCCTCGACATTCCCCGATGGCGCAGGCTTGGTCAGCGCATAGCTGACAAGCGCACCGCCGATCACGCCGCCGACGAGCCCGGCCGCAATCACAGCGAGCCAAGGCGTGCGGGCCGGCGCCTCGCGTTCGGCAGGCGCACGCGCCGGCTCGACCGGCGGCGGCGCGAATTCCTGCGGCAGCGCTTCGGTCGGCGCCACCGCTTCCGGCGACGGCTTCGCGGGCTCCACCCCCTCGGCCGGTTCGTCCGACGACGATACCACCTCGAGATCGACGGTCGGCGGCGTGCGCTGCAGGCTGCCGCGCGGCTCCGGCCGGGCAGCATCGATCAGGTGCTCGCGCGCCGAGACCTGCTGCAGCGCCGCCAGCATCCCGGCTTCCTCCGGATGCTCCGCGACGAGAACCGTGCTGGCCCCCGCCGAAATCAGGGGTGAGGCGACGTCGGCCGACAGCGTGACATGGGTCAGTTCGAGCGCCTCGTCGGAAACGCCGGCTGCCTGGGCCAACGCGATGAAGGTCCGCGCGCCGCGCGCCGAATAATGCAGCGCCGCGCCTCCGCCGCCATGCCGCAGCGCGGCTTGCGTATCTTCGGGCAGGACGGAGACGGGCTCGGCCGCATAGGCGGCCCAGAGCGTCACCTCGTAGCCGGCCTCGCGCAGACGGTCCGGCACGTCCTCCTTGCGGTCGCGCCCGACGATCATCAGGAGCTTCGCCGGCACCGGCAGCGTCCGCCGAATCAGTTCGATCAGGTCGTTGCGGTCGCCATCGGCGCTACGGGTATCGTCCAGCCCGGCCTCGCGCACCTTCGCGGCCGTGCGGCTTCCAACGGTAAAGACCGGCAAGTCCCGCCAGCCGATCGATCCATCCGCCAGCGCCGGCACGCCATTGCCGCTGGTCAGCACGATCGCATCGAACGCCCCCTCGGGCGCGGCATCCGGCAGGCGGACGACCTCGAAGAGCGGCGCGACGACCGGCTCGAAGCCGTGCTCGGCGATGGCGCGCGCGGTCCGTTCGGCATCGGGGCGGGGTCGAAAGACGAAGACGCGCATTCACAGCTCCTGACAAAACCGGGGGCGCCCGCAGGACGATCCGCGAACCGTGCAGCAAGTTGCGATCATGCCGCATTGAGGCGGAACAATGATCCTGCCCATGCCGTCTCCTTTTCCTCGTCGCGTCGCCCTGGCCGCGGAACCGCCTCTTGTGACGGGCCTCTTGGCCTTGCGCCCCCTCGCGCACTATACGAAGGAATTGCCGGCACGGAACCGTCGGGCGCCGTTGCTTGATCCTGATCCCTCATTCCGCGAGACAAGTCGACCGATCATGCGTGTACTGGGGATAGAGACGACCTGCGACGAAACGGCAGCCGCGATCGTCTCCGTCGAGCGTTCCGGCGAAAGCAAGATCCTGTCGAATGAGGTGCTGAGCCAGATCGCCGCACATGCAGCCTATGGCGGCGTGGTGCCGGAAATCGCGGCGCGCGCCCATGTCGAGGCGATCGACCGCATCATCGCCCGCGCCTTCGCCAACGCGGATATGAAGCCCAGTGATATCGATGCCGTCGCCGCCGCAGCCGGCCCCGGCCTCGTCGGCGGTGTCATGGTGGGCTTGACCGCCGGCAAGGCGATCGCGCTCGCGACGGGCAAGCCCTTCATCGCGATCAACCATCTCGAGGCGCATGCGCTGACCGCCCGGCTCACCGACGATCTCGCCTTTCCCTACCTGCTGCTGCTGGTTTCCGGTGGGCACACCCAATTGCTCGCCGTGCGCGGCGTCGGCGATTACCTCAAGCTCGGCGGCACCATCGACGACGCGGTCGGCGAGGCTTTCGACAAGATCGCCAAGATGCTCGCCCTGCCCTATCCCGGCGGCCCCTCGGTCGAGCGCGAGGCAGCCAAGGGCGATCCCGAGCGCTTCGACTTCCCGCGCCCGATGCAGGGCAGGCCGAGCCCGGATTTCTCGCTCTCCGGCCTGAAGACCGCCGTGCGCCTCGTCGCCGAGCGGATCGCACCACTCTCCGACAATGATGTCGCCGATCTCTGCGCCTCCTTCCAGGCAGCCGTCGTCGACGTGATGGTGGACCGCACCCGCGCCGGCCTGCGCGCCTGCCGCGAGGCCGGCATCACCCCCTCGACGCTGGTCGTCGCCGGCGGCGTCGCCGCCAACCAGGCGATCCGCAGCGGGCTCAACCGTCTGGCTACCGAAGCCGGCCTGCCGATGGTCGCTCCGCCTCTGGCGCTCTGCGGCGACAACGGCGCGATGATCGCCTGGGCCGGCTTGGAGCGGCTGCGACTCGGCCTCGTCGACGACATGAGCGCGGTCGCCCGCCCGCGCTGGCCGCTCGACGAACTCTCGGTCGCACCCTCGACCGCCGCATGAACCCTCGCGCTGCCTATCGCAGCATCGGCGTCGTCGGCGCGGGTGCCTACGGGACTGCGCTGGCGCTGGCCGCCGCCCGCGCGGGACGCAACGTGCAGCTCTGGGCGCGCGATGCCGCGACCATCGAAGCCGTCGAACAGACCAGGCAAGCGCCGCGCCTTCCCGGCATCGACCTGCCCGAAAAAATCGGAGCAACCAGCTCCCTGGCCGATCTTGCCGATTGCGACGCCCTGATCGTCGCGGTGCCGACGCAGGCCTTGCGGTCGGTCTGCGAGCATCTGGCGGAAGCCTTGCCGCCGCTCGTGCCGGTGATCTCCGCCGCCAAGGGCATCGAGCAGGCGAGCGGCCGTTTCGCGACTGAAATCATCGAGCAGTCCTGGCCGGGCGCCACCGCAGCGATCCTCTCCGGGCCGAGCTTCGCCGCCGATATCGGGCGCGGGTTGCCGACGGCGGTGACGCTGGCAGCCAGTGATTCCGATCTGGCGCATGCGCTGGCCGAAGCGCTGAGTTCGCCGGCATTCCGCATCTATCACTCCGCCGACATCCGCGGCGTCGAGATCGGCGGCGCGGCCAAGAACGTGCTCGCGATAGCAGCCGGCATCGCGATCGGACTGGGCTATGGCGAGAGCGCCCGCGCAGCTCTGGTGGCGCGCGGTTTCGCCGAACTGCGCCGCTTCGGCGAGGCCTATGGCGGCGATCCGGAAACGCTGATGGGCCTGTCCGGTCTCGGCGATGTCGTGCTGAGCTGCGCCTCGCCGCAATCGCGCAACTTTTCCTATGGTCTGGCGCTGGGTCAGGGCAAGAGCCCGGTGGAGGCAGCCGGTGGCAAGCTTGCGGAAGGCGCCTTCACGGCTCCGATCCTGGTGGAGATGGCCCGCGCGAAACATGTCGAGACCCCGATCGCCGCCGCCGTGGCCGCGATCATCGCCGGCGATGTCGGCGTCCGCGACGCGGTCGCGGCGTTGCTGGCGCGGCCGATCCGGGCGGAATGACGGAGGAAAGCATGGCGGGAGACTGGTCCGACCTGACGAAGCGCGTCGCGCGCGGCATCGCCGAGGTCAAGAAGACGACAGGCTCGGAGCTCGTCGCCGAGAGCGAGCCTGTGCCGCTGGCCGGCCGGATAGCGGGCCCGGTGATCCAGCACCGCCGCCGCAAGGCCGAGGGCACGCATCGCTTCGTGGTGATCCTGCCCTTCGGCGAGGGCGAGGTCAGGGTCGAGCTCGACCCCAAGGACTACGCCGCGCTGACCCGCGAGATGGTGCGGTTCTGGAATGAACAGGGCGAGGCGGCCTCGCAGCCGCCGGTGCCGCTCAAGGAGGACGAGGCCTGATGGCTCACTGGCTGATCAAATCCGAACCATCCGTCTGGTCCTGGGACGACCAGGTCAAGGCCGGCGCCAAGGGCACGCATTGGGACGGGGTGAAGAACCACACCGCCAAGCTCAACCTGATGGGAATGAAGCTGGGCGATCAGGTCTTCTTCTATCATTCCAACGAAGGCCTCGAGGTCGTCGGCATCGTCGAGGTCATCAAGGAAGCCTATAACTGGATGCCCGGCGAGCCCTGGGTCCTGGTCGACTTCAAGGCGGTGAAGCCCCTGCCGAAGCCGGTGACGCTCGCCGCGGTCAAGGCCGAGCCCAAGCTCGCCAAGATGGCGCTGGTCACCTCCTTCCGCCTCTCGGTCCAGCCGGTGACGGACGGGGAATGGGACATCGTCTGCAAGATGGGCGGGCTCTGAATAATAATCGGCAGCAAAAAGCGGGTCCAAAAGTCGATTCGACCATCGGATAAGACGGTTCAAAGGCTTTTCGGCCCGCTTTCATGCATTCGCGGCCTGCCCCTGCCACGAAAGTGCGATGCACAATGGCTTGCCGCGACGCGTTCGCATCCTATGATGCGTCGAAATCGAAGAAGCGACGTCCGCCGCGCCTACCCCTGAGGCGGACCAGCGCAACACAGACGGTCCAAGTCTGGGGAGACGCCCGAATGTCCGAGATCATCTACGACGTCCCGACCTCCTGGGCGAAGAAGGCCTGGGCGACCGACGCCAAGTACAAGAAGATGTACGCGGCCTCGATCAAGGACCCCGACAAGTTCTGGGGCGAGCAGGGCCAGCGCATCGACTGGTTCAAGCCCTATACCAAGGTCAGGAACGCCAGCTACAAGCCGGGCAAGGTCTCGATCAAATGGTATGAGGACGGCACCACCAACGTCGCCCATAACTGCATCGACCGGCATCTCGCGACCCGCGCCAAGCAGACGGCGATCATCTGGGAGGGCGACGATCCGTCGGAATCGAAGAAGATCACCTACGGTCAGCTCTATACCGAGGTCTGCAAGTTCGCGAACGTCCTCAAGGCCAACGGCGTCAAGAAGGGCGACCGCGTCACCATCTACCTGCCGATGATCCCGGAGGCCGCCTATGCGATGCTGGCCTGCGCCCGCATCGGCGCGATCCATTCGGTGGTGTTCGGCGGCTTCTCGCCGGATTCGCTGGCGAGCCGCATCGAGGATTCCGATTCGAAGATCGTGATCACCGCCGATGAAGGCCTGCGCGGCGGCCGCGCCGTGCCGCTCAAGAAGAATGTCGACACCGCCGACGACAAGGTGAAGGGCGGCATCGGCACCGTCATCGTCGTCAAGCGCACCGGCGGCAACATCACGATGAAGGAAGGCCGCGACCGCTGGTATCATGACGAGGCGGCCAAGGTCTCCGGCCACTGCCCGGCGGTCGAGATGAAGGCGGAGGACCCGCTCTTCCTGCTCTACACCTCGGGCTCGACCGGCAAGCCGAAGGGCGTGCTGCACACCACCGCCGGCTATCTCGTCTACACCGCGATCACCCACCAATACGTCTTCGACTACCATGACGGCGACATCTACTGGTGCACGGCCGATGTGGGCTGGGTGACCGGCCACAGCTACATCCTCTACGGACCCCTCGCCAACGGCGCGACCACGCTGATGTTCGAGGGCATCCCGACCTATCCGACGATCTCGCGCTTCTGGGAGGTCATCGACAAGCACAAGGTCAACACCTTCTACACCGCGCCGACCGCGATCCGTTCGCTGATGGGCGCCGGCGAGGAGCCGGTGAAGAAGACGAAGCGCAAGTCGCTGCGCCTGCTCGGCTCGGTCGGCGAGCCGATCAATCCGGAAGCCTGGGAGTGGTATCACCGCGTCGTCGGCGAGCGCCGCTGCCCGATCGTTGACACCTGGTGGCAGACCGAGACCGGCGGCATCCTGATCTCGCCGCTGCCCGGCGCGACCCAGCTCAAGCCCGGCTCGGCGACGCGGCCCTTCTTCGGCGTCAAGCCCGAGATCGTCGATGCCGAGGGCAAGGTCCTGGAGGGCGCCTGCGAGGGCAATCTCGTCATCGCCGAGAGCTGGCCCGGCCAGATGCGCACGGTCTATGGCGACCACAAGCGCTTCGAGGAAACCTATTTCGCCACCTACCCGAACAAGTACTTCACCGGCGACGGCTGCCGGCGCGATGCCGACGGTTATTACTGGATCACCGGCCGCGTCGACGACGTGATCAACGTCTCCGGCCACCGCATGGGCACGGCCGAGGTCGAATCGGCCCTCGTCGCCCACCCCTCGGTCTCGGAGGCCGCGGTCGTCGGCTATCCCCATGACATCAAGGGCCAGGGCATCTACGCCTATGTCACGCTGATGGCGGGTGAAGAGCCGACCGATACCTTGCGCAAGGACCTCGTCGCCTATGTCCGCAAGGAGATCGGCCCGATCGCCTCGCCGGACCTGATCCAGTTCGCACCCGGCCTGCCCAAGACCCGCTCCGGCAAGATCATGCGCCGCATCCTGCGCAAGATCGCCGAGGACGAATACGGCGCGCTCGGCGACACCTCGACGCTGGCCGATCCCGCCGTCGTCGACGATCTCGTCGAGAATCGGCAGAACAAGCGCAAGGCGGGCTGATTCGCGAGGGCCGCTGTTCTCCCGGCACCACCTTGAAACTGGCCTGCCCTTCCCGGGGCGGGCCATTTTCACGAAGTTCCGGCCCGGCGCGCAGGAACCTGGGTCGACATCAAGGGTTCGCAATGCGACAGGCCTGCGCTAGACCATGCTCATGCCGCGTTCATCGCGTTTCCTGATAATGACGCAACGTTCGGCTGACCGAGATCGGAACCCGCGCCGCATGACGACGATCAAGATCGCATCGACCGCCGCCCTGACCCGCGCGGCCGCCCTGCTCCCCTTGCTGGCTCTGACCGCCTGCGCCGGCTCGCAGCGTTTCACCGGGCCGGTGATGAACCCGCCCTCCTACAGCCAGCCCGTGCTGCCCTCGGCTCCGCCGGTGAGTTCTGCTCCGATCACGTCGGAGCCGCTGCCGCCGCCGGGCGGCTATCCCGCGGCGCCCCAGCCAGGCGGCTACCCCGTTGCAGGCGCTCCGCAGGGTGGCGGAGCCTTGCCCGCCCCCCAGGACCCGTTCTTCGACCCCAATGCCGGCGCCGCACCGCAGGGGCAGCCCCTGCCCTCGACCGGGCAGCCGACACAGGATCCCGGCCTGCGCGGCAGCAACAATCAGGTCGCCGGCCTCGGCCAGAGCCCGACAGCGGCGCCGCGCCCATCGGCCAGCCGCAACAGCATGGTCGGCGGCTGGACGGCGCGCGAGGCGACGGGTGGTTCCTGCCGCGTGCAATTGTCGAGTACGCCGACGCTCGATCTCTATCGCGCCTCCTCGTCCGGCTGCGCCAACAAGGATCTTCAGAAGATCTCGGCCTGGGATTTCCGGGATGGCGAGGTCTATCTCTACCAGCAGGGCGGCGCGGTCGCGGCCCGGCTGCGCAGCTCCGGCTCCGGCGCGCTCGCCGGCGCCGTCACCAAATCCGGCGCCTCGCTGTCGCTGAACCGTTAATCGCGACATCAATCACGTCATGGTCGGGCTTGTCCCGACCATCCCGGCCTTCACCAATGAAGGTCGATGTTCAAGACGGGAATGTTCGCCACGAGGGCGAGCATGACGATGATTTGATCGTCGCTTCCGCCGCAGATGTCTCCCTCAGACGCCGAAGGTCCGCGCGAGCAATGTGCTCGGCCAGAAGCTCTTCTGGATCGACAGCGCCATCGTCGCGAAGCCCTTCGCATTGTCGAGCGCCTCGTCGAGGATCGTGAAAGGCGTCGGTGCACCGGTCGCGATCACGCCCTCGACATCGGCATAGCCGCCGACCAGATCGGCCTCGAACTTCGCCGCGAGCCGGCGCATCGCCAGGTTTTCCGGCAGGCAGGTCAGGTAGAGCGTCCGGACCCCGCGATTGCGTGCCGCAGTTACCAGCCGCCCGAACAACTGCCCGCCGACGCCGCGACGCCGCCACGGCGTCTCGACGCTGAAGGCAGCCTCCCCGGTCGGCGCGATGATCTCGTCGAGACCGCGCAACTCGGCCGCGCCGCGCACCACGCCGTCGACGATATAGGCATAGACCAGGCCGCCGACGCCGAAGGTCGTCCTGGCATAGTTCTCGAGGAACGCGTCATTCACCGCCGTGCCGAAGCGGTGCTGGCGCGTAACGGGATCGAGCCTGAGCAGATGCTCTCTGAAAAGATCGCGCTCCGTCGGCCACAGCCGCCGGATCACGCCATCGCCGGCCTTCCTGCCGGATTGTCGCGAACGAACCAATTGTCATCTCCTGAACAGCGCATGTGTCGCGCTTACCGACCAGGAGGCGTTGTCTTCCCTAACTCGCCTGTCACATCGTACCGGCAGCTCTCGATGGCAAGAGCGCTACCTGCGGCATTTTCGCCGGGATGACCGGAGAATCTGGCCAGAAATGGGCCGTCACATGCAAAGGAAGCATAACGAAAGCCAAATATGGACCTTGGGGACGGGGGTGGAAAACCGCTGTAACCGCGTAATATGACGTGCAATAATTTCGCAGTGACCCCGATGACGGCGCGCCCGGCATGAGCTAAGTTGCGTGCTCCCGGTCACTCATATTTGAAGATCCATGTTCGATCGTCGCAAGCCTCCCGCTGCCCAACCCTTCGTCACGCACGAAAACATCGAAGCCAAGGTCAAGTGGTTCGACCCCGAGAAGGGGTTCGGTTTCGCATCGCCCTCCGACGGTTCGGGCGATGTCTTCCTGCATGTCTCGGCCATCGGCCCGCTGGACCAGCAAGACCTGCTGCCCGGCGCCACCATCGTCGCCGATCTCGGCGAAGGTCGCCGCGGCCTTCAGGTCGTCGCGATCCATGAGATCGACGCCTCCACGGCGACGCAGACCGCGCCGGCTCCCCGCGCCTTCTCGCCCCGTCCTCCGCGCGATGATTTCGGCGGCGGCTATGGCGACCGTGATCGCGGCTACGGCAGCGACCGTGGCGGCTATAACGATCGCGGCGGCTTCGGCGGCGGTGATCGCGGCCCGCGCGGCGGCGGCTTCCAGGATCGCGACAGCGGCCCGGTGGAAGGCCCCTATGATGGCGCCGTGAAGTTCTTCAACTCGGATCGCGGCTTCGGCTTCATTGCGCCGGACAAGGGCGGCCCGGACGTGTTCCTGCACGTCTCCTCGCTCGGCCGCAGCGGCCTGCAGCCGCCGATGGACGGGCAGCGCGTGCGCTTCTCGATCCGCACCGGCCGCAAGGGTCCGGAAGCCGCCGACGTCAGCTTCATCTGACGAAAGCGCAGCTTCGCTGAAACATCAAAGGCC
>JAEWKP010000410.1 GCA_023393655.1 Pseudomonadota bacterium | reverse complement strand
TGCGGCTTCAGCCTCGACAATCTCTCGCTGATGGCGCTGACCATCGGCACCGGCTTCGTCGTCGACGATGCGATCGTGATGATCGAGAACATCGTGCGCAACATGGAGCAGGGCAAGAAGCCGCTCCAGGCAGCCTATGACGGTGCCCGCGAGATCGGCTTCACCGTGATCTCGCTGACGGTCTCGCTGGTCGCGGTCTTCATCCCATTGCTGTTCATGACGGGACTCGTCGGCCGCATGTTCCGCGAGTTCGCGTTGACCTTGACCATCGCGGTCGTGGTCTCGGCGATCGTCTCGCTGACGCTGACGCCGATGATGTGCGCGCGGCTGCTTCGCCATGACGTCGGCAAGCGCGAGAACCCGCTGATGCGGCTGGCGGAATGGCCGGTCTCGGCGATGGCCCGGCTCTATGAGGTGACGCTCGGCTGGGCGCTGAAGCTGCGCGGCCTCGTGCTACTCGCGACCCTGGTCACGCTGGTGCTGACGGTGTGGATGTATGTCGTCATCCCCAAGGGCTTCCTGCCGAGCCAGGATACCGGCCTGCTCAATGTCGTCATGGAATCCTCGCCCGACGTCTCCTTCAACGAGATGAAGCGGCTGCAGGAGAAGGTATCCCAGGCCTTCGAGCAGGACGGCGACGTCACCGGCGTCGTCGCGGTTCTCGGCATCGGCCAGGCCAACACCACGCTCAACACGGCCCGCCTGACGGTGACCCTGCGCCCCAAAGACGAACGACATGACGACGCGGTCGTGATCGCCGAGCGGCTGCGTGCGCTGGCCGCTGCGATCCCCGGCGTCGTGGCCTATGTCCAGCCGGTTCAGGACATCCAGATCACCACCCGCGCCAGCCGCTCGCAATACCAGTACACTCTGACCGGCGCCGACCAGCTGCAGGTGATGGAATGGGCCCGCAAGCTCTCGGATGCGCTGCGGCGGGAAGCGATCGTGCGCAACGTCGCCAACGAGGCGCAGGATGGCGGGCTTCGCGCCCGCGTCGAGATAGACCGGGCCAAGGCCGGGCGGCTCGGCATCTCGATCCAGGCCGTCAACGACACGCTCTACGACGCCTTCGGCCAGCGCCAGATCGCCACGATCTACGAACAGTCGAACCAGTATCGCGTCATCCTGGAAGCGGCCCCGCAATATCTGCGCGACCCCTCCGCGCTCACCAAGCTCTACGTCACCGGTAACACCAATACCCAGGGCCAGACCAATTCCGCCGGCAGCGCGACGGTGACGCAGAACAGCGTGCAGGTGCCGCTCTCCTCCTTCACCCGGTTGATCCGCGAGACCGCGCCGCTCTCCATCGCCCATCAGGAGCAGTTCCCGGCCGCGACCGTCTCCTTCGATCTGTCGCCCGGCGAGGCACTCGGCGATGCCGTCAGGATGATCGCCGCCGTCGAGCGCGAGATCGGCATGCCCAGCGCGATCTCGGGCTCCTTCAGCGCCGATGCGGCGGAGTTCAATCGCTCGCTCGCCAACCAGCCCTGGCTGATCCTCGCAGCGATCGTGACGATCTATCTCGTTCTCGGCATCCTCTACGAGAGCTATGTCCACCCGTTCACGATCCTGACGACGCTTCCTTCCGCCGGCGTCGGCGCCCTGCTCGCCCTGATCCTGACCGGCCGCGAACTCTCGATCGTGGCGCTGATCGGCATCATCCTGCTGATGGGCATCGTCAAGAAGAACGCGATCATGATGATCGACTTCGCGCTGGAGGCCGAACGGCATCAGGGCCTCTCGCCGGAGGAAGCCATCGTCAAGGCCTGCCTGCTGCGTTTCCGGCCGATCATGATGACGACGCTGGCCGCCCTGCTCGGCGCCCTGCCGCTGGCATTGGCGACCGGCACGGGCAGCGAATTGCGCCAGCCGCTCGGCATCACCATCGTCGGCGGCCTGCTGCTCAGCCAGTTGCTGACGCTCTACACCACCCCGGTGATCTATCTCGCGCTCGAAAAGCTGCGCCGGCGCCTCGGCGGCGGCCCCGACGGCGTCGTGCCCTATCCCGATCCGGAGGCGGCCGAATGAGCGACGCCCCCGACGAGGACAAGGGCTGGAAATCGGTGCGGGGGCTCTCCGACGCCTTCATCCTGCGCCCCGTCGGCACGACGCTGATGGCGATCGGCCTCTTCCTCGTCGGCATGGTCGCCTACATGTTCCTGCCGGTGGCGAGCCTGCCGAGCGTCGACTTCCCGACGATCCGCGTCTTTGCCAGCCGGCCCGGCGCCGATCCGGCGACGATGGCCGGCAGCGTCGCCGCGCCGCTGGAACGCCGGCTCGGCTCTATCCCCGGCGTGACCGAGATCACGTCCCGGAGCTCGCTCGGCTCGACCTCGATCGTGCTGCAATTCGACCTGACGCGGAATACCGACAGCGCCGCCCGCGACGTCCAGGCGGCGCTCAACGCGGCCGCGACCGATCTGCCCGGCGACCTGCCGACCCTGCCGCAGTTCCGCAAGGCCAACCCCAACGCCGCGCCAATCCTGATCCTGGCCCTGACCTCGGACACGATGACGCCGAGCGCGATGTATGACGCCGCCGACACCGTCATCGCCCAGCGCATCGCGCAGGTCGAGGGCGTCGGCGAGGTCACGGTCGCCGGGGCCGAACAGCCGGCGATCCGCGTGCGCGTCGATCCCGCCCAGCTCGCCGCCATGGGCCTGAGCCTCGATTCGATCCGCACCGCCATCGTCAATGCCAACGCCGTCTCGGCGGTCGGCTCCTTCGACGGCGGCCGACTGAGCGAGACCCTCTCCGCCAACAACCAGATCCGCCAGCCCGAGGATTACGGCAACATCGTCGTGCGCTCGGCCAAGGGCACGGTGGTCCGGCTCGCCGATGTCGCCACCATCGAGCGCGGCGTGCGCAACAGCCGCGCCGCTGGCTGGTACAATGGCAAGCCGGCGATCCTCATCACCATCACCAAGCAGACCGACGCCAACGTCATCGATACCGTTGATCGCGTGAAGGCGCTCCTGCCGGAGATCCGGAAATGGGTGCCCGCGGGCATCCAGTTCTCGATCATGTCGGACCGCACCGTCACGATCCGCGCCTCGATCGCGGATATCCAGCATACGCTGCTGATCTCGATTGCACTGGTGATGCTGGTCGTCTTCCTGTTCCTGCGGCGCACGACCCTGACGGTCGCGGCGGGCGTCACCGTGCCGCTCTCGATCGCCGGCACATTCGCGGCGATGTGGGTCGCCGGCTTCACGCTCGACAATCTCTCGCTGATGGCGGTGACGATCTCGGTCGGCTTCGTCGTCGACGACGCCATCGTCATGATCGAGAATATCGAGCGCAACGTCGCGAAGGGCATGTCGCCGCTGCGCGCGGCCCTGCTCGGCGCCGGCCAGATCGGCTTCACCGTGATCTCGATCAGCCTGTCCCTGATCGCCGCCTTCATCCCGCTCTTCTTCATGGACGGGGTGGCGGGCCGCTTCTTCCGCGAGTTCACGCTGACGCTGACCTTCGCGATCCTCGTCTCGACGGTGGTTTCGCTCAGCGTCACGCCGATGGTCTGCGCGCATTTCCTGAAGGCCGGGCCGCATGCCCCCAGCCGCTTCGATCGCATCGTCGAGCGCGTTCTGTCGGGAATGACGGGCTTCTATGCCCGCACGCTCACGCTCGTGCTGCGGCACAGCTGGCTCATGCTCGTCGTGATGATCGCCACGGTGGTGCTGACCGTGCAGATGTTCCGCAGCGCGCCGAAGGGCTATTTTCCGCAGGACGATACCGGACTCGTCATCGGCTTCACCCAGGCCTCGACCGATATCTCCTTCCCGGCGATGATGCAGCTCCAGCAGCGTGGCGCCGCCATCGTCGCGGCCGACCCCGCCGTCTTCGGCGTCGCCTCCTTCATCGGCGGCGGCGGCTCGGTGAATACCGGGCGCTTCTTCGTCAGCCTCAAGCCGCTGGAGGAACGCGGCGTCAGTTCGGCCCAGGTGGTCAACCGTTTGCGCGGACGCCTCTCCTCGATCCCGGGCCTGCGCATCTTCCTGACGCCGGTGCAGGACGTCCGGGCCGGCGGGCGGCAGGGCCGCTCGCAATACCAGTTCACGCTCTGGGATCCCGACCTGCCCGAATTGCAGGAATGGGTGCCCAAGGTGCTGGAGAAGCTGCGCACCCTGCCCGAGCTCGTCGATGTCTCGACCGATCGCGAGCAGGGTGGGCTCGAGGCGCAGGTCGTGATCGACCGCAACAAGGCCTCGCAGCTCGGCGTCGCGATCCAGGCCATCGACAACGTGCTGGCCGACGCCTTCAGCCAGCGCCAGATCTCGACGATCTATGGCGCGCGCAACCAGTACCGCGTCGTGCTCGAAGTCGCGCCGTCGCGCAGCCGCGATCCCGAGGACATCCTCGATCTCTACGTGCCCGGCCGCAACGGCAGGCAGGTCCCGCTGCGCAGCCTCGTCAAGGTCGAGCGCGGCACGGCCCCGCTCGTGATCAACCACCAGGGCCAGTTCCCGGCCGTGACGATCACCTATGATCTCGCGCCCGGCGTCGGCCTGCAGGAGGCAAGCGACGCCGTCGTCGCCGCCGTCGAGGGCCTGCACATGCCCGCCTCGCTGCGGGCGGAATTCGCGGGCGATGCCAAGGCGTTCGCGCAAGGCGCCGGCAGCCAGGGCGTGATGATCCTGGTCGCGATCCTGGCCGTCTACATCATCCTGGGCGTGCTCTACGAGAGCCTGATCCACCCGGTGACGATCCTCTCGACCCTACCCTCGGCGGGTCTGGGCGCGCTGATCGCCCTGCGGATATCCGGCACCGACCTCACCATCATCGCCTTCATCGGCATCATCCTGCTGATCGGCATCGTCAAGAAGAACGGCATCATGATGGTCGACTTCGCCATCGCCGCCGAGCGCCAGCGCGCGATGCCCTCGCGCGAGGCGATCTTCGAAGCCTGCCTCGAACGCTTCCGGCCGATCCTGATGACGACCCTTTCGGCCATGCTCGGGGCCGTCCCGCTGATGATCGCGACCGGCCCCGGCGCGGAATTGCGTCGCCCGCTCGGCATCACCATCGTCGGCGGGCTGATCCTGAGTCAGATCCTGACGCTCTACACCACGCCGATCATCTATCTCTGGATGAGCAGGATCGGCGCCCGCCGCCGGGCCTCGCGGGAAGCCGCCGGCGGCCCTTCCCCGGCTCAGGGCGATCCCGGCCCGGCTTGAGGTCGAGCGGGGCGCGGACGCCGTGATCCCTATCGCGCGTGAATCGCCCGCCAGATCGCCTGCGGCGTCGCCGGCATGTCGATATGGCGCACGCCATGGGGCGACAACGCATCGACGATCGCGTTCATCACCGAAGGCAGCGAACCGGCACAGCCGGCCTCGCCGCAGCCCTTGGCGCCGACGGGGTTGGTCCGCGTCGGCACGCCCTGGCTGATGAAGGAGAAGAAGGGCACGTCCGCAGCGCGCGGCATCGCGTAATCCATGTAGGATCCGGTCAGGAGCTGGCCGTTTTCGTCATAGGAGGTCATCTCGCAGATCGCCTGGCCGATGCCCTGCACGACGCCGCCATGCAGCTGTCCCTCGACGATCATCGGATTCACCAGCACCCCGAAATCATTGACCATGACGTAGCTGGCGACCTCGACATGCCCGGTTTCCGGGTCGATCTCGACCTCGGCGATATGGCAGCCGTTGGGATAAGCCGAGGGCGCCGCCTTGAAGACATGGTCGACATCGAGCGTCCTGGGCAGATCGTCCGGGAGCGCCACGCCGCCTTGCAGCTTCCGGGCAAGCTCCATGATGCCGATCGAGCGGTCGGTTCCGGCGATGCTGAAGCGTCCGTCGACGAACTCGATATCGGCGACGGCTGCCTCCAGGAAATGTGCGGTCAGCAGCTTGCCCTTCTCGATGACGCGCTCGCTCGCCTCGATGATCGCCGAGCCGCTCGCCATGATCGATTTCGAACCGCCGGTGCCGCCGCCCGCGATCAGGCGATCGCTGTCGCCCTGCACCAGCTTGATCCTGTCGAAGGGCACGCCGAGCTGGCTGGTCAGGACCTGGGCGAAGGGCGTCCAGTGGCCCTGCCCGTAATCGAGCGTCCCGGTGACGATGGTGACCGTGCCGTCCGGCTCGAAATGGATGCCGCCCATCTCGTTGCCCGGAGGGGCGGTGACTTCGAGATAGCAGCCGATGCCGCGGCCGCGCAGCTTGCCGGCCTTGCGGCTGGCGCGTTCGCGCGCCCGGTAGCCCTTCCAGTCGGCCGCCTCCAGCGCCCGGGCGAAGAGTGCCGGGAAGTCGCCGCTGTCATAGACCGTCCCGATCGGGGTCTTCCACGGCAATTGCCCGGGCGCGATCAGGTTGCGCTGCCGGAGGACGGCCCGGTCGATCCCCATCTCGCGGGCGGCGCTGTCGACCAGCCGCTCCATGAAGTAATTGCCCTCGGGGCGCCCGGCCCCCCGATAGGCCCCGATCGGTGCGGTATTGGTCACGGCGCAGCGCGTCTGCACCTCGACCAGCGGGGTGCGATACATGCCGACGCTGTTCTTGCCGATGTTCAGCGTCGCCATCATCGGGCCGGGGGGCGAGAGATAGCCGCCCATATTGCCGAAGCCGGTGAAGCGCGTGGCGAGGAAGCGTCCGCGCGCATCCAGCGCGAGCTCCGCCTCGAACACCATGTCGCGGCCGTGATGATCGGAGACGAAGCTCTCGGAGCGCTGGTCGGCCCATTTCACCGGTTTTTTCAAGAGCCGCGCCGCATGCAGCAGCACGACATATTCCGGGAACACCGCCGACTTCATGCCGAAGGAGCCGCCGACATGGCCCGTGATGAGGCGCATCCGCTCCTGCGGCACGCCCATCGCCGCCGCCAGGTTGTTGCGCATGCCGAAGGCGCCCTGGCTCGGGGCATGGAGCGTGTAGCGCTTCGCCTTGCGGTCATAGGTGCCGATCGCGGCGCGCGGTTCGATCGGGTTCACGACGATGCGGTTGTTCGTGATCCGCACCCGGGTGACATGCGCAGCCTGCGCAAAGGCAGCGGCGACCTTCCCGGCATCGCCGAACTGATAGTCGATGACGAGATTGCCGGGAACATCGTCGAAGAGCTGGGGCGCACCGGGCGCAAGCGCAGCCTCGGCCGATGTCACCGCTGGCAGGATGTCGATATCGAGCGACACGGCCTCGGCCGCATCGCGGGCCTGCAACGCCGTGCGGGCGACGACCATGGCGACGGGGTCACCGACGAAGCGCACCTTGTCTGCCGTCAGCGCGTGCCGGACCGGCTTCCTCATCGCCGTGCCGTCGCGGTTCGACAGTTCGACCTGGCATTTCAGCGCGCCATAGCCCTGGCCGTCGAGGTCGGCGGCGGTGTAGATCGCAACGACGCCCTTCATGGCTCTCGCATCGACAGTGTCGATACCGCGAATGATGCCATGCGCATGGGGGCTGCGGACGAAGGCGGCATGAAGCTGGCCGTTCAGCGACAGATCGTCGGTATAGCGCCCTTGGCCGCGCACAAGGGTCGCATCCTCGTTACGCGGAAGCGACTGGCCGATCCCCGCATTGACCGCCGGACGATCGGCCTGAGAAACATGCATGTTCATCGCAAGGCACCGCAGTCGAATGAAAGCCGAAGCGGCGCCCTGAGCGGATCAGCAGGGAGCGCCTCGGCCTCGTGCGGGCATCGCCGCGTTTCAGCGGCAGGACCCGACTGCCCGCGATCATAGGCATCCTGAAGCGCATTGGCGCCTGTCTCCGCGACATAGCGCCCTTGATCCTGACGTAGCCCGGCAGCGGCCGCGCGGCGCGCCGCGAGACGCTGTTCCTTTATCGATTCCGCCGGAAGTCGCCGGGGATCATCGTCGTCAGCGAACCGGCGGAGCGTATTGCAGGCCGCCTTTCGACCAGAGATTGTTGGCGCCCCGCGGAATGCCCAGCGGCGATGACGGCCCGAGATATTTCTCATAGCTCTCGCCGTAATTGCCCACCTGCTTGACGATCCGGTAGGCCCAATCCTTGGTCAGCCCGAGCCCCTCGCCGAGATTGCCGTCGACGCCGAGGAAGCGCTTGATCTCCGGATTGGCCGATTTCAACTGCTCGTCGACATTGCTCGAGGTGAGGCCCAGTTCCTCGGCATTGACCATCGCGTAATGCGTCCAGCGGACGATGTTCGCCCAGGCCTCGTCGCCGCGACGAACCGCCGGCCCGAGCGGCTCCTTCGAGATGAGCTCGGGCAGGATCACGAAGTCTTGACCATTGGCGACCTTCAGGCGATAGGCATAGAGCGCCGACGCATCGGTGGTGAAGACGTCGCAGCGGCCGGTCTCGAACGCCTTGATGGCCTCGTCGCCCGAGGCAAAGCTCACCGGCTCGTATTTCAGGCCGTTCTTCTGGAAGAAGTCGGCGATGTTCAGTTCGGTCGTCGTGCCGCCCTGGACGCAGACGGTCGCACCGCCGAGGTCCTTCGCCGATTTGATTCCGAGCGACTTTTTGACCATCAGCGCCTGCCCGTCGAAATAGGTGATCGCCGAGAAGGAGAGGCCGAGCGTCGTGTCGCGCGACAGGGACCAGGTGGTCTGGCGCGAAAGCACGTCGACCTCGCCCGATTGCACGACCGCGAAGCGATCCTTCGGGTTGAGCGAGATGTATTTGACCTTCTTGGCATCGCCCAGGACCGTCGCGGCGACGGCGCGGCACAGATCGACATCGAGACCGCCCCATTGCCCCTGCGCATTCGGCAGCGAGAAGCCGGGAACGCCCGGGCTCGTCCCGCAGATCAGCTCGCCGCGCTCCTTGACCTTCTCCAGCGTGCCGGCCTGCGCCGTCGCAGCCGATACCAGAACCGCCGCTGCCCCGAAAACAAACTGCAGAGCCTTCATCGTCTCCTCCCGATTATTCTTTAAAGGTCATAAGGCTAGCCTATTGACGACGAATGCCACCGTCAACTGGGCACAGGAGGCGACTTTTGCGAAAATTCCGCCCGCCAGGCAGAGAATTTTGCCCAACAGGGCGATATTTTCCCGATCGACCGCGCCGCAAGCGACGGAACAGGTTCGCGCCGGCGGCCGCGCTCGACAGGCAGGCATCTGGTCGCTATGGGTCATAAAGTTGACTTAACAAGCCGACGCGTGTCGAAACGGAGAGCATGCCATGGGCGATATGACACTTCACTGGTCGCCACGATCGCCCTTCGTGCGGAAGGTGATGGTGGCCACGCATGAGCTCGGCCTCGTCGATCGTTTGACGCTGCGGCGCACGGTCGTCCAGATGACGAAGCCGAACCCGGACCTGCTGCCCGACAATCCGCTGAGCAAGATCCCGACACTGGTCCTGGCCGACGGGACGGCGCTGATCGATTCCGGCCTGATCTGCGAATATCTCGATTCACTCGCCGGCGGCGGCCTGATCGTCCCCACCGCTGGGCCGGAGCGCTGGAGCGAACTCAGCCGCCACGCGCTCGCCACCGGATTTCTCGACCTGCTGATCCTCTGGCGCAACGAGCGCAACAAGCCTGCGGAGAAGCAGACGGCGGAGTGGCTGTCGAGCTTCGCCACCAAGGCGTCGGCCTCCCTCGCGCGCTTCGAGAGCGAAGCCGGCCCGATCGCACCGGGGCCGCTGCGGCTTTCGGGAATCGCGCTCGGCTGCTGCCTGTCCTATCTCGATTTCCGCTTCGAGGATCTCGACTGGCGGGCAACTCATCCCAGGCTCGCCCGTTGGCATGGCGAATTCCGCCAGCGCCCGTCCGCCATCGCTACCGAGGTCAAGGACGATGGCTGACATCCAGCGCCAGGGCCCTCTCAGCCATGTCCGGGTCCTCGATCTCAGCCGGATCATGGCTGGCCCATGGGCGACCCAGATCCTCGCCGATCTCGGCGCCGACGTCATCAAGGGCGAACGCCCCGGCGCCGGCGACGACACCCGCGCCTGGGGCCCGCCCTATCTCAGAGACGAGGCCGGCAACCCGACCAGCGAGGCCGGCTACTACCTCTCGGTCAATCGCGGCAAGCGCTCGATCACCGTCGACATCACCAGCGCGAAGGGCCAGGAGGTTGTCCGCCGGCTGGCTGCCACCAGCGATATCGTCGTCGAGAACTACAAGGTCGGGACGCTCAAGCGCTATGGTCTCGACTACGAGGCCCTCAAGGCGATCAATCCGCGCCTGATCTTCGCCTCGGTGACCGGATTCGGGCAAAGCGGCCCCCGAAAATCCGCCGCTGCCTATGATTTCGCGATCCAGGCCATGGGCGGCCTGATGAGCGTCACCGGCGAGCGCGATGGCATGCCGGGCGCCGGGCCGCAGAAGGTCGGCGTTCCCATCGTCGACCTGATGACCGGCATGTATACGGCCGTCGGCCTGCTCGCGGCGCTCGTCAGGCGCAACGAGACCGGCAAGGGCGACAATATCGACCTCGCCATGCTGGATGTTCAGACCGGCTTCCTCGCCAACCAAGCGATGAACTGGCTGGTCTCCGGACGCGCCCCGGTTCGTGGCGGCAACCGCCATCCGAACATCCAGCCCCAGGACGTCTTTCCCTGCGCCGACGGCTTCATCGTGCTGGCTGTCGGCAATGACGGGCAGTTCGCCAAGCTCTGCGAGGCTCTGGGCGAGCCGCAATGGGCGCAGGACGCGCGCTTCATGACCAATCCGGCGCGCGTGACCAATCACGGCCTGCTCGACCCGCTGCTGCGCGCCTCCTTCGGCCGCTTCGACCGCGACGCGCTGATCGCCGCGCTCGATGCCGTCGGCGTCCCCTGCGCGCCGATCAACACGGTCCCCGAGGTGTTCGATGACCCGCAGGTCAAGCATCGCGGCATGCTGCGCCACCTGCCTCATCCTCTCGCCGGCACGGTTCCGCAGGTCGTAAGCCCGCTGAATTTCGAGAACGAACCGCTCGCGTTCGACCGCCCCCCGCCCTTGCTCGGCGAGCATACCGACGAGATCCTCCGTAGCATCGGCCTGGCCGAGCAAGCCTGATGGAAGACAGAATGGGTCGCCTCCACCTCCCGGCCGTCGATGAGCTGACGCCCGATCAGCGCAAGGTCTATGACGAGGTCGTCTCCGGGCCGCGCGGCCGGCTGGTCGGGCCGCTGCGCGCCGTCATCCACAGCCCTGAGCTCGCCACGCGCTGGTCCCGTCTCGGTGAGTTCCTCCGCTATTCCACGCTGCTGCCGCCGAAGCTCAACGAGCTCGCCATCATCGTCGCCGGCCGGCACTGGAACAGCCAGCTCGAATTCCACATCCATGCGGAAGCGGCGAAGGTCG
This sequence comes from Pseudomonadota bacterium, assembly GCA_023393655.1. Taxonomy (GTDB): domain Bacteria; phylum Pseudomonadota; class Alphaproteobacteria; order Rhizobiales; family Beijerinckiaceae; genus Allobosea. Next base: position 12,166 of record JAEWKP010000410.1, on the reverse strand, counting down.
CCGGGCTGGGAGCGGATTGCATCGAGGCCGTCCGCCTGGGCGAGGCGCCGGTCTTCGTCGCGGACGAGGAGCGGGAGGTCTATGAATATGCCCGCCTGCTCCTGCAGACCGGCACCGTTCCCGACGATGTGCATGCCGCGATCGTCGCGCGATGGGGAGCGCGCGGCGCGGTCGAGCTCACCGGCGTGATCGGTTACTACACGATGGTGTCGATGACGCTGAATGCGCATGGGATCCCGCTGCCGGATGGAGCGGCTCCGCCTCTGCCCACGCTGCACAACGGGCCGACACGCTTGCCCGCCTCCCTGCGGGTGGCCGAGGATATCAGCCGTGACTGAAACGGTCGCTCCAAGATCGCACCGCGCGCCCGGCTGGACGCTGCCTGCGGGGGCTGCGGATTGCCACGCACATGTCTTCGGGCCCTATGAGCGCTTTCCCGTATCGCACCGGATGCATTACGCGGCGCCCTTGGCTCCGGCGGCAGCGCATCGCGACATGCTGGAGCGCATCGGCCTGGCCCATGGTGTCCTCGTCCAGCCCGGCGCCTATGGCGAGGACCCCGCACCGATCCTCGATGCCTTGGCACGCGGCAACGGCGGCCTGCGCGGCATCGCCGCCGCGAGCGAGCGGGTGCCGCAGGCCGATCTCGATGCCTGGCATGCTTCGGGCATCCGGGGCCTGCGTTTCAACGACATGACGGTGCCCGGCGGAACCGGCCCTTTCCCGGGTTCGGTCGGCACAGAGGCTCTCGCCGCCATGGCTCCCGGCATGCGCGAGAGGGGCTGGCATGCCGAGGTCTGGGCCGGAATCGACCGGCACGTCGCGAACCTGCCGCTCTACCGCGCCAGTGGCCTCCCGATCGTCCTGGACCATATGGCGGGGCTGCAGATCGCGCGCGGGCTGGGCGATCCGTCGTTCAGGATGATCCTGGACGCGCTTCGGGAAGGCTGGCTCTGGATCAAGCTCGTCCTGTGCCGCTGCTCTCAGAATTTTCCGGACTATGCCGATGCCCGGCCGTTCCATGATGCGTTGATCCAGGCAAATGCCGCGCGGATGATCTGGGGCTCGGACTGGCCGCATCTGCGCCTGGCCGAGCGGGCTCCCGATGTCGGGCATCTGCTCGACCTCTTCGCGGAATGGGTCCCGGATGCGGAGCTGCGCCGCCAGATTCTCGTCGATAATCCCCGCAGGCTCTACGGGTTCTGATGCCGGCCTGAGGCTGGCTTGATACGGAGTTTGAGATGACCAACACCCCCGAAACCCTGACGGTCAGCGTCAGCGATTTCGTCGCGACGGTGACGATCAACCGGCCACCGGTCAATGCGCAGAACCGCCGGTTCCGGGAGGAGATCGTCGCCGTCTTCGACTGCCTGAGCGACCGCGCCGATGTGCGGGCGATCGTGCTGACCGGCGCCGGCAAGACCTTCTCCGCAGGGGCCGACCTGAAGGAACGCCCCGGCCTGGCGGAAGAGGCCGGCGCCTATCCTCGCCATAATCGCCTGGTGCGGGCGTCCTTCGATACGGTGATGGAGTGCTCCAAGCCCGTCATCGCCGCGGTCAATGGCGCCGCCATCGGCGCGGGCTGCGTGCTGGCCCTGTGCTGCGACATCATTCTCGTGGCGGAGGAAGCCTTCTTCGCGATGACCGAGGTCGATGTCGGGCTGGCCGGCGGCGTCAGCCATGTCAGGCGCTTCTTCCGGGAATCCGATGCCAGGATGCTGATCTACACCGCGCGACGGGTCCGCGGTTCGGAACTCTACCGCATGGGCGTCGCCTCGGACTGCGTCCCGGCCGAGCGCCTGCTTGGGTTGGCGCAGGAAATCGCGCGCGAGATCGCGTCGAAGAGCCCTTCGGCAGTCCAGGCCGCCAAGCGATCCTTCAATGTCACCGAGGGCCTCGAACTGCGCGACGGTTACCGTTTCGAGCAGTCGCAGACCGTGGCTCTCGCCTCGTCGGAGGATACCAAGGAGGCGCAGCGCGCCTTTGCCGAGAAGCGCAAGCCGGTCTTCGGAGGCCGCTAGATGGATTCGACTGAAGCCGTCACCGTGCACCATGCGTCCGATGGCGTCGCCGTCATCACGCTGAACCGCCCGGAACGCCGTAACGCCTTGAATCTCGAGATCAAGGCGCGCATCGCCGACGCGGTGCTGCAACTTGAAGCCGACGCCAGCGTGCGCATCATCGTCCTGACCGGCGCCGGCGGCTATTTCATTGCCGGCACGGATATCGCCGAGATGGAGCCGATGAGCCCGGCCCAGCATCAGGCGCTGGCGACCGACCGGATGTTCACGGTGCTGCGCCGCTGCCCGAAGATCCTGATCGCGGCCGTCGAGGGCTACGCACTGGGCGGCGGCTGCGAGACGGCACTCTGCTGCGACATGATCGTCGCCGGCGAAGGCGCCCGTTTCGGCCAGCCGGAAATCCGCGTCGGCATCATGCCCGGCGCCGGCGGCACGCAGCGCCTCCTGCGGGCCATCGGCAAGTACCGCACCATGAAGCTCGTCCTGACAGGCGAGCCGCTGACCGCGACCGAGGCCTTCCAGGCGGGCCTGCTCTCGGAGATCGTGCCTGACGGCAATGCTCTCGACCGAGCCCTGGCCATCGCCAGGACCGTGGCCGCGATGCCGCCGCTCGCCGTCCAGGCAATCAAGGAAGTGATTCAGCTCGGGCAGGATGTGCCCCTCGACACGGCGCTCGCGCTGGAGCGCAAGGCCTTCGTCCAGTTGTTCGACACGCAGGACCAGAAGGAAGGAATGCGTGCCTTTCTGGAAAAGCGTCCGCCCCGGTTCAAGGGAAGCTGAAGCCTATCGCAGCTTGACGTCGAATTTGACGACATCCCCGCGATAGATGCCCTTTGCATCGAGCACGAGCACGCCATCCTGGTCCAGGGCCTGCCGGTGCACGAAGGCGACCGGGGAATCCAGGGAGATCCCGAGTGTCTCGCTGGTCTCGATATCCGCCGTGCCGATGGTCAGCGTCTGGCGTGCATCCGCGATCTCGACGCCCTCGACTTCGGAGATCAGGCGCAGGGCCGTCTTCGATTCCAGATCGCGCTGGGCGATGCGATCGCGGAGCCTTTCGTCGATATGGAGATCGGCCAGAAGAAAGGGCTGCCCATGCCGCCAATGCCGGCGCCGGACATGCCGATAGATCGGCGCAAGGGTCCCGATCTGCCCCTCGAAGGCATGGAGGGCAATATCGGGCTCGTCATGGAGGATCTCGATCGTCGCGTCATAGCTCGGGCGCAGCAGGCCCGACCAGTCCGTACCGACCGCGCACCACAAATTCTCCGCCGGTCGCTTGCGCACGAATGTGCCGCGCGCGCGGTAGCGTTCGATCAGTTGATCGTCTTCGAGCAGGTCCAGCGCCTGACGGATCGTCGCCCGCGCCACGCCGCATTCGGTGGCGAGCTCGTCGACGGTCGGGATCTGCGCCCCGCCCTGCCATTGCCCGGCCTCGATCCGGCGCCGGAACAGCGTGGCGAGCTGGTGATAGCGGGAAATGCCGGACCGTTTGAAATCCAGTGGCTTCGAAGAAACGCTGCGGACGATCATGCGGCTCCCGATCAGGCTTGCGACGATCGGCAGGCTACCGCAACAACCGGCGGTTGACGAGCGGAAGGCGCATCATTAATCCGATTAACTAGATTATTGTCCTTTTTGCCGATCGCTTTTGCGCCACCTGCACACTGCGATCGCAGATTGCCGCCACGCCGCCGGGACGGATCATGATGCAGAATGTCGTCGACATCTCAGGCCGAGGCTTGAATCCGGCGGGGATCGTTCAGGTCGCCCGCTTCGGGGCGCGGGTGGCTCTCACGCGGGACGGCGTCGAACACATCGATCACGCGCGCGAGGTCGTCGACGATGTCGTCCGCAAGGGCGAGAAGATCTACGGCGTCACCAGCAGCGTCGGGGCCAAGACCGGCACGATGCTGGCTCCAGACAAGATTCCCGAATTCAATCGCCGCCTGCTCCTGACCCATAATATGGGGCACGGCCCCCTCGCCTCGCACGAAACCGTGCGGGCGATGATGGTCGTGCTGCTCAACAGCATGGCGACCGGCTATCTCGGCGTCAGGCCGATGATGGCCGACAGGCTGGTCGAGGCCCTGAACGCGGATCGCCGGGTCGATGTCCACCTCTGGGGCTCGATGGGCCAAAGCGACATGTCGCCCATCGCGGACCTCGCGCTGGAACTCTACAAGGATCATGAATTCGCGGCCGGCGAGGCCCTCGCCCTGCTGAACTCCAGCGCGCTGTCGATCGGCACCGCGGCCCTCGCCTTCCACGATCTCGAGCGCATGCTCGATTTCGCCACGCTGGCCGGCGCGTTCAGCATGGAGGGTTTTGCGGCCAATCCGTCGATCGTCTCGGAGGCCGCGCTGAACTCGCGTCCCTTCGACGGCGTGCTGCGCCACGGCCGCGCGATCCGGGCCTATCTCGATGGCAGCTACCTGATGCGAGCCGGCGGGCCGCGCCATCTCCAGGACCCGCTGAGCTTCCGTTCGCTGCCCTTGATCCATGGAACGGCCGCCGACAGCCTCGCCTTCGCCGGAAGGCAGCTCGCGATCGAACTCGGCGCCAGCCAGAACAACCCCATCGTCGCGATCGAGCAGCGCCAGTTGGTCTCGGTCGCCAATTTCGACATGGTGGCGCTCGCGATGGCGCTCGACATCGCCCGGCTCGCCATGGTGCCCGTCGTCACCAGCTCGACGGAACGCCTGGCCAAGCAGGCCGATTCATTCTGGTCGGGCCTGAGCGTCGGCCTGATCGAGGAGGATGGCGTTGGTTTGCCGGGCTTCAACGGCCTCGCGCAGTTTCACAAATCCATCACCTCCGAGGCGCGGCTTCTCGGCGCCCCGGTCGTCAGCGAACTCGCGAGTTCGAGCCATTCGAACGGCAATCTCGATCGGGCGAGCATGGCCGGTCTCGCGGCGCGCCGGACGGCGGAGATGGCGACGCTCTGCCGCTCGATCTTCGGGATGGAATTGATGGTGGCGGCCCAGGCCGTCGAGATGCGGAAGGCCAGACCGCTTGGTACTGTCACCGCTGAAGTGTTCGCCTTCGTTCGCGAGGGCGTCCCCTATGCCGGCGCGGGACAGCGCGTACCCCATGCCGGAACCTTCCTCGACCACCTCGCTGCAAACGAAGCCGCGATCGATCGCCTGATCGAAGCCGGCATGGCGCCGGCCCGCTAGAGCCGGCTTCCTTTTCGGCCTCCACCGGGTCGCACCGCGCTGGATCGTGTTGACAGGTTTTGTATCCTGGATACCATTCTTCCGATCTCTTGGAGCAATGGATGGATCAGGTGCTCGAATGGCGCAGCCAGTCGCGCCTTCTCGATGAGGTGGCGCAGGCCCTGCGCGAGCGTATCTATGCCGGGTTCTACGCTCCCGGCGCGACGCTCCGGCAGGAGCGGATCGCCACCGAATTCGGGATCAGCCGGACGCCGCTGCGCGAGGCGTTTCGCGTGCTGGAGCGCGACGGGCTGGTCGTGAACAAGCCGGGCAGCGGCGTCAGGGTCGCGACGGCCGATCTGCCGAAGCTGCTGGACGCCTACGCCGTGCGCGAGGCGCTGGACGGCGTCGCGGCGCGCAATGCCGCCGAACGCGCGACATCGAACGAGATCGCGAAGCTGGCGAAGTCGGTCGATCTGCAGAAGAAGCTGATCGCCGACTGGAATCCGAGCGCCTATTCCCAATCCAATATCGATTTTCACCTGGCGATCATCGGCGCGGCCAGAAACACGTCGCTGCTCACCCTCGTGCCGCTTCTGCACCTGACGTCCCAGGTGTTCGCGCCGGCATTCGCGCTGTCGAGCGAGCGGGCCCGCGCTGCGGTGGCCGAGCACAGCGAAATTCTTGACGCGATCAAGACGCGCAAGCCTGACGAGGCCGAGCGCGTCGCGCGAGCCCACATCCATGCAACGGCTATCCGCCTCAAGGCGCAGCTTGCCGGACAACAAACCGATCGAGGCCTGACGTGAAGACCTACCGCAATTTCATCGCGAACGAATGGCGTGACGCCGTGGACGGCGAGCAGATCGACGTCCGCAACCCCTCGACCGGCGAGGTCCTGGCAAAGCTGGCGCGCGGCCGACGCGAGGACATCGATCTGGCGGTCGTCGCCGCCCGGCAGGCGCTGGCCGGCGAATGGGGCCGCCTGACCGCGACCGAGCGCGGGCGCATCCTCAGCCGGATCGGGGCCGGCGTGCTCCGCAATATCGAGCTTCTGACCGAGATCGAGGCGCGCGATGTCGGCAAGCCATTGACGCAGGCGCGGGCCGATGTCGTCGCGCTGGCACGCTATCTCGAATTCTACGGCGCCTCTGCCGACAAGGTGCATGGCGACACCATCCCCTACCAGAACGGCTTCACCGTCCTGACCATCTACGAGCCGCATGGCGTCACCGGGCATATCATCCCGTGGAACTATCCCATGCAGATCCTCGGCCGCAGCCTCGGCGCGGCGCTCGCCATGGGCAACGCCGCCGTCGTCAAGCCGGCCGAGGAAGCCTGCCTGACCATTCTCGAATTCGCGCGGATCGCGCAAGAGGAAGGCCTGCCGGCGGGCGCGCTGAACATCGTCACCGGCTTCGGCGCCGAGGCCGGCGCGGCGCTCTCCGCGCACACGGATATCAACCACATCTCCTTCACCGGCTCGGCCCGCACCGGCGAGATGGTGCAGACGGCTGCGGCGAAGAATGCCGTGCCGGTGACGCTCGAACTCGGCGGCAAATCCGCCCAGGTCGTCTTCGCCGATGCCGATCTCGACCGCGCCGTGCCGTTCCTCGTCAATGCCGGCATCCAGAATGCCGGCCAGACCTGCTCGGCCTCCTCGCGCATCCTGGTCGAGCGCGCGGTCTATGAGGACGTCATCGCCCGCATGAGCGAGAAGTACCGGGCTCTCAAGGTCGGCCCGGCCGAGTCCGACCTCTCCGTCGGCCCGGTGGTCTCGCTACGCCAGAAGGCGATCATCGACGATTTCCTAGGCGTCGCCCGCAAGGACGGCCTGAAGATCGCGGCGCAAGGCACGATCGTTCCCGATGCACCGGCTGAGGGCGCCTATGTCGCGCCGATCCTGCTGCGCGACGTGCCACCCGATCACCGGCTGGCGCAGGAGGAGATCTTCGGCCCCGTGCAGGTCATCATGCCCTTCGACACCGAGGAAGAGGCTCTGGAGCTCGCCAACGGCACGCCTTACGGCCTGGTCTGCGGCGTCTGGACGAGCGATGGCGGCCGGCAGTTGCGCATGGCCCGCGCCGCGCAGGCCGGGCAGGTCTTCATCAACAATTACGGGGCCGGCGGCGGCGTGGAGCTGCCCTTCGGCGGCGTCAAGAAATCCGGCCATGGCCGCGAGAAGGGCTTCGAGGCCCTCTATGGCTTCGCCAGCATGAAGACGATCTCGATCTTTCACGGCTAGGGTAGTCCCGCGGGGCTCGACCTCGCGGGGGAACTGGATATGACGAGAGCCGCCGTATGACCGAACTTGCCGACCTGACCGCCGTCGCTCTCGTCCAAGCCTATCGCGCCCGCAAGCTCTCGCCCGTCGAGGTGACCGATGCCGTGATCGCGCGCATCGATGCCTGGGAGCCGCAGCTTAACGCGCTCTGGGCCTATGATCCGGAGGCTGCGCGGGATAGCGCGCGCGAATCCGAGGCGCGCTGGATGAAAGGCGAACCGCTCGGCGCGATCGACGGCGTGCCCGTCACGATCAAGGAGAACATCGCGACAAAGGGGACGCCGGTTCCGTTGGGCACCGCGGCAACGACGCTCGTGCCGGCGGCGGCCGATGCGCCCCCGGCAGCCCGCACGCGGGAAGCGGGCGGCGTCATCCTCGCCAAGACGACGATGCCCGATTACGGCATGCTGTCATCCGGCCTGTCGAGCTTCCACAGGCTGGCGCGCAATCCCTGGGACCTCTCGACCAATCCCGGCGGCTCCAGCGCCGGCGCCGGGGCTGCGGCCGCCGCCGGCTACGGCCCTTTGCATATCGGCACGGATATCGGCGGCTCGATCCGCCTGCCCGCGGGCTGGTGCGGCCTCGTCGGCCTGAAGCCATCAGCCGGGCGCCTGCCGATCGATCCGCCCTTCATCGGGCGCGCCGCCGGGCCGATGACGCGCACGGTGGCCGATGCCGCGCTCTACATGTCGGTGCTGACCAGGCCGGACCGTCGCGACACGATGGCCCTGCCCTACCAGGACCTCGACTGGCTGAACCTCGCTGGCCCGGTGAAGGGCCTGAAGATCGGCCTGTGGCTGGATGCAGGCTTCGGCCAGGCTGCCGGTGCGGAGACGCTCGCCGCCGTGCGGGCCGCCGCCGCGCTGCTCGCCGATGCCGGCGCGACCATCGTGCCGATCGCACCGTTCCTGACCCGCACCATGATCGACGGTCTCGACCGCTTCTGGCGCGCGCGCGGCTATGAGGACGTCTCGCGCCTGCCGCCCGAGCAGCAGGCGAAAATCCTGCCCTATATCTTCAACTGGATCGTGACCGCCAGGGACTTCTCGGGCGGCGACGTCTATTCCGGCTTCGCCCAGATCGACGCGATGCGCAACGCGCTCCATGGCGCGCTCAAGGATGTCGATTTCATCATCTCGCCGACAGCACCCGAGCCGTCCTATCCGGCGGAATGGGCCTCGCCGCTCAATGATCCGCAGCAGCCCTTCGAGCATATCGCCTTCACGGTCTCGGCCAATATGGGCGGCCAGCCGGCCGTGTCGATCAATTGCGGCTATTCCAGCGGCGGCCTGCCCATCGGTCTCCAGATCATCGGCCAGTCCTTCGACGATATCGGCGTATTGCGTCTCGCCCGCGCCTTCGAGGAGATGCGCGCACCGTCGCGACCCTGGCCGAAGCTGTCATAGAGCGTCGCGCGCCTCTCTCGACAAGGCAGGCAAGCCCGCCTCACCGCCTCACGCAGCCCCGGCCGCCGCGAAGGCCTGCCCGACAATCCGCCGCGCATCCTCCTGGATCGCGGCGAGATGCGCCTCGTCGCGGAAGCTCTCGGCATAGATCTTGTAAACCTCCTCGGTGCCCGAGGGACGCGCCGCGAACCAGCCATCCGCCGCCGTGACCTTGACCCCGCCGATCGCTGCGCCGTTGCCGGGAGCCTTGCTCAGGATCGCCGTGATCGGCTGGCCCGCGAGCTCCTTGGTGGCGATCTGCTCGGCCGACAGGTTCTTGAGAACGGCCTTCTGGCTGGCGCTCGCCGGCGCGTCGACACGGGCGTAGCGCGGCTCGCCGAGTTCCGCCGTCAGCTTGCCATAGAGCACGCCGGGGTCGCTGCCGGTCTTAGCGGTGATCTCCGCCGCGAGCAGACCGAGGATGATGCCGTCCTTGTCGGTGGTCCAGGCCGTGCCGTCCATGCGCAGGAAGGAGGCGCCGGCGCTCTCCTCGCCGGCGAAGCCGAACTCGCCCGAGATCAGCCCGTCCACGAACCATTTGAAACCGACCGGCACCTCGACCAGCCGCCGCCCGAGCTTCGCCGCGACGCGATCGATGATCGCGCTCGACACCGCCGTCTTGCCGATCGCCGCATCCACCCGCCAGCCCGGCCGGTTGGCGAAGAGATAGGCGCTCGCCGCCGCGAGATAATGGTTCGGGTTCATCAGCCCGCTGCTACGCGTCACGATGCCGTGCCGGTCGGCATCGGTATCGTTGGCGAAGGCGACGTCGAAACGGTCGCGCATGCCGATCAGACTCGCCATCGCATAGGGCGACGAGCAGTCCATGCGGATCTTGCCGTCCCAGTCGGCAGTCATGAAGCCGAAGGCCGGATCGACCTCCTGGCTGACGATCGTGGCGTTCAGCCCGTAGCGGTCGATGATCGGCTGGTAGTAATCGAGCCCGGCTCCCCCGAGCGGATCGATGCCGATCACGACGCCGGCCTGCCGGATCGCTTCCATGTCGACGACGCTGGCGAGGTCGGCGACATAGCCGGGGATGTAGTCGTGCCGATGGACATGCTCGCTCTTCAGCGCCTTGTCGTAGGGCATCCGCAGGACCCCGGCGAGCTTCTCGGCGAGGAAGGCGTTGGCCCGCTTCTCGATCCAGCCGGTCGCGTCGGTATCGGCCGGTCCGCCATGCGGGGGATTGTATTTCAGGCCGCCATCGGCCGGCGGGTTGTGCGAGGGCGAGATTACGACGCCGTCGGCGAGCCCGGCCGTCCGGCCGCGGTTATGCGCGATGATCGCATGCGAGATCACCGGTGTCGGCGTGAAACCCAGCTTCTCGTCGATGATCGTGGCGACGCCATTGGCCGCGAAGACCTCCAGCACCGTCTCGAAGGCATTGCGGGAGAGCGCATGGGTATCGATGCCGAGGAAGAGCGGCCCGTCGATCCCCTGCTCGCGGCGATAGAGGCAAAGCGCCTGCGCGATCGCGAGGATATGCGCCTCGTTGAACGAGTGCAGCAAAGCCGAGCCGCGATGTCCGGAGGTACCGAACGCGACCTGCTGCGAACGTTGGGAGGGATCGGGCTGCTCGTAATAGGCTTTGGTGAGGGCCGCCACGTCGACGAGTTGGCCGGGCTCAAGCCGCTTGCCGGCCAGGGGACTCACGGAATCGCTCATGTAGGCTCTCGTTCTAGGCAAGGCAGGATCCGACACCCCTTATAGACGCCGGCATGAACAGAGTTGCAACGGAATGCGACAGGTTCGCGGCACCAGGACCGCAAGGCCGGCGTCATGAACCGGCAGCACGCTCCTTCGCCGCCCGCTCTTCCATCAGCGCCCGCTCCCTGGTGTTCTGCGTCAACGCAACCGCATGCTCGAAAGCTTCCGCCGCCTCCCGGTGACGGCCGAGCTTGGCGAGCAGGTCACCGCGCACGCCCGGCAGCAGGTGATAACGCTTGAGCGCCGGCTCTCCGGCAAGCGCCTCGACCAGCGCAAGCCCGGCCGCCGGTCCGTCGGCCATGCTGACGGCGACCGCGCGGTTGAGTTCCACGACCGGCGACGGCGTCACCTGCCCCAGAACCGTGTAGAGCGCGACGATCCGCTTCCAGTCGGTCTCCTCGGCCGTGCCGGCGCGGGCATGGCAAGCAGCCAGTGCCGCTTGCAGCAGATAGGGGCCGGGCGCCGCTCCGGCGAGCCGCTGCGCCCGTTCCAGCGCCGCAAGTCCGCGCCCGATCAGGAGGCGATCCCAGCGGGCGCGGCTCTGGTCGAGCAGCAGGATGGGCTCGCCATCGGGGCCAACGCGTGCCCGAAGCCGCGAGGCCTGCAGTTCCATCAGGGCGACGAGGCCGTGGACCTCGGGCTCATCAGGCGCCCGCGCCGCCAGGATGCGCCCGAGCCGCAGCGCCTCTTCGCAAAGGCCCGGCCTGACCCAGTCCGCGCCGGACGTGGCCGAATAACCCTCGTTGAAGATGAGGTAGACGACCTCCAGCACCGAGGCGAGGCGCACCCCCAGTTCGGCACCGGCCGGCACCTCATAGGGCACCTTTGCCTCGCTCAGCGTCTTCTTCGCCCTGACGATGCGCTGCGCCATCGTCGGCTCCGGCACGAGGAAGGCGCGCGCGATCTCGTCGGTGGTCAGGCCGCCCAGCAGGCGCAAGGTCAGCGCGATCCGCGCCTCCTTGGGCAGGACAGGATGGCAGGCGGTGAAGATCAGGCGCAGCAGGTCGTCGCCGACCTCGTCGTCGAGCGCCTCGTCGAGATCCGGCATCGCCGGCCCTTCATTGTCGATGTCGCGGCCGATCTCGTCCTGCTTGCGCCGGGCCATGATCTCGTGGCGGGCGGCGTCGGCCGCGCGATGCTTGGCGACCTGCATCAGCCAGGCCGCCGGATTACGTGGCACACCCTCTTCGGGCCATTGCTTCAGCGCCGCGACCAATGCGTCCTGCGCCAGTTCCTCGGCCCGGCCGACATCCCGCGTCAGGCGCGCAAGCCCCGCGATCAGCCGGGGCGCTTCCATGCGCCAGACCGTCTCGATGGTGCGGTGTGTATCGCTGCCCGACATGGGAAGCGATACACACCATCAGCGCGTCGGCTGGCAAGGGCGTCGATCGGTCAGTCCTGGCCGCCGGCCTCGGCCTTGAGGCGATCCCACTGCGCCGCGGTTTCCGGCGTGACGATCTCGCCGAAATCGGCCAGCTCGAACAGCGGCCGGATTTCGATCTCGGACGGGCCGGGCATCGGGTTGGGGCAGCGCTTGACCCAGGCGAT
>JAEWKP010000406.1 GCA_023393655.1 Pseudomonadota bacterium | reverse complement strand
CGCTCGAGCCATCCGATGCCGGAGCGGTCTTCGCGGTGATGCTGCCGGCCCGCCGCCGAAACGTGCACTGACGGGTCATCTCTGCCTACTGGCTTGCCCAGATCACCCGCGCCATGAAGGCGATATCGGCGAGGTTCAGCACCCGGTCCGCATGCTCCGGGTTGAGCGAGGCGAGCTCGATCGTCTTGGCGGTCTGGCGCCTGAGCTGCTTGGCCAGCACCTCGCCCTCCACCGTCTTGACCACGACCCGGTCGCCGCGCCTCACCGTCGCGGTCGGCGAGACGATGATGGTGTCGCCGTCGCGATAGAGCGGCAGCATCGAATCACCGGAGATTTCCAGCGCATAGGCCTTCTCGTCAGCCACGCCGGGAAAGGCGACCTCCTCCCAACCCGTGCCGGCCGGAAAGCCGCCATCGTCGAAGAAGCCGCCCGAGCCCGCCTGGGCGAAGCCGATCAGCGGGATCGTCCGGGCAGGCGCGGGATCGCGGCGCAGGACCACGCTCATGAACTCGTCGAAGGAGGCGCCGGTCGCGGCCAGGATCTTGGAGATCGATTCGGTCGAAGGCCAGCGCTCGCGCCCGTCGGGGGCGACGCGCTTGGAGCGGTTGAAAGTCGTGGCGTCGAGCCCGGCCTTGCGCGCCAGGCCCGAGGCAGTGAATCCATAACGCTGGGCCAGCGTGTCGATCGCCCCCCAGATCTGGTCATGTGACAGCATCGCGTAGGCCTCGCTTCGCTCTTGCCGTTCGGCGGGGATTGAAGATAGGAAATATCCCCTATCGTATAAGATTTCAATCCGAATCTTGCCGCAATCCGACAGCGACTTGCGGAATCCTCCTGCCAGCGTTTAAGCCGGTGCCCGACATGCGCGTGCGAGACCTCCGGTGCCCCTGATCTACAAGATATGCCCTGCCGCGCTCTGGGCCGAGGCGGAGGCCAAGAGCCGCTTCGACGGCGCCCCGGTCGATCTCGCCGACGGCTACATCCATTTCTCCACGGCCACCCAGGTCGCCGAGACCGCAGCGAAGCATTTCGCCGGGCAGGACGACCTCCTGCTCATCGCCGTCGACGATCAGCGCCTGGGCCCGGCGCTTCGCTACGAGCCTTCGCGCGGCGGCGCGCTCTTTCCGCATCTCTACGCCCCGCTCGATCCGAAGGCGGTTCGCTGGGTCGCTCCCATGCCGCTGACACGTGACGGCAGCCACGCCCTACCGGAGACGCTCGCATGATCGGCGGCCTGTTCAACCTCGCCCGACCGCTGATCCACCGCATGGATGCGGAGACGGCCCACCGCCTGACCGTCGCGGCGCTGGCAGCGGCGCCGGCCCTGAAGCCGGGCTCCGACGACCCCGTACTGGCGACCGAGGCGTTCGGACTGTCCTTCCCCAATCCGGTCGGCCTCGCCGCCGGCTTCGACAAGCATGCGGAAGCGGTCGACGGCGCGCTGGGCCTGGGCTTCGGCTTCGTCGAGATCGGCGGCGTGACGCCGCTGCCGCAACCCGGCAATCCACGTCCACGCGTCTTCCGGCTGCTCGAGGACGAGGCCGTGATCAACCGCTACGGCCTCAACAGCGAGGGCATGGAGGCCGTCGCGAGGCGGCTCGAAGCGCGGCGCGGGCGTGGCGGGCTCGTCGGCGTCAATCTCGGAGCCAACAAGGATTCCGCCGACCGTGCTGCCGACTACGCCACGCTGGCGCGCCGGCTCGCTCCGCTCGCCGATTTCCTGACGATCAACGTCTCATCGCCGAACACGCCGGGCCTGCGCGACCTGCAGGCGGAAAGCGCGCTCGACGACCTCGTGGCGCGTACGCTCGCCGCCCGGGACGAGGCGACAGCCGGCGGCAAGCGCACGCCGATCCTCGTCAAGATCGCGCCAGACCTGACCCTGCCCGAACTCGACGGCATGATCGCGGTCGCACGCAAGCGCGGCATCGACGGCCTGATCGTCTCGAACACCACTGTGACGCGCCCGCTGACCCTGCGCAGCACCAGCAAGGCCGAGACGGGCGGGCTCTCCGGCAAGCCGCTCTTCACCGCATCGACCCGCATCCTGGCCGAGGCCTTCCTGCGCGTCGAAGGGCAGTTCCCGCTGATCGGCGTCGGCGGCGTCGATTCGGCCGAGACCGCCTTCGCCAAGATCCGGGCCGGGGCTACGCTGGTACAGTTCTATTCGGCGATGGTGTTCAAGGGGCCGGGCCTCGCCAGGCAGATCAAGGCAGGGCTTGCCGCACAGGCACGCCGCGCCGGCCTGACGCGCCTCACCGCCCTGATCGGGCGCGATGCGGCAGCGATCGCCCGCGGCGAAGGACTGTAAAGCTACTTCCGCGCCGCGAAGAGCCGCATCAGCAGCCAGAGCGGCACGACGATCAGCGCGCCGGCGATCAGCCACTGCGCGACCTCGCGCACCGCGCCAAAGCCGAGCCCGGTGATCGAGCGCAGGAAGCGTGCGGCTGCCTCATAGAGATTCTGCGGGGACAAGCCGAGGAAGGCCATCGCCGCGCCGACCAGCAGCGAAATGAAGATCAGGCGGACAAGGACGCTGAGGGGCGAGCCGCCGAGAAACCGTTCCATGGAAGCAATCGTCATCCTGTTGCGCCCCGTGCCGTTCCGGGGCGCTTCCGCACTGTCCTACCCTGAAACAGGCCGCGCTTGAATGGCGCCTGAACGGATGGTTTCAAGCTGTCGCGCTGGCGCCCGCCGTCGCCCAGGCGGTGCCGGCGATCTTCGAGGCGGCGATCACCGCCTGCGTGCGGCTGTCGACGTCGAGCTTGGTCAGGATCGCCGAGACATGGGCCTTCACCGTGGCCTCGGAAACGCCGAGCTCATAGGCGATCTGCTTGTTGAGAAGCCCCTCCGACAGCATCATCAGCACGCGCACCTGCTGCGGCGTCAGCGTCGACATGCGGCGGACCATGTCGGCGATCTCGGCATCCACGGGTGCGGAAAGATCGACGCCGGGCGGCGTCCAGACGCCGCCGTCGAGCACGGCACGAATCGCCTCGCCCATCTGCGCGACATCGGCCGTCTTGGGCAGGAAGCCGAGTGCGCCGAACTCGATGCATCGGCGAATCACCGCCGGGTCGTCATTGGCGGAGACGACGATGACCGGGATTTCGGGATGGTCCGCCCGCAGGAAGAGCAGGCCGGAAAAGCCCTGCACGCCCGGCATGGTCAGATCGAGCAGGACGAGATCGGCATCGCCACCGCTGGCCAGCGCTTCGGTCAGGGCTTCGAGCGAGCCGACCTCGCTGACCTCGGCCCCACCGATGGCGCTCGACACCGCCTGACGCAGCGCGCCGCGAAACAGCGGATGATCATCCGCGATGACGATCCGCGTCGAAGGCTGCTTGCTCATCGCCCCACTCCTTAAAGCCTGCACCGTCCCCCGCCCGATAGCGCGTGCCTCGCTTCGGGCCGGTGCATTCGTCCGACCCGGACATTTTGCCTCAGGCCAGCCGCGCATCACAAGCACTGCAAGCGCAAGGCTGCAACCCATTCCGACTCAACCATTGGTCGGCAACAGCGCCTCCAGCACCTCGATATGGTCGGCTTCGCGCGGCGGCTTGTCCCAGCGGATGCGGTTGATCCGCGGGAATCGCATCGCCAGCCCGGATTTATGCCGGGTCGAACGCTGCAAGCCTTCGAAGGCGACCTCGAAGACGAGGCCTGCCTCCGCTTCATGCGTGACCTCGCGCACCGGGCCGAAGCGATTCAGCGTGTTCTTGCGGACATATTTGTCGATCTCGATCAGTTCCTCGTCGGTGAAGCCGAAATAGGCCTTGCCGACCGGCACGAGTTCTTCGCCGCCATCCTCGCCCACGCGCCAGACGCCGAAGGTGTAGTCCGAATAGAAGGAGGAGCGCTTGCCGTGGCCGCGCTGGGCATACATCAGCACGCAGTCGACAAGCCGGGCATCCCGCTTCCATTTCCACCAATAGCCCTTGGGCCGGCCCGGCAAATAAGGCGAATCGCGGCGTTTGATCATGCAGCCCTCGACCGCTTCCGCATCGGCGCCTGCTCCGGCCGCGGCCGGATCGGCACGCGCCGCCGTCAGCTCCTCCCATGACGCGAAGGGAATCACCGGCGAGAGGTCGAAACGGATGTTGGCGAGGCGCGACAGGAAAGCTTCCAGCCGTTGACGCCGCTCTTCCAGGGCCAAATGCCGGATATCCTCCTCACCATCGACAAGCAGGTCGTAGACGCGGATATGGGCGGGGAATTCGGCCAGCATCTTCGCGGTGACGGTCTTGCGATTGAGCCTCTGCTGCAAGGTATTGAAGCTCTGGACCGTGCTTTCGCGCATCACCAGCAATTCGCCGTCGAGCGCGCCGTCCAGCGTCAGTTCCTCGACGAGATCCGGAAAAGCAGCGGCGATATCCTCGCCGGTGCGCGAATAGAGCCGCGTCACCCGCGCGCCGTCGGCCTTGCGGCCACTGACGGCCTGGACGCGAATACCGTCCCATTTCCATTCTGCTGAGAATTCGGCCGGGTCGAGCTTGTCGAAATCGCCATTCTCGATCGGATGCGACAGCATGACCGGGCGGAACGGCGCGGGGTCGCGCGCCTCGGGCCGCGCGCCCTTGCCCTCCAGCCAGGCGAAAAGCTCGGCATAGGGCGGCTCAAGCCCGTGCCAGACCTGCTCGACCTCGTCGGGCGCGACGCCGCCGAGGCTGGCAGCCGCCGTCTTGGCGAGACGGGAGGAGACGCCGATGCGCAAGGCCCCGGTGATGAGCTTGAGCAGGGCCCAGCGGCCGGTTTCGTCGAGCGCATCGAGCCAGCCGGCGACAAGGCGCGGCAAATCGGTCTTGCCGGCCTCGCGCAGGCTCTCGACCACCTCCGGCAGATGCGGCACCGCATTGGCGCCGTGCCGGGCCGGCCACATCAGCGCGACCGTCTCGGAGAGATCGCCGACATAGTCATAGGAGAGCGCAAAGAGCACCGGGTCGGTGCGCTCGGCGATCAAGGCGCGGATCAGCCCGGCCTTGGCGTTGCGGAACACCAGTCCGCCGGTCATCGCCGCCAGCGCATAGCCGCGATCGGGATCGGGCGTGGTTCGCAAGTAGTCGGCGATCAGCGCGATCTTGGCGTTGCGGCGCGGCTCATAGGCCAGGCGATCGAGCAGCCAGGCGAAGCGGTTCATGCTGTCACCCCCGCGCCACAGCGCCTGGGTTCGTTTCCGTTGCAGCGCATCGTTCAGATATCGTTCATGAAGCAAACCTTAACGGCAGAGGAGTAGCCGGGAGAGCCATGCCGATGCGCACAGCGATGCGGTTTCTTGCCTTTGCCTTGCCTGTCATCGCTGCCACGTTCTCGGTCGGAGCCCCCGCGCAGGCGGCGAGCTTCTCCTGCCGCGAGACGCCGATCGTGCGCTCGAACGCCGCGCTCGCGCCGCTCTCCGCCAAGGTCTCGCAAGGCAAGGCCCTGACGATCCTCGCCATCGGCTCGTCCTCGACCGAAGGCGTCGGCGCCAGCACCAAGGACAGGACCTACCCCGCCCGCCTGCAGGCGCTGCTCGGCAAGTCCTGGCCGAAATCGCAGGTCGAGATCGTCAATGCCGGCATCGGCGGCGAAACTGCCCCGCAGACGCTGGCTCGCCTGAAGACCGCGCTGGCCGCGCGTTCCTACGACCTCGTGATCTGGCAGGTCGGCACCAATGATGCCGTCAGGGGCGGCGATCTCGACGCCTTCAAGGCGATGATCGGCGAAGGCATCGCGCTCGTTCGCGAAGCCGGCCCGGCTCTCGCCATCCTCGACCCGCAATTCTTCCCCTCGGTGCGCGATCCGCAGCGCTATGGCCGATATGTCGAGGCCGTCGGCGACGTGGCCCGGCGCGAGGCCGTACCGGTCTTCGGCCGCTATGACGCGATGCGCGAATGGCACCGCAACGATGCCGAAGCCTTCAAGGCCGCGCTCTGGACCGACGGCTTCCACATGAGCGATGCGGGTTATGACTGCCTCGCCCGCGACATGGCGAACGCCATGGTCGGCATGGCCGCCCCGTCGCGCCCGGTCGTCGCCGCCTCGCGCTGATCGACCGCTAAACAGAAGCCGCATCGGCCGCCTCCCCTGCGGGATCGGCCTCGCCTTCGTCGCCATAACCGACGAGATGCAGCGGCTTGGCCTTGAGGCCCGCCGTGCCGCACCAATGGACGAGCGCATCGGCCTCGCCATGCGTGACCCAGATCTCGCCGGCCTGGACCTCCTTGATCGTCGCGAGCAGGTCGTCCCAATCGGCGTGATCGGAGATGACGAGCGGCAGTTCGACGCCCTTCTGACGCGCCCGCGCCCTGATCCGCATCCAGCCCGAGGCGAACGCCGTGACCGGATCGGGAAAGCGGCGCGCCCACAGGTCCTGCGTCGCGCTCGGCGGGCAGATAACGATCTCGCCGCCCAGCGTCTTGCGATCGCTCTCGGAAACCAGCCGGATCTCGCCGAGCTGAATGCCTTCCGCTTCGTAGAAGGCGGTGATCTTCTCGACGGCGCCATGAATATAGATCGGCCTGTTGTAGCCGGCCTCGCGGATCAGGGCCATGACGCGCTGCGCCTTGCCCAGCGAATAGGCGCCGACGATATGCGTCCGCTGCGGGAAGAGCCTGACCGATTCAAGCAGCTTGGCCACCTCCCCCGATGCCGGCGGGTGGCGGAAGATCGGCAGGCCAAAGGTCGCCTCAGTGATGAAGATATCACAGGACAAGGGCTCGAAACCGGCGCAGGTCGGGTCACGCTCGCGCTTGTAGTCGCCGGAGACGACGATGCGCAGGCCCCGGCTGTCGACCGCGATCTGCGCGGAGCCGAGGACATGCCCCGCCGGGACGAAGGTGAAATCGACCTCGCCGATGCGAAGGCTCTCGCCGGGCACCGCGACTTGCTGCGAGCCGGTAAAGCCCTCGCCATAGCGCAGGGCCATGATCGCCAGCGTCTCGCGGGTCGCGAGCACAGCACCATGACCGGCACGGGCATGGTCGGAATGGCCGTGGGTGATGAGTGCCCGTGCGACCGGACGGACCGGATCGATATGGATGTCGGCGGGCGGGCAATAGAGCCCGGCCGGCGTCGGCAGCAGCAATTCGGAGGGGCGCCAGCGGGCGCTTTGTCTGGCCAGCGTCACGCTCCTGGGTTAGATCGGTCGGTATGACCGATACAGGCTCGACCACGCATTTCGCCTCGTCCGGCGACCCCGTGCTCGACCGCCGCTATGGCTGGGCCGAGGCTGCGCTGAAGGATGGCGACGCGCAAGCGGCCGTCGAGATTCTCGATCAGACCCTGGCGCAGGCCTATCACTTTACCGCGGCCTGGCATCTCTACGGGCTGGCGCAGGAAGCCCTCGGCCATAAGGAGGACGCCGCCACCGCCTGGCGGCAATGCCTCGACCTCGACCCCAACGACCATTTCGGCGCGCGGCTCGACCTGGCCCGCATCGGCGCGCTGCCGGCCGAGCAGGCGACCTCGGAGAATTTCTCCGGCGCGCTGTTCGACGCCTATGCCGACCGCTTCGACAGCCATTTGACCGAAACCCTGCAATACAACGCGCCCGACCTGCTCAAGGCGGCGCTCGTCCGCTGCTGCAGCAACGCCGGCCGGCCCTTCCGGTTCGACATCGTCTACGATCTCGGCTGCGGCACCGGATTGATGGGCGAGGCGATCCACGAGCAGAGCGGCTTCATCGCCGGCTGCGATCTCTCGCCGCGCATGATCGAGCGGGCGCGCACCAAGCTCGCGCCGGACGGCACGCCGCTCTACGACAAGCTCGCCGTCACTGGCCTGACGAGCTTCATCGCCAGCCGGCCGGACGCTTCCGCCGATCTCGTCGTCGCGGCCGATGTCTTCGTCTATCTCGGCGAACTCGCCCCCTGCTTCGCTCAGAGCGCGCGTGTGCTGGAGCCGGACGGGCTGCTCGCCTTCACGGTGCAGAGCCATGACGGCGAAGGCGTGGTGGTGGGTGATGACAGGCGTTTCGCGCATTCGGAAGGCTGGCTGAGGGAGCGGCTCGTCGAAGCCGGGCTCACCCCCGTACTCGTCGAGCCCGCCAGCACGCGGCAGGATCGCGGCGCGCCCGTACCGGGGCTGCTGGTCGTGGCCGAGAAGCGGTGAGGCTGGGTTCGCCTGGAACCGTCAGCGGACATTCCTCTTGACGATGAACAGAGGCCGCGACAGTGTCCCGGACATGCTCGGGAACCAGACAGTTTATGATCGACGCCGACGTCGCTGCACTCATGCGGCGGCTCTTCAGGCTGCGCGTCGTTCAATGTCCTTCCGCGTGGTGGCGGCCTCACGATAGGTCCACACGCCGAAGCGGCCCGGCCCGCGTTCTTGAACCTCCGCAGCCCTCGGCTCCGGGGGTTTTCTTTTGCCCAGACCCAGAAGGATATCACCATGAGCATTCGCGTCGGCATTGTCGGCATCAGCGGTTTTGGCGGCGGCGAAGCTCTGCGCCTGATCGCAAGTCACCCGTCCTTCGAGCTGGTCTACGCTGCGGGCGAGAGCAGCGCTGGCAGCCGGTTGGTGGATCGCTTCCCCGGCGCACCGCCCAAGCTGGCCGAGCTGGTGATCGAGAAATGGGACCCCGCGACCTTGCCGAAGCTCGACGTGCTGTTCGCGTCGCTGCCGACCGGCGCCTCGGCCGACGCGCTGGCGCGCGTGCCGAAGGACGTGAAGATCGTCGATATCGGCGGCGACCATCGCTATGTCGAGGGTTGGGCCTATGGTTTGGCCGATGTCTGGCCAGCCGAGATCGATGGGCAGACCCGAGTCGCCAATCCCGGCTGCTTTCCTGCGGCGACGCTGAACGCACTGGCCCCACTGCTGGTCAACAAGCTGATCGAGCCCGGCAACATCGTGATCGACGTGAAGACGGGCATCTCCGGTGCCGGCCGGGGCGGCGACAGCAAGTTCGGCTATGCCGAGAGCAACGAAAACCTGGTGCCCTACGGCTTGCTCAAGCATGTCCACATGCCCGAGATCGCCAGGACGATCGAACGGTTGAGCGGCGGCAGCGCGACCGGGCTGGTGTTTACGCCACACCTGGTGCCGATGACCCGCGGCATCCTCGCCACCATCTACTGCCGCGGCCGCGCCACCACGGATCAGTGCCTGGACGCAGCCCGACGCTTCTATGCCGGACGCTCGTTCGTCCGCGTGACCGACAAGCCGCCGCAGACCAAATGGGCGACCGGCTCGAACCTCGCCTTCGTCAGCTATGCGGCCGATCCGGAGCGCGACCTGGTGATCGCGATGGGCGTGGTCGACAATCTCGGCAAAGGCGCGGCGGGCCAGGCCGTGCAGAACGCGAACCTGATCTGCGGCCTGCCCGAAACCGCAGGGCTGGACGGCTTGCCGGTCTGGCCCTGAGACCGACAGGCCTCCGGGCTGTTGACCAATCCACTGCGTGGGACCGCGACGGGTCGAAGCGATCCTTCCGGCACCCACGCAGCCACCGAGCTCTCAGCCTCGCGGCAAGCGCCGCCGCAATCTTTGATTCCCCTTTCGTTCTCCTTCATGACCCCCTATCTTCGGCCGGCATGGCCGCCCCTTCCCCCCTTCCCCCTGCCTTTCAGGCCTGGTTCACCGGGCGCGGCTGGAGTGTGCGGCCGCACCAGCTCGCGCTGCTGGCGGAGGCCCGTGCCGGACGCTCGACGCTGCTGGTGGCACCGACCGGGGCCGGCAAGACGCTCGCCGGCCTCCTGCCCTCGCTGGTCGAGCTCGCCGAGCGCGAGGGCAAGCATGACGGTTTGCATACGCTCTATATCTCGCCACTAAAGGCGCTCGCCGTCGATATCGCCCGCAATCTCGAGGCGCCCGTGCGCGAGATAGGGCTCCCGATCACGATCGAGACCCGCACCGGCGACACCTCCGCCGCGAAGCGCACACGGCAAATCCAGCGCCCACCGGATATCCTGCTGACGACGCCGGAGCAGCTCGCCTTGCTGGTCTCGCATCGCGACGCGGCGCCGTTCTTCTCCAGCTTGCGCCGCATCGTGCTCGACGAGTTGCATGCGCTCGTCACCTCGAAGCGCGGCGACCTGCTGGCGCTCGATCTCGCGCGCCTGAAGGCATTGGCGCCGCGAGTCTCGGCCGTCGGCCTCTCGGCGACGGTGCGCGAGCCTGCCGACCTGCAGCGCTATCTCGGCGGCGCCGAGACACCGGCCGGACTCGTCACCGTCACGGGCGGCGCCAAGCCGCGCATCGGTATCCTCGATACGGAGCGCAACCTGCCGATCGCCGGCCACACCACCCTGCATGCGATGGCCGAGGTCTATCAGGCCATCCGCTCGCACAAGCTGACGCTGGTCTTCGTCAACACGCGCATGCAGGCGGAATTCGCCTTCCAGGCGCTCTGGAACCTCAACGACGACAACCTGCCGATCGCGCTGCATCACGGTTCGCTGGACGCCCAGCAACGCCGCAAGGTCGAGGCCGCGATGGCGGATGGACGCCTCAAGGCCGTGGTCTGCACCGCGACGCTCGATCTCGGCATCGATTGGGGCGATGTCGATCTCGTCGTCAATCTCGGCGCTCCCAAGGGGGCGAGTCGACTGATCCAGCGCATCGGCCGCTCCAACCACCGCATGGACGAGCCCTCGGAGGCGCTGCTGGTGCCTTCGAACCGCTTCGAATTGCTGGAGTGCCGCGCGGCGCTCGAAGCCGTCCACGAGGCGGCGCAGGACACAGCCCCGCCCCGCATCGGTGCGCTCGATGTGCTC
>JAEWKP010000321.1 GCA_023393655.1 Pseudomonadota bacterium | reverse complement strand
TGATCCAGGGCTTCGTCGTCGCCATGAACCTGGAGACGACCGAGGAAGAACTGATGCACACGATCTTCCCGCATCCGACCCTGTCGGAGGTGATGAAGGAAAGCGTGCTCGACGCCTATGGCAAGGTCCTGAACGCCTGAGGCTTCCTCTTCAGGCGCCGGTTCCGCGCACATGATTGTCATTCCGGGACGCGCCGCAGGCCCGAACCCCCGGAATGACAGGCCGCGTCACCTGAAAACGACGGCTGGTATCCAGCGCCGACGCTTGGCGTCTGCCCACCCGCGCTCCATATTGCGCCCATGCCGCCGCGCACCCGCAAATCATCCAAGCCCGATCGCGTCGTCCGCGAGGAGGAGATCGAGATCCTGCCGCCGCGCCGGACGCTACCGCTCGACTGGAGCGTCATCGTGCCGACCGTCGCCTTCGGCACCGTCACGGGCTTTGCCGCGAGCCTGATCGTCGGTGGCGGCGGGGTGATCCGCCATGCCGTCGTCGGCGTGCTCGGCATGCTGGTGGGGCAGGGCATTGTGCGCCTGACCGGCTGGCGCCTGAACACCGGTTACGGTTTCCTCGACGATGCCGGCATGGCGGTGCTCGGCGCCATCCTCATTATCCTGCTGGCGCGCTTCATCGCCTGAGATAGCATGCCGCGTGGAACCGGCGACGACCCGAGTCGCTGGCGCGCATTCGCGCATGGCTAGGGGGTACACGAGATGGAAAGCTTTGCCGCCACCATGGCCCAGCCGGGCTATGGCTTCTTCATGACCTTGTTGATCGGCCTGCTTGCCGGCTGGATCGCCGAGCGTCTGACCTCGTCCGACCACGGCCTCTTCACCAATATGCTCGTCGGCGTCGCCGGCTCCTTCGTCGGCGCCAAGGTCGCGGAATTGATGGAGATTCCGATCTTCGGCTTCTGGCGGACGCTGACCGCGGCGATAGCCGGCGCCATCATCGTCATCGTGATCTGGAACGCGGCCCGCGGTCGCAGGTGAAGCGCTGTTGCCGGGGGCGGGTGTTGCGGCAGAGCGCTTTGGGGATTAGCTAGAGGGAGCCGGCTTTGGCCGGCTCCCGCTGTTGAAGCCCGGACCCTGTTATGGCGCTTGTTCTCGACCTGCTGAACCGCGATCCGCGGCCCAATGCCGGCAATCCGAAGGCGCAAGCCACGGAAATCCGCCATCCCGAGAAGCAGAAGCGCCCGGAAAACCCGGTCCTGCGCAAGCCGGACTGGATCCGCGTCAAGGCGCCGGGCTCGCCGAAATGGGCCGAGACCAAGGCGATCGTGAAGGCCGAGAAGCTGGTCACGGTCTGCGAGGAGGCCGGCTGCCCGAATATCGGCGAGTGCTGGGAGAAGAAGCACGCCACCTTCATGATCATGGGCGACACCTGCACGCGGGCCTGCGCCTTCTGCAACGTGAAGACCGGCGTGCCGCAGCCGCTCGATCTCGAAGAGCCGCGCAAGGTGGCTGACGCCGTCGCCAAGCTCGGCCTCGAACATGTCGTGATCACCTCGGTCGACCGCGACGACCTCAAGGATGGCGGCGCCGAGCATTTCGCCCAGGTGATCAAGGCGATCCGCAAGGCCTCGCCCGGGACCACCATCGAGATCCTGACGCCCGACTTCCTGCGCAAGCCCGGCGCGCTCGAAGTGGTCGTGGCGGCCAAGCCCGACGTCTTCAACCACAATCTGGAGACCGTTCCGGGCAAGTACCTGAAGGTGCGGCCGGGCGCGCGCTATTTCCATTCGCTGCGCCTGCTGCAGCGGGTCAAGGAACTCGACCCGACCATCTTCACCAAGTCCGGCATCATGGTCGGCCTGGGCGAGGAGCGGAACGAGGTGCTCCAGCTGATGGACGACCTGCGTTCGGCCGAGGTCGATTTCATGACGATCGGCCAGTATCTCGCGCCTTCGCGCAAGCACCATGCCGTGATCCGCTTCGTCACGCCCGACGAGTTCAAGAGCTTCGAGACCATCGCCTATGCCAAGGGCTTCCTGATGGTGTCCTCGACGCCGCTGACCCGTTCCTCGCATCACGCGGGCGAGGATTTCGCCAAGTTGCGTGCAGCGCGCGATGCCCAGATCGGTGTCGGCCATAACAGCCGCGGCTGAGAAGGCACGTTCTCGATGCCGATGTTCAACAGCACCCGCCGGGTGAAGCACTCGCCCGAGCAGATGTTTGCGCTCGTCGCCGATGTCGAGAAGTATCCGCAGTTCCTGCCGCTCTGCGAGGGACTGACGGTGCGTCGGCGCACGCCGCGCGAGGGCGGCGGCGAGGTGCTGCTCGCGGATATGAGCGTCGGCTACAAGGCGATCCGCGAGACCTTCACCAGCCGCGTCACGCTCGATCCGGAAAATCTCAAGATCCTCGTCGAATATGTCGACGGGCCGTTCCGCTATCTGGAGAACCGCTGGACCTTCAAGCCCAATGAGGCGGGCTGCGAGATCGGGTTCTTCATCTCCTACGAATTCGCCAGCCGGATGCTCGGCTTGCTGATGGGCGCGATGTTCGACAAGGCCTTCCGCAAGTTCGCCGAGGCCTTCGAGCGGCGGGCCGATCTGGTCTATGGCCGCGGCGCGGCACCGGTTCTCGGCGCCTGATCAGGGCCCGGTCAGCACCGTCTCGCGCAGCAGGTCGAGCGCTTCCAGCACGCTGAGGCGGCGGATCTCGTCGCGCGACTGCTCGCCGAAGCGCCGCTCGCGATGGCGCGTGCCGGAAGGTCCGGCGCAGGCGAAATGGACCAGTCCGACGGGCTTCTCGGCGCTGCCGCCACCGGGGCCGGCGACGCCGGTGATCGAGACGGCGAAGGTCGCGTCGAGGCGCTGGCGTCCGCCTTCCGCCATGGCCCGCGCCACCGGCTCGCTGACGGCGCCATGCTGCTTGATCAACGCGACGGGCACGCCGGCGAGTGCGGTCTTGGCTTCGTTGGAATAGGTGATCAGGCCGCCCTGAACCATCGAGGACGAGCCCGCGATCGCGGTCAGCGCGCCGCCGACGAGGCCGCCGGTGCAGGATTCGACCGTGGCGACGGTGAAGCCGCGCTCCTTGCTCATGTTCAGCAGTTCGGCCGCGAGCGAGCGGATGTCGAGATCGAACATGGCTAGTCCTCCTCGGGCAGACGGATCGTCGCGGTCGCCAGCGCGACGAGGCCTTCGCGTCGCCCGGTAAAGCCCATGCGTTCCGAAGTCGTCGCCTTGATCGCGACCTTGCCGAGGGGGAGGCCGACGATCGCCGCGATCTCGGCGCGGATGGCCTCGCGGTGCGGGCCGATCTTCGGGGCCTCGCAGACGACGGTGAGATCGAGGAAATCGATGCGCCCGCCACGCTCGCGGACCCGCGTGGCTGCAAAGGCGAGGAACTGGGCCGATGCCGCGCCGCGCCATTGCGGATCGCTCGGCGGGAAATGCGTGCCGATATCGCCGTCGGCGAGAGCGCCGAGCAGGGCGTCGGTCAAGGCATGGAGCGCGACGTCGCCATCGGAATGAGCGATGACACCCTGGTCATGCCCGATCCGGACGCCGCCGAGCCAGACATGGTCGCCGGGGCCGAAGGCGTGGACGTCGTATCCGGTGCCGACCCGTGTCACGAGCGTCCTGCCCGGATGTGCCGCGGCCCGCAGGAAATCCGCGGCATGGGTCAGCTTCACATTGGCCGGGTCGCCCTGGAAGGTCGCGACGGGATGGCCGGCCCATTCCATCAGGGCAGCGTCGTCGGTGAAGCCGTGGAGCAGGGCCACCTCCGCCGCCTCATGGGCCTCGAGCAGCGGCCTGAAGCGGAAGGCCTGCGGCGTCTGGACGGTGACGAGCTGGTCGCGCGGCGGTGTCTCGGCGACATGGCCGTCGGCGCTGGTGCGCTTCACCGTATCCGTCACGGGCAGGGCCGGGATCGCGGCGATGGCGCCGGCGCCGAGCCGGTGGATCGCGGCGCTGATCTGGGCGCGCGAGACGAAGGGCCGGGCGGCATCATGGACGAGCACGATGCCATCGAAGCCTTCGCGGGAGAGCGCGAGCAGCCCGCGGCGTACGGAGGCCTGGCGCGTCGCGCCGCCGAGCGTCGGGGCGGCGAGGCGGGAGCTGTCGATGCCGGCCATGGCATTGGCGTAACGCGCCTCGTCACCCTCGCCGATGACGATGGCGATGCGCTCGATCGCCGGTTCGGCCAGGAAGGGCGTCAGCGCATGGGCAAGGACCGGCCGCCCCTCGACCAGCCGATACTGCTTCGGCTCGCCATCGCCGGCGCGCAGGCCACGGCCGGCCGCGACGAGCAGGGCGGCGACGGGCTGAGGCGCATCGGAGTGACGGAGCACGGTGCTGGATTCTGGCTGCAAGCGGGTCATGGGCGCATGGCATAACCAATTCTGCTGCGATGGGGCAGGGGGTGCGACGCTGTTGCAATGCAGCATTTCTCTCGAGGCGCTTGCGCTCCCGCAGCATTGTCCAATAAATATGCATCCAGAGAAATGCCTTAAAAGCAGGCTGGCCCTTTGGACATCGCAGGTATCCCGATCGCGTCCCGCGCCTTCCTGGCGCCAATGTCAGGCGTGACCGACATCGTCATGCGCCGCCTCGCGGCTCGCAGCCATGCCGGTGTCGTCGTGTCGGAGATGGTTGCGTCCGACGAATTCGTGCGTGGTAGCGAGGAGGCGCGCATCCGGGCCGAAGGCGAGGGTGTGTCGCCGCATGTCGTGCAGCTCGCCGGCTGCGATCCCTACTGGATGGGGGAGGCTGCGCGACTGGCCGAGGCCAATGGCGCCGATATCGTCGACATCAACATGGGCTGCCCGGCCAAGAAGGTGACAGGCGGCTGGGCCGGCTCCGCCCTGATGCGCGATCTCGACCATGCGGTCGCGCTGGTCGAGGCGGCCGTCGCTTCCACCAGCGTGCCGGTGACGGTCAAGATGCGCCTCGGCTGGGACGACGCCTCCCGCAATGCGCCCGAACTCGCCCGCAGGGCTGTCGCCGCGGGAGCGCGGATGATCACGGTCCATGGCCGGACGCGCCAGCAATTCTACAAGGGCAAGGCGGATTGGCGCGCGATCGCGGCGGTGCGCGCCGCCGGGGATTTCCCCCTGGTGGCCAATGGCGACATCCATGACGTCGAGGATGCGCGGGACTGCCTCGCACAATCGGGCGCCGATTTCGTCATGGTGGGACGCGCCGCGCTCGGCCGGCCCTGGCTGGTCGGCGAGATCGGCGCGGCGCTCGACGGGCGCGCGTTTCGCCGGCCGACGCTGGCCGAGAAGCTGGCGCTGGCCTGCGAGCACTATGAGGGCCTGCTGGCTCTGATCGGTATCGCCCATGGCGTGCGCCACGCCCGCAAGCATCTGGCGGCCTATGCGGATGATGCCGTCGCCGATGGCTGCCGGCCCGATGCCGAGCTGCGCCGCAGCCTGCTGACCTCGGATCAGCCCAAGCAGGTCCTGGCGGCGCTGGCGGGCCTGTTCTCGACCGACCGCGATCGTGAAGCCGCTTGAGCCGAGGGGATGAGGCGATGACGGCGATGTTTGCCGACAAGGGGCCTGGAGGCAGCAGCGCCTATCTGCTCGACCCGATCGAGGTCCAGGCGCTGAACGTGCTGCCGATGCCGGTCCTGGTGATCGGGGAGGGCCATGCCGTGCTGTATGCGAATACGGCGGCCGAGGATTTCTTCCAGTCGAGCGCCGCCCTGCTCAAGCGCCAGCGCATCGACGATCTCGTCGCTTTCGGCTCGCCCGTGCTGGGGGTGATCGAGGAGGTGCAGCGCCGCGGCGCCAGCGTCAGTGAATACCGCCTCGATCTCGGCACGCCGCGCCTCGGAACCGATCACATCGTCGATGTCTTTGCCTCTCCCTTGCCCAGCCAGGGCGATGCGGTGGTGTTGATGCTGCAGGAACGGACAATTGCCGAAAAAATGGACAGGCAATTGACGCATCGCGGGGCAGCGCGCTCGATCACCGCGCTTGGCGCCATGCTGGCGCATGAGATCAAGAATCCGCTGTCGGGCATCCGGGGCGCCGCGCAACTGCTCGAAGGTTCGATCCCGGATTCCGACCGGATGCTGACGCAGCTCATCTGCGACGAGACCGATCGGATCGTGAAACTGGTCGAGCGGGTCGAATTGTTCGGCGACGAGCGGCCGAGCGAGCGCGACGCGGTCAACGTCCATGACGTGCTCGACCATGTGAAGCGCCTCGCCCATTCCGGCTTTGCCCGGCATATCCGCTTCACGGAGACCTACGATCCCTCGTTGCCGCCGGTGGCCGGCAATCGCGACCAGCTCGTGCAGGTCCTGCTCAATCTCGTCAAGAATGCGGCCGAGGCCATCGGCGAAGACGCGATCGACGGCGAGATCACGCTGACGACGGCCTATCGCCCGGGCATCCGCCTGCAGGTTCCCGGCTCATCGGAACGGATCGCGCTGCCGCTCGAGATCGGTGTGCGCGACAACGGGCCGGGCGTGCCTGCCGACCTGGTGCAGCACCTGTTCGATCCCTTCGTCACCACCAAGGCCCAGGGAAGTGGCCTTGGACTTGCACTTGTCGCCAAGGTGATCGGCGATCACGGCGGAATCGTCGAATGCGAGTCCGTTCCGCGCCGGACGCATTTCAGGATCCTCCTGCCCCTCCACCAGCTCAGGTCGGGGCAGGCAACGTAAAGGCCTCAAGCAACACATGCCGACCGGTCATATCCTTGTCGCCGACGACGACGCCGCGATCCGCACCGTCCTGAACCAGGCGCTCGCCCGGGCGGGCTATGAAGTCAGGACCACCGGCCAGGCCGCGACCCTCTGGACCTGGGCCGCGCAGGGATTGGGCGACCTCATCATCACCGATGTCGTGATGCCGGACGGGAACGCGTTCGACCTGCTTCCGCGCATCAAGCGGGTGCGGCCGGAACTGCCGATCATCGTGATGAGTGCGCAGAACACCTTCATGACGGCGATCAAGGCGTCGGAGCGGGGCGCCTACGAATATCTGCCGAAACCCTTCGACCTGAAGGAACTCGTCGCCATCGTCGGGCGCGCCCTGTCGCGGCCGCGGGGCGAAGCGGTCCGCGGTCATGCGACCGAGCCCGAGGACATCCCGCTGATCGGCCGCTCGCCGGCGATGCAGGACGTCTATCGCGCGCTGGCCCGCCTCATGCCGATCGACCTGACCGTGATGATCAACGGCGAATCCGGCACCGGCAAGGAGCTGGTGGCCCGCGCCCTGCACGATTACGGCAAGCGCAAGAACGGCCCCTTCGTCGCGATCAACATGGCCGCGATCCCGAAGGACCTGATCGAGTCCGAGCTCTTCGGCCATGAGAAGGGCGCCTTTACCGGGGCGCGCACCCGCGCGGCGGGGCGCTGCGAGCAGGCCGAGGGCGGCACGCTTTTCCTCGACGAGATCGGCGACATGCCGATGGAGGCGCAGACCCGTCTGTTGCGGGTGCTCCAGCAGGGCGAATACACCACGGTCGGCGGGCGCACCCCGATCCGGACCAATGTCCGCATCGTCGCGGCGACGAACAAGGACCTGCGCATCTCGATCGCGCAGGGCTTGTTCCGCGAGGACCTGTTCTTCCGGCTGAACGTCGTGCCGATCCGGCTGCCGCCGCTGCGCGAGCGGATCGAGGATATTCCCGACCTCGTCCGCCATTTCTTCACGCTGGTCGAGAAGGAAGGCCTGCCGCGCAAGCAGGTCGATTCGGAAGCGATGGACGTGATGCGGCAGTATCGCTGGCCGGGGAATGTCCGTGAGCTGGAGAATCTGGTCCGGCGCCTGGCGGCGCTCTATCCGCAGGAGACGATCACCGCGCCGATCATCGAGGCCGAGTTGCAGCCTGCAGCGGTGGGGCCGGGATTTACCAATAGCCCGGCGACGTCCGAGCGCGCGGAGACGCTGTCGGGCTCGGTCGAGCGTCATCTCGGCCAGTATTTCGGCGGTTTTGGCGACAATATTCCGCCGCCAGGGCTCTATCACCGCATCTTGCGCGAGATCGAGCCGCCTTTGATCGCCGCGGCGCTGGCTGCGACGCGCGGCAACCAGATTCGCGCCGCGGAGCTCCTCGGCCTCAATCGCAACACGCTGCGCAAGAAGATTCGCGAGCTCGACATGCAGGTGGTGCGTTCGCCACGCTGAAACGGGGCGATACCGCCTTGTGAATGTCATATTTTGACAACACCGTTGCGGCGGCGCATCAGTGGCGCCCGCAGGCGTGATCGGTTTGCGATCCCTGCCCCTATCGGAGTTGTCGCGAAACGTGTCCGCTTCTGTCAACGAAGCCAGAATGATGCCGCGTGGCGAGGAGAAATCCCGCCGCGTATCGGGCTGGGTCGGCGGGATCGTCGTCGCGCTCGCGCTGATCTCGGCGCTGCTCACCTTCCTCGTGCTGTCCGGTGCGACGCCGATCGCGCCGGTGCACGAGGTCGTGGTCGGCGTCTTCGTGCTCAACGCGCTGCTGATTCTGGTTCTGGTAGTCATCGTCGCCATCGAGGCCGCCGTGCTGATCCGCGCCCGCAAGGCTGGCGCGGCGGCGGCGGGACTGCATGTCCGCATCGTCGGCCTGTTCAGCATCATCGCCGCCCTGCCGGCGGTTCTCGTCGCCATCATCGCCACCGTGACGATCGAGCGCGGGCTGGAGCCGTGGTTCTCCGACCGCATGCGCGATGCGGTCTTCAAGTCGGTCGAGGTCGCCGACGCCTATGCCGCGAGCCAGTGCCGTTCGCTCGGGCGCGAGATCCGCGTACTGGCCGACGACCTGAGCCGGGCGAAGCCCGCCTTCGATGTCGATCGCAAATGGTTCGAGAATTTCCTGACCTCCCGCGCGACGGCGCTCGGCCTTCCTGTCGCCGCGATCATGCAGCCGCCGGACAAGGTGATCGTGCGGGCCAATATCAATGTGCTGCGTGACCCGCCGATGCCGGACCAGGCCGCCTTCGACGATGCGAAGTCCGCGCCGGAGCCGATCTGCGTGATACCGCGGACGGGCACCGTCTTCGGCGCCGTGATGAAGCTGCCGGCCTATGACAACAG
Organism: Pseudomonadota bacterium; assembly: GCA_023393655.1. Classification (GTDB taxonomy): domain Bacteria; phylum Pseudomonadota; class Alphaproteobacteria; order Rhizobiales; family Beijerinckiaceae; genus Allobosea. The sequence continues at coordinate 6,417 of JAEWKP010000321.1, read as the reverse complement.
CTTCCTGCATGTCGCGCGCGAGGTCGATCCGCTCGCGGTCGAGTTCCCCTCGGTCGCACGCGGGGCCGCCGTCGAATACCTCTCGATCGATGCGCGCCGGAAGGGCGTCCAGATCGCCTTCGCCTCGATGTACGGATTGATCGCGCTGATCCTGCTGCTCTCGGCGATCTGGCTGGGCCTGAGCTTCGCCAACGGGCTCGTCGCGCCGATCCGGCGGATGATCGATGCGACCGACCAGGTGTCGAGCGGCAATTTCTACGTCCAGGTGCCGATCCGACGATCCGAGGGCGACCTTGCCCATCTTGGCGAGACCTTCAACAAGATGACGGCGGAGCTGCGCCGCCAGCGCGACAGCCTGGTCACGGCGAGCGAGGTGATCGACCGACGCCGGCGCTTCACCGAGACGGTCCTGTCCGGCGTTTCCTCCGGCGTGCTCAGCCTCGATGGCGACGGCCATGTCACCACGATCAACCGCTCGGCCGAGACCCTGCTCGGGACTGGCGGGCGCCTGCTCGGCAAGCCGATCGCCGAGATCGCGCCGGAGGTGGCCGGCTTTGTCGCGGAAGCGCTGCAGAACCGCCAGCGCCAGAGCTCCGGCCAGGTCGCCTTCACGCGGGCCGGGCAGGACCGGATGGTGAATATCCGCGCCGTGCGGGAAGGCGAGGGGATGGGAGCCGGGCTCGTGGTGACGCTCGACGACATCACCGACCTCGTCTCCGCGCAGCGCACCGCCGCCTGGGCCGACGTCGCCCGCCGCATCGCGCATGAGATCAAGAACCCGCTGACGCCGATCCAGCTCTCGGCCGAGCGCATCAAGCGCCGGTTCGGGCGGGTCATCGTCGAGGGCAAGGACGTCTTCGACCAGTGCACCGACACGATCGTGCGACAGGTCGAGGATATCCGGCGCATGGTCGACGAGTTCTCCTCCTTCGCCCGCATGCCGAAGCCGTCGCTCGCCCATGAGGACATCGTCGAGACCGTCCGCCAGATTGTCTTCCTCTGGCGCGTCGGCAATCCCGAGACGACGATCGTCGAGTCGCTGCCTCCGGACGCCGTCCCGGCGCGCTTCGACCGGCGCCTGATCTCGCAGGCGCTGACCAATGTCATCAAGAATGCGACCGAGGCGATCGAGGCCGTGCCGGCCGATGAGCGCGGGCAGGGGCGTATCGACGTCCAGATGGCCCGCCTTGACGATGGCCGGGTCGTCATCGACGTGATCGACAACGGCAAGGGCTTGCCGGCGGACCAGCGCCAGAAGCTGCTCGAGCCCTATATGACGACGCGGGAAGGCGGGACCGGCCTGGGCCTCGCCATCGTCGGCAAGATCCTGGAGGACCATGGCGGCGGCATCGAACTGCTCGACCGGCCGGATGCCGCCAGCGGTGCTCGGGGCGCGCGCATCCGCCTCTGGTTCCCCGAAACAGGCCCGGCGCAGGACACAGAGGGCGGCGATGCGGCCGCCCAGCCGGAAAGCGGCTCGCGCAACACGGATACAAGGAATGGGATACGCCTATGAGCGCTGACATCCTGGTAGTGGACGACGAAGTCGATATCCGCGATCTGGTCGCCGGCCTTCTGGAAGACGAGGGCTACAGGACCCGCAAGGCCGGCTCCGCCGACGAGGCGCTGGCAGCGATCGCGTCACGCCGGCCCAACCTCGTCTTCCTCGACATCTGGCTGCAGGGCAGCCGGCTCGACGGCTTGCAGGTGCTGGAGCTGATCAAGGAGAGCAATCCCGATCTCGCGGTGGTGATGATCTCCGGCCACGGCAACATCGAGACGGCGGTCTCGGCGATCAAGAGCGGCGCCTACGACTTCATCGAGAAGCCGTTCAAGGCCGACCGGCTGGTACTGGTCGCCGAGCGCGCGCTGGAGGCCTCGCGCCTGCGCCGCGAGGTGCGCGAGCTCAAGACCCGCTCGGTCCAGGCGGATCGCATCGTCGGCCGCACCACGGTGGTCAACCAGCTCCGCCAGACGATCGAGCGTGTCGCGCCGACCAATGCGCGCGTACTGATCACCGGCGAGCCGGGCTGCGGCAAGGAGCTGGCGGCGCGCACGCTGCACGACGCCTCGACCCGTTCGAGCGGGCCCTTCGTCGTGATCAACGCGGCGACGATCACGCCCGAGACGATGGAGGAGGAGCTGTTCGGCGTCGAGGGCGGCGACGGTCGCTCGCGGCGGATCGGCGCGCTCGAGGAGGCGCATGGCGGCTCGCTCTATATCGACGAGATCGGCGACATGCCGCGCGAGACGCAGAACCGCATCCTGCGCGTGCTCGTCGACCAGAACTTCCAGCGTGTCGGCGGGGCGACGCGGGTCCATGTCGATGTCCGCGTCATTTCCTCGTCGAGCCGCGACCTGGCACAGCTCATCGCCGACGGGCATTTCCGGGAGGATCTCTATCACCGGCTCGGCGTCGTGCCGATCAAGGTGCCGCCGCTGTCGGAGCGCCGCGAGGACGTGCCGGAGCTGATCGAGTTCTTCATGGAGCAGATCTCGATCGCGAGCGGATTGCCCAAGCGCCAGATCGGCAGTGATGCCATGGCGGTGCTGCAGTCCCATGAATGGCCGGGCAACATCCGCGAGCTGCGCAACAATGTCGAACGCCTGATGATCCTGACCAAGGGCGATCCGACGGCCGAGGTGACGATCGAGATGCTGCCGGCCGAAGTCGGCGCGATGGTGCCGACGACGCCATCGGGCTCGGGTGGCGAGCGATTGATGAGCCTGCCGTTGCGCGACGCGCGCGAGATCTTCGAGCGCGAATACCTGATCGCGCAGATCGCGCGCTTCTCCGGCAACATCTCGCGCACGGCGGAGTTCATCGGCATGGAGCGCTCGGCGCTGCACCGGAAACTGAAGTCGCTCGGCGTCGGTTGAGGCGCGTCAGGCGCGTCACGCATGCCCAGTTGCATGCCACGCAGGCGGCATGCATCTAAAGTCGGCATTGCTGCACTTGCGTTGTGGGCGAAGACGACGATCTAATGGAGCATCGGTGTTCCGACGCTGGTGGAATGCGCCCCCGGCCCGAAACGGAACGAACTGGATCGCTGGATTTTAATCCGATCGGCGATCCCAACAACAGGGACTACCCATGGCCGCCGAGCGGGCACAGAACCTCCAGGACACTTTCCTCAACCATGTACGCAAGCAGAAGATCCCGCTGACGATCTTCCTCGTCAACGGCGTCAAGCTGCAGGGCGTCGTCACCTGGTTCGACAATTTCTGCGTGCTGCTGCGTCGCGACGGTCATTCGCAGCTCGTCTACAAGCACGCGATCTCGACCATCATGCCCGGACATCCGGTGCAGCTGTTCGAGCCCGAGGAAACGGACAAGAACTGATTTGGCGACAAGCCACAAGGACGACAAGGATCGGGCGGCCACGCGGGTCACAGGCGCGAAGCCGCTCGACGAGATCGAACGCGACATCGCGGCGAATACCCGCGCCTTTGTCGTCGGGCCCTATACGCAGAAGCGCGGCGTCGCGGTCGATGCCAATCTGCGTTCCTTCGCGGCGCGGCTGGACGAGGCCGTCGGCCTTGCTGCGGCGATCGACCTGACGGTCGTCGAGCCGGTGCAGGTGCTGCTGACCGCGCTCAGGCCCGCGACCTATCTCGGCAAGGGCAAGGTCGAGGAGCTGGCCGAGCGCATCAAGCTCGAGGAGATCAGCCTCGTCGTGATGGATTGCGCCCTGTCGCCGGTGCAGCAGCGCAATCTCGAAAAGGCCTTCGGTTGCAAGGTCATCGACCGGACCGGCCTGATCCTCGAAATCTTCGGCCGGCGCGCCCGGACCAGGGAAGGCGCGCTCCAGGTCGAGCTCGCGCATCTCAACTACCAGAAGAGCCGCCTGGTGCGCTCCTGGACCCATCTCGAACGTCAGCGCGGCGGCTTCGGCTTCCTCGGCGGCCCGGGCGAGACCCAGATCGAGGCCGACCGGCGCATCATCCAGGAGCGGATGACCAAGATCGAGCGCGATCTCGACAGCGTGAAGCGCACGCGCTCGCTGCATCGCGCCAGCCGGAAACGCGTGCCTTATCCGATCGTTGCGCTGGTCGGCTACACCAATGCCGGCAAGTCGACGCTGTTCAACCGGCTGACCTCGGCCGAGGTGCTGGCGCAGGACATGCTGTTCGCCACGCTCGACCCGACGGCGCGCGCGATCAAGCTGCCCCATGGGGCGCGGATCATGCTTTCCGACACGGTCGGCTTCATCTCCGATCTGCCGACGCAGCTCGTCGCGGCCTTCCGCGCCACGCTGGAGGACGCGATCGAGGCCGATGTGCTGCTGCATGTCCGCGACGTCGCCCATGAGGACACGCAGGCCCAGGCCGCCGACGTGCAGTCGATCCTGCGCGATCTCGGGATCAATCCGGACGATGGCCAGCGCGTCATCGAGGTTTGGAACAAGGCCGACCTGCTCGATCCCGCCGAACGCGAGCGCCAGCTCGGCATCGCGACGCTCCGGCCCGATGGCTCGCGCCCGGTCCTGGTCTCGGCCCTGACCGGCGAAGGCATCGAGCGCCTGACCCGCGCGATCGAAACCCGCATCGCGCATAGCCGCCCGGTCTACACGCTGGAGCTCGCGCCCGGAGACGGCAAGTCGCTTGCCTGGCTGCATGCCAATGGTGAAATCCTCCAGCGCGAGGACGGCGAGGATGGCGCGCTGAAGCTCGTCGTGCGCCTGCCGCCCGAGCGGGAAGGGGCGTTCACGGCCCGGTTCCCGGAGGCTGTGCGGCAGGGGTAGGCCCTGCTACCGCTAAGGGGCAGCCTTCTCCCGTTTCTTCATCGTCTGCCAGAGCGCTTCCATCTCGTCCAGGCTGGCATCCTTCGCGGTCCGGCCCTCGGCTTCCAGCGCCTCCTCAATGCCCTTGAATCGGCGTTCGAACTTGGCGTTGGCGGCGGCGAGGCAGCCTTCCGGGTCGGCATCGACATGGCGGGCAAGATTGGCGACGACGAAGAGCAGATCGCCGATCTCCTCATGGATCGCGGCCTTGTCGCCGCTGGCGAGCGCTTCGTCGATCTCGGCCGTCTCCTCGCGGATCTTGTCGAGCACGAGCCGGGCATCGTTCCAGTCGAAGCCGACAGTAGAGGCGCGGGCCTGCAGCTTCCAGGCGCGGGTGAGGGCGGGCAACGCATGCGGTACGCCGGCAAGAACGCCGCGCTCCTCCGTCTGCGGCGGCAGGCCGGCGGCCTCGCGCGCCGCAGCCTTGGCGGCTTTCTCCTGCACCTTGATGCGGTGCCAGAGCACCTTCACCTCGGCGGGAGAGAGATCGCGCGCATCGCCGAAAACATGCGGGTGCCGGCGGATCAGCTTGCTCGTGATCGCCTCGACCACGTCGGGGAAGGCGAAGGAGCCCTCCTCCTCGGCCATGCGCGCATGGAACGCGACCTGGAGCAGCAGGTCGCCGAGCTCGTCCTTGAGATCGAGCCTGTCGCCGCGGGCGATCGCATCGGCGACCTCATAGGCCTCCTCGACGGTGTAGGGGGAGACCGAGGCGAAATCCTGCTCCAGGTCCCAGGGGCAGCCGGTTCCCGGCGTGCGCAGCGCAGCCATGATCTCGATCAGGCCGGCAATGTCGCGTGAGGGCTTCAACGCTGCATGTCTCCGTGAATTCGGCTACGCTCCTCCCATGATTCAAGCCACCCCGTCCATCGCGATCGACGAGAGCGAGATCGAGGAAAGTTTCGTGCGCGCCTCGGGCCCGGGCGGCCAGCACGTCAACAAGGTCTCGAGCGCGGTGCAGATTCGCTTCGACGTGCGCCGCTCGCCGTCGCTGCCGAACGATGTCGCGATCCGCCTGATGAAGCTCGCCGGCAGCAAGCTGACGCAGGAGGGCGTCATCGTCATCGTCGCGCAGACGCATCGCAGCCAGAAGCGCAATCGCGAGGAAGCGGTGGAGCGCCTGCTGGAGCTGATCCGGGCCGCCGCCGTGCGCCCGCAAGTGAGGCGCGCGACGAAGCCCACCAAGGCGTCGAAGGAGCGCCGGCTCGCCTCCAAGGAGAAGCGCTCCGGCGTGAAGGCCGGCCGGCAGAAGCCCGGGGCCGATTAGCGTGACGGATCAGCAGGACAAGCGGGGCGATGCAGGGCGACCCGCCCGCGTGCCGCGGCGCATCACCCCCGACTATCTCCAGCGCGCGGCGCTGTATTATCTCGAGCGCTATTCGGTTCCGGCTGCGCAACTGCGCAAGGTGATGGCGCGCAAGATCGCCCTGAGCTGCCGCCATCACGGCGAAGACCCGGCCTCGCATGCGGCGGCGCTTGACGATGTCGTGGCGCGCTGCATCGCATCCGGCCTCGTCGACGATCGCCGCTTCGCCGAGGCGCGGGCGGCGACGCTGCGCCGGAAGGGACAATCGCAGCGCGCGGTCGCGGCGCAGCTCGCCGCGAAGGGGGTGTCGCGCGCGCTTGTCGGCGG
>JAEWKP010000262.1 GCA_023393655.1 Pseudomonadota bacterium | reverse complement strand
CCGCTGGGTGCGGGCGATCGCGGCCTGCACGTCGGCGGCGGCCGCGTCGATGTCGCGATTCAGCACGAACTGGATGGCGATGGACGTGGAGCCCTGCGAATTCGTGGTGGAGGTCGAGTCGATGCCGGCGATGGTGCCGAACTGCTTGATCAAGGGCGTCGCGACCGAGGTCGCCATCGTATCCGGCGAGGCGCCGGGCAATTGCGCGGAGACGTTGACGACCGGGAACTCGGCGCGTGGCAGCGCCGCGACCGGGCGGAAGCGGTAGGCGAAGAGCCCCGCCACCACCAGCGAGACCGACATCAGGATGGTCGCGACCGGATGGCGGATGCAGAAGGCGGAGACGTTCATGACCGCGTCCCCTCCGCGACCGGCGTGGCCAGCGCCGGCTTCTCGCCCGCAGCCGCCCGCTCGCGCACCCGCGTGCCCTGCTTCAGGCGCATCTGCCCGTCGGTGACGACGCGCTCGCCCGGCGCGATGCCCTCGGTCACCGCCGTGCGCTCGCCATCGCTGAGCGCGACCTTGATCTGGCGAAGATCGACCGTGGAATCCGGCTTGATGATGAAAGCGTAAGGGCCCTTCTGGCCGGTCTGCACCGCGACGGTCGGGATCACCGTGACGCCGGTCAGTGTTTCCGGGATGATCTCGACATCGACATATTGCCCCGGCCAGAGGCTCAGGTCGTCATTGGCGAAGGCGGCCTTGGCGGTAATCGTGCCGGAGGTGATGTCGACGGTGGAATCGACGAAATTGAGCTTGCCCTCGGCTGCCGTTCGGGCGGCGTTCGGTACGCGCGCGGTCACCGGCACGGGCTTCGCGGCCGCGAGCGCTCCCTGCAGGGTCGGCAATTCGCTCTCCGGCATGGCGAAGGAGACGCGCAGCGGCTTCATCTGGGTGATGGTCAGAAGGCCGGTGCCGTTGCTGTTGGCGCTGGCATTGACGAGATTGCCCGGCGTGACCTGCACCGTGCCGATGCGCCCGTCGATCGGCGCGGTGATGCGGGTATAGCCCAGCTTGAGCCGGTCGGCGTCGAGCGTCGCATGGTCGCCCTGGATCGAGGCGGCGGAGCTGCGCTCGTCGGCCGTCGCCTGATCGACCTGCGCCTGCGTGCCGGCATTGCGGGCAAAAAGCTGCCTGTAGCGGTCGAGATCGGCGAGATTGCGGGTATGGGTCGCCTCGTCGCGGGCCAGCATCGCCTCGTCCTTGGCGATCTGGGCCTTGATGTCGCGATCGTCAAGGGTGAAGAGCAGGTCGCCGGCCTTGACGAACTGCCCGTCCGTGACGTGCTGGGCCGTGATCTGGCTGTCGATGCGCGAGCGCACGAGCACGCTCGCCGGCGTCTCGACGAAGCCGATGGCATGCTTGCGCACCGGGAAATCGGCCTGGATCGCAGCGGCGGACACCACCGCCACAGCCGCGCCCTCGCCTCTCCCGCCGCGCGCGCTGCGAGCGGCCTCGGGGGTGCGCGAATGCCAGTACCAGGCCCCGCCGGCAACGAGGCCGACGATCGCGACACCGATGATCAATCCTGAACGCTTCATTCTCTGTCCACTCGCTCAGGCTGCGTTGCCGGCGGAAACCGACGACTTGTCTTCGGATCGGGTACGGGTCTGCTCGCGGATCGCGGACAAGGTTTCGAGCGCCGACAGGATCGCCGCCTCGTCGACGCCGCCGAGCACCTCCTGAGCGATCTCGGTCCGCACCGAATCGAGATCGTCGACCAGCGCCCGGCCTTCCGGGGTGAGGAAAAGACGATAGGCGCGGCGGTCGGCAGGGTCCTCGCGGCGCTCGATCAGGTCCTGGCTCTGCAAGCGGTCGAGCAGGCGGGCGAGCGAGATCGGCTGAAGGTCCATCTGCTCGGCAAGGGCGGCCTGGTTCAGTCCTTCCTGCCGCCTGAGCCGGGACATCACGCCCCATTGCGCCCGCGTCGTGCCGTGCTGGCGGGCGCGCTGCTCGACATAGGTCCTGAGCAGACGCGAGGTTTCGACGAGCTGGAACATCAGCTCGCGCCGCAAGGGTCGTTTCATCCACAGGCCTCCCAACCGTAAGCCTGCTTATCATATGTGGGATTACGGCATTTTCAGGAATGGATTGTGCAACGCACGCAAAGGTGAACAGGCGTTGCAGCCATGCCCATCACCGGCCGGTGAAGACGGCTGACCGCTTTTCCAGAAAGGCCGTCACGCCCTCGCGGAAATCAGCGCTCGCCGTTGTCTCGCGGAAGGCGTCGCGCTCCGCGTCGAGATGATCGGCGAGGTTGGCGTCCGGCGCTTCCGTCAGGAGGGTGCGGATGCGGCCATAGGCGCCGGTCGGCCCCGCCGCCAGCTTGCGGGCCATTGCCAAGGCCTCGTCGCGCGCCTGCGCGGCCGGCACGACGCGATTGATGAGGCCGATCTTCAGCGCCTCCTCCGCCCCGAACGTCTCCGCCAGAAGCGCGATCTCGCGCGCCTTGCGCTGGCCGACGAGCCGGGCGAGCCGGTAGGTGCCGCCGAGATCGGGCGTCGCGCCGATCCGGGCATAAGCCATGGTGAAGCGGGCATCATCGGCCGCGACAGCGAGGTCGCAGGCGAGCGCGAGGCTGAAGCCGCCGCCCGCGATCGCGCCTTGCAGGCAGGCGACCGAAGGTTGCGGCAGGGAATCGAGCAGCCGCAGCGCCGCGTGCAACGGCGCCATGATCGCCTCGATGCCGGCCGCGATGTCGTGGCTCGCGAGGAATTGCGAGACGTCGCCGCCGGCGCAGAAGGCCCGGCCATTGCCTTGCAGCAGAATGGCGCGGACGTCGCCGCTGGCCGCGATCGCCTTCACCTGCGCGAGGAAGCGTTCGGCCATCGGCGCGTCGATGGCGTTCAGCACCGCCGGCCGGTTGAGCGTCAGGATGGCGACGCCGCCGTCACGGGTGAGCTGAACCGAATCGGAAGCGTCGGACATGGCGGTCTCCGAGGATGAAGGGTCACGTCGAGGCTAGCATCGAGAGCGTCGGCGTCGCGAGGTGCATCTGCACGCATCGGGCATCGCGTTTGCGCGAGGGCCACTGGCCTTGCCGGCGCGAAGGCTTCTAGACTGTGCCGGAAACCTGCCCTTCGAGACCCATTCCCGACATGAGCCAGCTCTTCAGCCCCTACCAGCTCGGCAGCCTTGCGCTTGCCAACCGCATCGTCATCGCTCCGATGTGCCAGTATTCGGCGCAGGATGGCTGCGCCAGCGACTGGCACACCATCCATCTCGGCCATCTCGCGCTGTCCGGCGCCGGCCTCCTGATCATCGAGGCAACGGCCGTCGAGCCGGACGGGCGCATCAGTCCGTTCGATCTCGGCCTCTGGTCCGACGAGACCGAAGCCGCGCTCGGCAAGGCGCTGGATTCCGCCCGCCGCTGGTCGGACATGCCGATCGCGGTCCAGCTCGCCCATGCCGGGCGCAAGGCCTCTCTCGCCCAGCCCTGGAAGGGCGGCGGCCAGCTCGGCCTCGACCAGGGCGGCTGGACGGTCGAAGCTCCCTCGGAGATCGGCTTCGAGACCTATCCGCGGCCGCCGCGCGCGCTCACAAGCGACGATATCGGCCGGCTGATCGAGGCCTTCGCGGATTCAGCTCGCCGGGCCGTGCGGCTCGGCTTCGCCGCGATCGAGCTCCACGGCGCCCATGGCTACCTGATGCACCAGTTCCTCTCGCCGTTCTCGAACAAGCGCGAGGACGACTATGGCGGCTCGCTGGAGAACCGCATGCGCTTCCCGCTCGAAACCCTCGACGCGGTGCGGGCGGTGGTTCCGGCAGGCTATCCGGTCGGCTTCCGGATTTCCGGCACGGACTGGGTCGAGGGCGGCTGGGATATCGAGCAGAGCATCGCCTTCGCCCAAGCCGCCAAGGCGCGCGGCGCCGATTTCATCGACATGTCCGGCGGTGGGCTCTCGGCGACGCAGAAGGTTCCGCTCGGCCCGAATTACCAGGTGCCGCTGGCGCGCGCCGTGAAGCAGGCAACCGGCATCACGACCATGGCGGTCGGCCTGATCACCGAGGCCGAGCAGGCCGAGGCGATTATCGGCACCGGCGAGGCCGATCTCGTCGCGCTGGCGCGGGGCATCCTCTACAACCCGCGCTGGCCCTGGCATGCGGCGGCCCAGCTCGGCGCCACCGTCAAGGCGCCGAACCAGTATCTGCGCTCGCAGCCGCGCCAGTATTCCAAGCTGTTCGCCTGAATTTCCTCATCACCGTCATTCCGGATCGACGCTGCCGACGCAGCTTGTCCGGGATGACGAAAACACTTCAATTGCGCCGCCCACTCCCGCACCAGAGAGTCGCATGACCGCCTATTCCGACCTCTCCGCCCATTTCGGCCGCATTGCCGCGCTGTCGAACGCCATCGGCATCCTGCAATGGGACAACGATGTGATGATGCCGAAGGGCGCGGCCGAGACACGGACCGAAAGCATGGCCCTGCTCCAGGTCATGCGTCATGGCCTGTCGACCGATGCCCGCATCGGCGACTGGCTCGGCGATGCCGAAAGCGACGGCAGCCTCGGGGCCTGGGAGAAGGCGAACCTGCGCGAGATCCGGCGCGTCTGGACCGTCGATACCGCCCTGCCGTCCGCGCTGGTGGAAGCGTCGAGCAAGGCGATCTCGGCCTGCGAGATGCGCTGGCGGCAGGCGCGGGCCGATGCGGATTTCGCCGGGCTCCTGCCCTATCTCGCCGAGGTCCTGAACCTGCAGCGCCAGATCGGCCGGGCCAAGGGCGAGAAGCTCGGGCTCTCGCCGTATGACGCGCTGCTCAACGACTACGAACCCGGCGGCCGCTCGGCCAAGATCGACGCGCTGTTCGACGATCTCGCCGGTTTCCTGCCCGGCTTCACGCAGGAAGCTATGGCAGTGCAGGCGCGCCGGCCGGCTCTGCCTGCGCTGGAAGGCCCTTTCGCGACCGAGACGCAGCGCGCGCTCGGTCTCAAGTTCATGGCGGCGCTCGGCTATGATTTCGAGCGCGGGCGCCTCGACATCTCGACCCATCCGTTCTGCGGCGGCGCCGACAACGATGTCCGCATCACCACGCGCTATGACGAGGCCGATTTCACCAAGGCGCTAATGGGCGTGCTGCACGAGACCGGCCACGCGCTCTACGAGCAGGGCCGGCCGCAAGGCTATCTCAACCAGCCGGTCGGCGCCGCGCGCGGCATGAGCCTGCACGAGAGCCAGTCGCTCCTGATGGAGATGCAGGCCTGCCGCTCCCGCCAGTTCCTGACTTACGCCGCGCCGCTGATGCGCGAGAGCTTCGGCGGCAGCGGACCGGCCTGGGAGAGCGAGGCGATGTGGCGCCGCTACACCCGTGTCGAGCCCGGCTTCATCCGCGTCGATGCCGACGAGGTCACCTACCCCGCCCATGTCATCCTGCGCTACCGGCTGGAGAAGGCGCTGATCGCCGGCGAGATGCCGCTTGCCGAATTGCCCGCCGCCTGGAATGCCGGGATGAAATCCCTGCTCGGCGTTACCGTGCCGAACGACCGGCTCGGCTGCCTGCAGGACATCCATTGGCCGTCCGGCGGCTGGGGCTATTTCCCGACCTATACGCTAGGCGCGATGACCGCGGCGCAGATCTTCGACGCCGCCTGCAAGGCGGAAGCCGCCATCCTGCCCGGCATCGGCAAGGGCGATTTCAGCCCGCTGGTCGGCTGGCTGCGCGCCAATATTCACGGCAAGGGCTCGCTGCTGCCGACCGACGACTTGCTCACCGAAGCCACGGGCCGGCCGCTCGACGCCTCGGTATTCAAGGCGCATCTGCGCCGGCGCTATATCGACGAGGTCTGATGATCTTTCATTTTATTTAGTCAAAACAAAAGCTTAGCCCATATCCGATCGCCGATCGGCCATGCAGCTTTCGGGCTTGCGTCAGGGCGCCTGAAGCGGGATGTCGGAGACGACCTCCCGCTTCGGTGACCCATCATGACCCAGACCAAGCCCGCCCCCCGCATCGCCATCACCTATTGCTCGATGTGCAACTGGATGCTGCGCTCGGCCTGGCTCGGGCAGGAATTGCTCTCGACCTTCGGGCAGGATCTCGGCGAGGTCGCGCTGATCCCGCGCACCGGCGGCATCTTCCAGATCCACTACGACGGCGAGCTGATCTGGGACCGCAAGGCCGATGGCGGCTTCCCGGATTCGAAGGTGCTGAAGCAGCGCGTGCGCGACCGGCTCGACCCCGAGCGCAGCCTCGGCCATGTCGACGGGCACACCATGTCGGCGGAAGCTGAAAGCTGAGAGCATCCTCGCCGTCATGGTCGGGCCTGTCCCGACCATCCACGTCTTCACTGGTCGAAGGGCGTGTCCAAGACGTGGATGCTCGCCACAAGGGCGAGCATGACGGTCTGAAAACGGGCCACTGAATCCAGGCAAGGGCCTGCGACCCGCCCCGGGATGACGTTCAGGCTGTCGCGTGCTTCCGCGTCGCCGCGATCCAGGCCTTCAGCCGCCCCTCCGGATCGGCATTCAATGTGATATCCGTCACCGCCGCGACGATATCGGCGCCGGCCTCGAAAACGCCCGGCGCCCGCTCCAGCGAGATGCCACCGATGCCGACCAGCGGCAGGTCGCCAATGCGGCGCTTCCATTCGCCGACCCGCTCCAGCCCCTGCGGGCCGAAACGCATCTGCTTCAGGATGGTCGGATAGACCGGGCCGAGCGCGACATAATCGGGTTTGGCCGCCAGCGCGCGCTCCAGCTCGGGCTCGTCATGGCTGCTGATGCCAAGCTTGAGGCCGGCCTTGCGGATCGCACTGAGATCGGCCTCGTCAAGATCCTCCTGGCCGAGATGCAGCCATTCGCAACCCTCGGCGATGGCGAGCTTCCAGTAGTCGTTGACGACGAGCACGCAGCCGGTCGCAGCACAGAGCGCCTTCGCCCGCGCGATCTCGCGGGCGACCTCGGTCTCGGGCCGGTCCTTGACGCGCAACTGCACCAGCTTGACGCCGAGCGGCAGCATCCGCTCCAGCCAGTCGGCACTGTCGAAGATGGGGTAGAACGGATCGAGCTTCATGCAGGGTCTTTCAGGCGAGGAAGGCCTTGCCCATGACGGGCGTGGACGGAGCGGCCATGTCGCGCGCCTCGATCGGCTGCGCGGCGAAGGCCTTGCGGCCGGCGCGGATGGCGAGCGCGAAGGCTTCCGCCATCGCGGCGGGATCGCCGGCCTTGGCGACGGCCGTGTTGAGCAGTATGCCGTCATAACCCATCTCCATCGCCTGCGCGGCATGGGAGGGCAGGCCGATGCCGGCATCGACGACGAGCGGCACATCCGGGAAATGCTGGCGCAGGCTGCGCAGGCCATAGGGGTTGTTGAGCCCCCTGCCCGATCCGATCGGCGCGCCCCAGGGCATCAGCACCTCGCAGCCGGCATCGAGCAGGCGCCCGCCGATAACGAGATCCTCGGTGGTGTAGGGAAAAACCTTGAAGCCGTCGTCAGTCAGGATGCGCGCGGCCTCGACCAGCGCGATCACATCCGGCTGGAGCGTGTCGTCCTCGCCGATCACCTCGAGCTTGATCCAGTCCGTACCGAAAACCTCGCGCGCCATCTGCGCGGTCGCCACGGCTTCCTTGACGGTGTGGCAGCCCGCCGTGTTCGGCAGAACCTTGACCCCGAGCTCGCGGATCAGCGCCCAGAAGGCCTGCCCGGCACCACCTGACGATTCCCGGCGCAGCGAGACGGTGACGACCTCCGCGCCGGAGCGCTTCACCGCCTCGGACAGGATCGCGGGCGACGGATATTGTGCCGTGCCCAGAAAAAGCGGGTTCTGCGGCTCGAAGCCATAGAAGGACGCCACCTCAGCCTCCCTGCATCGGCGCGACGATCTCGATGCGGTCGCCCTCGTTCAGGTGAGTCTCGGCGCGCTTGCGAGCCGGTACGAAATCGCCGTTCACCGCGGTCGCGACGATGCGACCGGTGAAGCCCAGCTCAGCCAGCGCCTCGGCCAGCGTCTTGGCGGCAACGGTCTGGGGGGCTCCGTTAAGCAGCAAGGTCATGCAGCATCTCCGGTGTTGCTTGCGGGTTCAGCGCGGCGTCGGCTGCCATCCGCGCCATGGCGGGGCTGAGCAGGAAGCCGTGGCGATAGAGCCCGTTGACATGGATCACCCGGCCGCGCCGCGTCAGCCGCGGCAGGTTGTCGGGAAAGGCCGGGCGGGCATCGGTGCCGATCTCGACCACCTCCGCCTCGGCAAAGGCCGGATGCAGCGCATAGGCAGCACCAAGCAGTTCGAGCATGGCGCGGGCCGAAATGCGGCGGCGCTCGCCGCTCTCGATCATCGTCGCGCCGACCATGAAGAGCCCGTCCGCGCGCGGCACGATGTAGAGCGGAATGCGCGGATGCAGCAGCCGGACCGGGCGCGACAGACGGATTTCGTCGCTCCGCAGCAGCAGCATCTCGCCCTTGACGCCGCGCAGCTCCGGCAGGACGTCGCGCGCCGCCAATCCCCGGCAATCGAGGACGATATCGGCGTCGAGATCCGCCGGATCGACGGCGCTGTCGACATGAATCGCGGCACCGTTCGCGACCAGCCGCTCGGCCAAAGCCGCGATCGTCTTGCGCGGATCGAGATGCGCCTCGCCCGCGAACAACAACCCACGAGAAAAGCGCCCTGCGAGATCGGGCTCCAGAGCGGCAATCGCCTCTCCGTCGATCTCCTCGAAATGGCTGGTGCGCTGACCGAAGCGGCGCAATTCCGAGCGATCCCGGCTCGGCGCAACGACGAGCGTGCCGTTGCGGCTGACGCTGCCGGCATGGCGCTCCCACCAGTCAGCCGCCTGCTGCCCGAGCCGGATCACCGGCTCCTCGGCGCTCTCGCCCTCGCACCACGGGGCCAGCATGCCCCCGGCATACCAGGAACAGGCCTCGGCACCGATGCGCGGACCGCGCTCATGGATGGTGACCTGCGCCCCGCGCGCCAGCAATTCGGTGGCGCAGGCGAGACCGACCACACCGGCACCGACCACTGCGACATTCAGGCCAGATTGAGGGCGTTCAGCCGTCATGCTCTTCCCTGCTCCCGGGAAGGCAGCGGACTGGGGCACGAGCGAAGTATCTGCGAGCCGAAGACCGTTCCCTTCGCCGGCATTATCCGGATCAGGTGCGATGGGTTGGCGCTGATCACGCCTCTCAGCCTCTCGGCACCCCAACGGACGCGCTCAACCTAATGGCTGCCAAGCGGCGGAGCAAGGCGAGCCGGCGCAAGGCTCCTGTGCAGCGGCCTTCGATCCAGCCGCTGCGCCCCTTCGTCTCTTCGGCCCCTCCATTACCAATGGGGCGCTCTATGATCGGCTTTGCGTGCATGCACAGGCGAAGCGAAGGAAGTTGCCGACGAGGCTTGTCAAACGGCTCTGCAATCGGGCATAGAGCCTCTCGCCGGAGACGTGGCCGAGAGGCTGAAGGCACTCGTTTGCTAAATGAGCATACCCCACAAGGGTATCGAGGGTTCGAATCCCTCCGTCTCCGCCACTTTTCCTCGCAAGACATTGTTTTTGCGTCGAATTTGCCTCTTAGAGCTTCCGCGACTCACAAAATGACGCGCAACCGCTGCGATCATGCGTGGGTTGAGATTCTAAGCGGCGTTAGTCAGAGGGCGGCGAGACTGCACGATCTCTCGCTAATCAGTGAGCTCGCGCGCTCTGCGGAAACTCGCACAGCGTGATAAATACCATATATATTTCAGTTACTTAACAGGATTCTCATAGCCATTTCGATTGTGGCCTCGGCCCCTCTCCGGCTAGAATCGTTAAGGTATCTCCGGAAGCCTGCCCAGAAGGAGACATTGCTCCAAAGGCCGAGTGAGCACAATCTTGCGCTGCCACTCGCTGGACAGCCCTATCTTGGGCAATTCGACGCGCCATGCGGTTATCTCATGCCATTCGGCAGAAGCGCTCCATCTGCCGCCCAGTCACCGGGTCACGGTAGCTGCGTTGGTGACAACCTGCTTCACGCTCCCGGGTCGCTTCCGCGGCGACCAGGAGCCAAGCGATTACGAAGGCCGCTGTGATCAGCACCGCATATGCGAGAAGGCGTGGAATAGACGGAGCGATACGCACACAGCGAGCCAGAGCACCACATGCTCGTTGCTCTTTTGCGGAGTTGGTAGCGCCTGCCATCGTGTTCACGGATGAAACACGCTTTGGAAAACGAACAGAGCATAGGGCACGGAGAGCGCCAGCAGACAGCACAAGGCTCTACTCACGGCGACAACCGTTTCGGAACGCCGCAATGACGAGATGATGAGGGATCGCCGGGACCGGGCGGAGACGGGCGTCATCTGAGAGATGCTCCATTTGGTGGGAATTTTTCCCACATATATCACCTTGCGCTCCATCTCAAGGGGAACGCAAAATTTGTGGGATTGTGTCCCACATTGAAAAAGCCTAAATGTCGCCACATGTCGGACGCAGCCCAGGACCCCTCCGCCGAGAAGCTCTATCCGCCGCTGGCGCGGCTTCTGCGCCCGCTCGTGCGGCTGAGCATCCGCGCCGGGATGACGTTTCCGGCTCTCTGCCAGCTGCTCAGAGAGCTCTATGTCAACGTCGCCGAGTATGATTTCGCCCTGCCCGGCAAGGAGCAGACCGATAGCCGCGTCAGCTTGCTGACGGGCATCCACCGCAAGGAGGTCAGCCGCCTGCGCGGCGCGGGCGCGCCGGTCAACCCGGTGCCTGCCTCGGTCTCGCGCACGGGGGCGATCATCGCGCGCTGGCTGGCCTCGCCCCGCTATTGCGATGCGGCCGGCGCGCCCGCCCCCCTACCGCGCTCGGCGGAGGCCGGGCAGCCCTCCTTCGAAGAGCTCGTGACGTCGGTGACGCGCGACCTGCGTCCGCGCGCCGTGCTCGACGAATGGGTCGACCGCCGAATTGTCACAATCGACGCCGAAGACCGGATCGCCTTGGCCGAGGCGGCCTTCATCCCCCAGCACGGCGACGACGACAAATTGTACTATTTCGGCCGAAACCTGCACGACCACCTCGCGGCCTCCGTCGCCAACGTGCTCGCGGCCAAGCCGCCCTTCGTCGAGCGCTCGGTGCATTATGACGGGCTCTCGGCCGAGCTGGCCGCGCGACTGGAAGCGCGCTCGCGCGAGCTGGCCCTGGAGATGCTGCAACAGCTCAACCGCGAGGCGAACGCCGCCTGCGAGAACGATGCGGGCGGCGATCATCGCTGGAATTGCGGCGTCTATGTCTTCCGCGGGGAGGAGCCGAAGGAAGACGCCTCCGGGGCCAGCCGGGGATGAGCGGCCCTCTCGCATTGACGCGCCGGGCGCTGCTGGCCTCTCTCGGCACCGCACTGGCCTGGCGCCCGGCCGTGGCGGCGCCGGAGCGGCCGCGCGATGTCGGCATCGGCGGCACCGGCTTCGCGCCCGAGGGCAATGCCGGCTCCGATCGCGGCATCGGCGGGACCGGCTTCGTCGGCACGATCCAGCGCTTCGGCAGCATCATCGTCAATGACAGCCGCATCGCCTATCCGCAGGATGTGCCGGTCACGATCGACGGCCTGGTCCGCAGCGCGCGCGATCTGCGCATCGGCCATGTCGTGCGCGTCGTCGCGCGGCCGGACGCAGGTGGCCTGATCACGAACACCATCGCCGTCGAGCGGGAGGTGGTCGGGCCGATCACGGCCGTCTATCGCGACGGCATCGACGTGCTCGGGCAGGCCGTCCAGACGCAGCCCGGCCAGCAATCCAGGGGCTGGCGCAAGGGCGAGCCGGTTGCCGTCAGCGGCCTGCGCCGGTTCGACGGGACGATTGTCGCCAGCCTGGTCGAGCGCCCCGGCCAGGACACCGCGCGGGTCACCGGCGTCGTCGAGCAGGACGATGACGGGCTCTGGATCGGCGGCCTGAAGCTGCTTGATACTGATCCGGGTCTTGTCGGCCGTCGCGTGGCCGTGTCGGGGCGGATCGCACGTGGTGGCTTCCGTCCGAGCGACGTCGCGCCGGCCTCGCCCCTGCCGGCGGGCAGCGCCTTCTCGGTCGAAAGCTATGTGCGCGGCGGTGAGGGCCAGCTCCTGCTCGGGTCCGGTCTTGCGGTGCGCAGTGAGGCTTTCGGCTACGCGTTCTCCCCCTGGCAGGATGTGCGTGCGGTGCTGGATGGCCGTATCGGTCCCGATGGCATCCCGAGCATCGACAATCTGCGCCTCGCGATGACGAATGGCGAAGGCGCGGGGAATGCCGGTGGGCCGGCTAGCCCGCAATCCTTCGGACCGAACGGCTTTGGCCCCGGGATGATCGGCGGCGGACCAGGTGGCCCTGGTGGGCTCGGCGGCCCCGGTGGTTTTGGAACTCCCGGCGGGATGGGGCCCGGAGGCGCAGGACCAGGCGGCCCCGGTGGAGGTGGTCCGGGAGGAGGCGGTGCCGGCGGGGGCGGTCCGGGTCGCTGACGCCTTCCTGTTTCGTTAGGACGCGGCCCGGCTTGGCGTGACCGGCCCGAGCAACCTGTCCAGCGTCGCTTCGAGATCGGCTTCGAACGGCCCGAGCGCAAGGCCCTGCCGCTCGGCGAAGCCGCAGTCCAGGACCGCGTTGAGCGGGCGCTTCGCGTCCGCAGGGCAAGCGCTCGATGCAATCGGGATGACCCTGGTTGCGTCACGGCCACGGCGGCTGGCGGCTCCCAGGATGATCCGGGCCTGCTCCGCCCGGCTCAGGACGCTCCCGCCGGCGAGATGCATCAGCCCGCCATCGATCGCCTTGTCGCGCAGCCGCCACGACAGCTTCAGCAGGGCTTCGGCGAGCGCCGGGGCATAGGTCGGCCTGCCATGTTGGTCGCCCACGACCGTCAGCCGGTCGCGTCCTTCGGCCCAGAGCAACAGGCGGCTGACGAAGCTCGCGCCATGCCCGCCGAAGATCCACGACGTCCTCACCACCAGTGCCGAGGGCAGCGCATCCAGCACCGCGCATTCGCCTGCATGTTTGGAGGCGCCATAGACATTGATCGGCCGGGGCGTGTCGCTTTCGCGATAGGCCCGATCCAGCTCTCCGTCGAAGACGCTGTCGGTCGAGACATGGATCAGCGGCAGCCCTGATCGGGCGCAGGCTTTGGCCAGCGCGGCCGGGCCATCCCGGTTGAGGGCGAAGGCCGGTCCCGGTT
>JAEWKP010000194.1 GCA_023393655.1 Pseudomonadota bacterium | reverse complement strand
GAGATGCGGTTTCAACTGGAAATCGCCCGCATAGTCGAACTGCAGAAGCGTGTCGTGGATAGAGTAATTGGTGCGGTAGCCGACATTGGATTCCGCATCCAGCGGTTCGGCCGTGGGCGGGTTGGCTTGAACCGCAATGCGCAGGGTCGGTCGATTGTCCTGCGCATGCGAAGAGGGGCCTGCCAGAACGAGGCATGCGACGAAGGCGCCCGCAAACGCCGATGCTCCCAAAAGCTTCATCTCTTCCTCCCTGTGTTCTCTTTATTGTTCTTGCCCAGCCGCGTTACGCCGCCGTGACACGGTCATCAGGTGGATGGTGCACCTGAACGTTGCCTTTCCTGATGGCCGGCATGAACTCGGACGGCGGAAGCCGGTCAGTAAACAGGTGCTCGACCTCGCCAATCTTGCCGCCCCTGACCGGGACGCTGCGGCCAAACTTCGTGTGATCTGCAACCAGGAGCGAGCTTCGCGATCCTTCGACCATTGCCTCGCGCGCTTCGACCTCGCCCTCGTCAAAATCGAGAAGCATGCCGTCGGGGTCGACGCCGCCCACACCGAAAATCGAGAAATCCACCTTGTAGCGCCGGAAAAACGTGACGGCCGCCGAACCGATGACGTCGCGGTCGCGGCGACGCAGCAGCCCTCCTGCAATGGCGATCTCGACGCCCGGATTAGCCGAAAGAGCAGCCGCAACGTTCAAGCTGTTCGTGAAAACGCGGAGATCACTGTGATCAGCGAGAGCAACCGCCACACATTCCGGGGTCGTCCCAAGCCCAATGAACAACGAAGCGCCGTTGGGCACGAAGCGCGCGACCGCAGCTGCTATGACTTTCTTCTCGCCCAAGCGCAGCACCTGCCGTGTCTTGTACTCCAGATTGGCCCCGCCTGCCGGGGGACTGACCCCTCCGTGAGATCGCTTCAGCTTGCCTTGATCGGATAGCCGGTTGACGAGGCGTCGAATGCTTTGAGGAGAGAGTCCGAATGAGCGCGACAGATCTTCAATCGAAACATAGCCGCTCGATTGAACGAACTCGATAAGCTGATCGTCTCGTTCATATGAACCATTCATGCGCTCATTCGAACGAAGCGCGGGCCTTCTGTCAAGGTCGAATCCCGGCCGCTATCTTATGCCTCCTTAGCTTCGGATTTGCTTCTGCCTGGCGCCACAACCGGACCTTCGACCATGTCCCATGAGCGGACCTTCAACGCACTCGTCGTCCTTGAACGCCGGAGCGAGACGGTCATCAGGTTGATCTCTCAGCGCCGGTGCAGCCGCGTCTGCAGCCGAACGAGTGCGGCGGAGAGGCGCTCGGCCTCGGCGTAGCGCGTTTCGGGGTGTGGCGGCTTCTGCTCGCTATCCCCCAGCATATTTTCTGCCGCAGTCATCATGCGTTTGAGCGGCGTCGCAATCCAGGTCGCGGCGAAGAAGAGCAGGGCGAGGGCAGCCATCGCTCCCACGCCGAGCGTTATCCAAAAATTTCGGATGAGCTCGCGCGTCGGAGCAAGCGCATCGTCGATATTCTGCCGAATCAGAAGGGACCATCCGAAGCTCGGCAGGTCGGCATAGCCAATGGCCGGAACGACGACGGTGATGTAGTCTTTGCCATCCGGCCAGCGTTCGTCGAGAACGCTCGACGGCGTGCGGTTCGCAGCCTGGGCCGATCCGATCATCAGGGGCTTGTCGACCAAGTCCCGTGGCCCAACCAGAACAGTGCGATCCCGAGACAAGAGAAGGACGTCGATACCTTGTGTCTGAAAACCCTGGAGACTGTCGATGATCCAGTTCCAATTGAGATGTGCGCCGACGACGCCGCCCGTAGGTTGCCCGGCTTTCTGAATGGGGGCGGCCAGATCAATGAAACGATAGGGCTCGGTCTGGGCCGGGAGCAGCTTCGCCAGCAATTGCGCCTCATGCACATCGATCGCCGTTGGCCCGCTCAAGCCGCGACGAAACCAAGGCCGTTGGGCCACGCTCGCGCGCTCTAGAAGACCATCCACGGCTGCTAGTACATTTCCCTCGATATCCGCGATCCCGATCCAGGAATAGCGCTTGTCGAGCCGCGCGATGAGATTGATGGCGGTGCGCGCCTCCGGAAGCGCCGACGGGTCTAAGGTCTTGGCGAGCGATTCGACCTCACCCCAGAGCTGATGGAGCCCCTTCGCGAGGAGATTGGCGCTCAATTCGCCGCGCCCCTTCAAGCGATCGACCAGCATCTGCTCGGCGCGCTTCTGCAACGCCCCGGTATATGTAGAGCCGGCAATCAACGCCGGAACCAGCATCAGGATGCTGCCTCCGACGAATGCGATGGTACGCAGGCCCAAGCGACGGCTCATAGGTTTCTCCATCAACGTGACAGGGCCCGGGCCAACTCCCGGATCATGAGCATGAGGTTGCCCTGGTTGGTGCCCGGCGCGGCGCTTGCCGTATGAAGGCGCGCGATAATGCGGTCGCGCTGCTCGGACGTGGGCGCAAGACCGATCCGATATCCATCTTGCGTCGGCGCGATGACGCGCGCCTCGATGTCCCCGATGATCGGCAGGCGCAGCGCTCCCGACATACCGGGCTGCAGGTCGCTCAGCCCACTAACGCGCGCGCCGCCGACGCCGAGATTGACCAGCCAGCCGCGCTGTTCCTGCCCCGCCATCAGTACGGTTACGGCCTCGACGAGCTGGCGCTGCGGCCGGTTCGGCCGCGGGCGCTCGATGCAAGCGGCGATTGCGACCAGCAGGACGAAGAGGTTGTAGATCGTCCAGAACATGACAATAGCCATGCCATCGCCGGCTGCAGCGGTGTGGTTGAAGATGAAGTCCGAGGAAAACGGCACGATGAGGCCGCCTACGGTGAGCGCGAAGAGCAGCAGGAACGGCATCATCAGCGGCCATTGCACGACGACTTTGGTGCGATCCCCACCCTTGGCCGTCACCGAAAACTTGTGCGGCCCGGGCGTCAACAGGCCGAGCGTGACCGCGCGGGTGATCGGCCAGGCTGCAACCAGCTGGGCCACGTCATTCAGGATCGCGATGAACAGGCCTTTCGACAGCCAGTTCAGCACTATCATCACCGCCAGATAGTAGGGCAAGTAGTAGACGAGGATGTCCGTGACCGAGGCGTTCACCACTGTAACGCCGCCCCACCAGTAGAGGAGCGGGCAGATCAGGCTCGCCAGCCTGAATGGGAAGGTGGTGCTCCAGTAGAGCAGGGAATCGAAGATGCTAAGGCGTTGCAGCAAGCCCAGCCGGTTGTCGCCGAAGGGACTGTAGACGTTGCGCACGATCTGCATCATACCCAGGCACCAACGGCCACGCTGAACGATGTATTCCTGCAAGCCCTCCGGGGCGAGCCCCTCAGTCAACGGCTCGTTGAGATAGACGGTGCGCCACCCGTTCTCCGAGAGGCGCAAGGTCAGCAGGAAATCCTCGGTGACGCTCTCCGTCGGGAAGCCGCCAATGGCCTCAACAGCACTGACCCGCACCATCGATGAGGTCCCACAGCAGACGGCGATGCCCCAGGCGTCCCGCGACGGCTCGACATTGTCGAAGAAGTGGCGCTGCTCGTCGGGATAGGCCGAACTGATCCCGAGATTGTGCTGGATCGGGTCCGGGTTGAAGAAGTGCTGCGGCGTCTGGACCAGGCCGACATTGGGAGCATGGAACAGCGCAAGAACGCGCTCGACGAAATCGATATGCGGCACGAAATCGGCGTCGAGCACGGCGATGAAATCGGGCGCGTCCGGCTCCGCAGCGCGCAGCCGCAAAGCATAGTTGATGTTGCCTGCCTTGGCATGGGCGTTGTCGGGGCGGACGAGATAGCCGACGCCGTGGTGTTCGCATGCCGCGCGAAGCCAGTCCCGCCTGCCGTCGTCGAGGATGAAGATCCTCAGGGCGGGGTACCCGATAGCCTTGGCGCCGACGATGGTGCGCTCCAACACCTCAAGCTGCTCGTTATAGGTCGCAATGAAGATGTCGACCTGCGGCGGCGGGCCGGGCTTCCACCAATCGCGATGCTGGTCAGCCTCGAGACTACGTTCCTTGACGCGCGACAGTATGAAAAAGGCGAAGGTGGATGACAGAACGGTCAAGGCTTCGAGAATGGCGAAGCCCCAGCTGAAGAATGCGTCGGCCGTCCAGCCCAACGGCGCGACCGTGTCGGTGAAACGCCAGATCATATAGCGCCAGGCCAGCAGCATCGCGCTGCCTAACAGCAGGACGCGCCACTGCCACTGTTTGGGATCCAGAAGCGGGAGCACGAGCAGCCGCAAGCCAACCACGACCGCCGCTCCGGCGAGGGCAGAAAGCCATGCGGGCAGCGCCAGCATCAGAAGCCGTAACGCGTCAGGAAGCGCCGCACCGTCGCGATGGGACCGTTCGAGAAGATGACGCGACCGGTCCGCCCGATCGCGCAGGAGAGATCCGGCTGACTTGATAACTCCGGCACGCTGACGGTAACGTCAAATCGTTCGAGATGCTCGGCGCTTGGTCCCACTGCTAGATTGGCGTAGAGGCTCGACGCACCGGACCCGCCAAGGCGCGTGACAGTGCCTTCGAAGATGCGCTCGTCGCCGAAGAGCCGGAATTGGACCGGCGCGCCGATCGACAAATTGTCATAAAGGCTTTCGGTCACGCTGGCGGTCACCACGAGGCTTCGGCAATCCACGAGCTTCACCAGATCCTGGCCGCGACGGGCATATTCGCCGTCATCGACGAGAAAATCCCAGGCCATACCCTCGACGCGCGCGGTCATGACAGCCGAAGTCAACTTGTTGAGCCGCAGGCGCTCGGCACGGATCTGTTTCTCAAATCCGGCGATCCTAGCCTCGATCTGCTCCTGTTCGGCAGCGAGTTCGGCCAATCGCAGATCGAGCTCCCTAACACGCTGCGAAGAGAAGGGCGCATCGTTATAGGAATCGCCGATGAAGACACCGGTGCGGGCCGCCGCGAGTTCGGTGTTCAGATAGGTTCCTCGCTGGCGGGAGCTCTCTAGCTCCTGCTGCGCGACGTCCTGGGCAGCGCGGGCGCGTTCGAGATTGGCGGCTGTCTGTACACCTCTGTCGCTCAGATCATTGGCGCGTTTCAGGGTACCGTCGGCTTCCCGCAGGCGAGCTGCCGCGGCGTCTTGATTCGCCTTGGCCTCGGCAATTCGAGCCTCGATCTGGCTGACCCGCCCCTTCTGGTAATTGTCGAGTTGCGCGGCAAAGCCGGCTCGGGCAGCGCTGATTGCCACGTTCTGCGTAGCGACGCGTTTCAACTCGATCTGTTGGTTGTCGCGATCGCGTTCGAGGTCGATAAGGCGGGCAGTGTCGAAGCGCTCGTCGGTTATATCGGCAACGAGTTCGCCCGCATTAACGCGGGCGCCGATACTGCGCACGGCCAGATTGACCTGTCCTTCGATCGGCGCGCGGATCACATTGATGCGTGCATTCACAGTGGCATCCGCCGACGTGCCGGCGAAATGCTCGCCAATCAAAACGTACAGGCCTCCGACGAGCAGCAGCAGGCCGACGACGATCCGAAAGATCTTCATGATCCCTGTCCCGACGCGTGTCGCGAGCGGGCATTGGCGCTGAATGAATCTTACCAATTCGTTACAAGCAATCGGCGGCGAATTCCGGGAGAGCAAAGTGCGAACCCAGCGCTTTGAACCTTCGCTGAGATTGCGCGTTCGATGGTCAGTGCTCCGCAAATCAAGGAGGCAAGATATGCGGTACTTGACCTTGGCTGCATTGAGTTTCTGCATTGGCGGGGGATTTTCCGCCCAGTCTCATGAGAGCCTGTCCACAGACGTAGCTCGAAGCTTGGGCGACCAACCTGTCGAGTACGCCCGCCACACCCGCGAGCATCGATTGGCGGAGATCGAATGGAGGATGGACCGCCAAGACCGCCGTCGTGGCCGGTATTCGGACTATGGATATGGGCGCCGTTATGGAGGTCCACCGCCGTGGGCTCCTGCGCACGGCTATCGCCGTCACCATCGCGACTGGGACTGAGCAGCTACGCAAACTGGCATCAACTCGGTGCCAGTTCGCAAGTCCCTCGAATTCGGGTCAGGCCTCGGGTTCTGGACAGGCATCATAAGCCTAGATCGGTTAGTCGCGCGCCAATCGTACCGACGCAGTCATAGGCCTTTGCCCGTTCGCGCATCAAACTCGCCCGCTCATTCTACACGGGTGCACACCGCCTGACGGCAAAAGACATGGCCTCTTGCGCGAGCTCAGCTACAAAAGACGGGCATATGGAGGGCCTGCGATTGAGCGCCGAAACTGAACACGATCGGATCGACGCCGAGATCATCAAGGTAACCAAGTCATCAGACCCTTTTGCGGCCGCCGTTCGGGCAACACGGATGCCGATGTTAATCACGGATCCTAATCGGGCCGACAATCCCATCGTATTCGCAAACGACGCCTTCCTCCGTCTCACAGGATATGATCGGGAAGAGGTTATTGGCCGCAATTGCCGGTTTCTTCAGGGCCCTGAGACGGATCCTGCGGACGTGAACCGACTGCGGGATGCGATCGATCGGCGCTCCCAAATCGAGATGGAGATTATCAACCATCGCAAGGATGGGTCACGCTTCCACAACCGCGTGTTGATCTCCCCAGTGTTTGACGCGGACGGGCACCTTACCTATTTTTTTGCATCTCAGTTCGACGTGACTCTCGAACGCGACCGAATGGTTCGCCTGCAGGACGAGCACGATAAGCTCGCGAGAGACGTCGAGCTTCGAAACAGAGATCTGAGGCTATCGGAAGAACGGCTTCGCTTTACCATTCATGCCGCGCGGCTAGGGGCGTGGACTCTCGACCTTGCTGAGATGCGACTGACTTGCTCTGAAATCTGCAAGCAAAACTTCGGCCGGAATCCCGGCGACCCCTTTACCTATGAGGAATTGATCGAGGCTATCGTTCCCGCCGAGCGCGAAAGGATGCAGATATCGGTTAAGGAGGCTGTCGAAAACCGCTCGGATTATGAACACGAGTATCGGATCGTCACGCCGATGGGAGAAAGTCGCTGGATCATGGCACGCGGTCGCGTGCATTATGGCGTCGATGACAAGCCTCTTAGCGTGTCGGGCGTCACGCTCGACGTCACGGAGAGCCGCCGAAATGAAGAGCAGCGCCTGCTTTTGACCGCAGAACTAAAGCATCGCGTCAAAAACTCGATGGCTACCATCCAATCCATTGCAACGCAGACGCTTCGCAACGCTTCGTCATTAAAGGAAGCAGCGCAGGTTTTAACGGCTCGAATGCAATCGATGGCGTCAGCGCATGATCTGCTCACGCGGGAGGATTGGCAGAGTGCGACGATCGCTGAAAGCGTAGCAATTGCAACCAAGTCCTTTGAAGCGCCTGGCTTAACAAAATTCCGCGTTGGCGGACCTAAGGTCAGTTTGGGGCCTCGCGCCGCAATGGCGCTTGTGCTTGCCATGCACGAGCTGTGCACCAACGCTGTTAAATATGGCGCGCTTTCCGTTCCAAATGGCCATGTCAACGTCGACTGGCACGTGACCAAACATGGCTCCGAGCCAACGATTGAGTTCCGTTGGCAAGAGGTCGGTGGTCCGCCGGTCAACGGTAGGCCTTCTCGAAGCGGCTTCGGGACCCGTTTGATCGAAAAGGTCTTGGCAGCCGAACTCAACGGAACCGGGCAGATCCGCTATCTGCCAGCCGGGGTCGTCTTCACGATCGTGGCGCCGATGCCGCAGCAAGACAAGATCAGCGGGACGCCGGACGATCAGGAGCTGTTCCGGCGTAGCATAGGATCGTTTATGGATTAGGTGGGGCGATACGCACCATTATTGCCGCCTCTCTGGAGCGACGGCGACTGTTCCTTGGGGCCTTGTGCTGGGCATCCCCGTCAAAGGTTCTTCCCAAAGCGCAAGCCGGTCACGTGCTGCACTAGTCACCTCGCGCGAGCTCGACGAGCCGATAGCCGGGCAGTTAAAGGCAAACGCCACAATGCACTGTGTTCGAAGACGCCAATGAGCCAAGCGGTCTAAATCTGCGACCGGGTGAGGCTGGATAACCAGTCCGAAACCTTCTGGTCGATCGAGTGGCTCTGCCAATCCGTGAACGTGTAGGGCTTCGAGGCGGCTGCGTCTTTGTCAAACAACGCGGTTTGATCGCGAGCGAAGTCCTGATCGAACAGATTGATGTTGGCCTCATCATTGAGCCGCAACGCGCGGTCATCGATATTGGTCGACCCCACGGACGTCCAGATATCATCGACAATGATGAGATTCGCCCATCCACTATCAGCAGTTTTCGATGGGTCCGGTTGTTCACCCGGTCGATCGTGTACCAGGTAACCGGTCTGAACCGTACGACCTCCACGCCGGTATCCTGCATCCGCCGGATCAATCGTTCGTCCATCGGGATGCTGCCGACCCAATCGAGCAGGACCTTCACGCTCAGGCCCTCGCGGGCTTTAGCCGAGAGCGCCTCTGCGAACTCCTCCGCAATCGCACCGCGCCAATAAATATACGTCTCGAAGGTGATGGTCTGTCGCGCCTCGCGAAGGGCGCGCAACATGGCCGGAAAGATTTGAATGCCGTTTACGAGGGGATCGACCTTGTTGCCGGGCATGTAGTTCGAACCGAAAAGGGCGCCCATCGAGGTTTTGAGCTGGTCATCGGAGGAAGCCAAATGATGCGGTAGGGTCTGCCTTAATTCCTGCGGCTCCGCGCAGCAGATTGTAGACAACGAGGCATCCTGCTGCCCCGAGCGCCGCCGATACCAGGGCGATCAAAAAAGAAGCTCCTCGCAGTTTCACTTGTGCCTCGCAGGACCGGTTAGCGGCGCAATCCGAAGAGTGATCCTCGTCATCGCTTAAAGGTTGTCTCGTCTGCGGCTGCAAAAGCCAGGCAGACTCGACATATTCCGCGCAGGGAGGTTTCGACTGCGTCGGCTCGACTGAGCGGATCGGATAGAGCGTCGGACTTCTGCGAAAATAACCCGATCACGAGAGTTGCACTCGGCAAACGGCGCCGCAGGCGCTTGACAGCGTACTTCATGTGAGCCGCGCCTTGCGGACCAATTGAGCAAAGACAGATTAACGCAGGATCGCTCTTGGCCAGTTCGTCTAGGCCAGTCGTCAAAAGGGTGGTCGGCGGAAGGGGCTGTGCCGCTAATCCGTGCTTGCCGAGTATCTGGCCCAGCATCAGCGCCGCTGCCTCATCGAGCTGCGAACGGGCGGCAATGCATACGACTCCACCGCCCTTGCGAAATTTATCGGTCAGCTCAGCGGCGGTGAGCACCGGCAAATCGGACGCGCCTTCACTTTCGTCGGTCTGCTCAACAGTGGCCGCGGTCTCTGGATCTGCCATTCCATCCGCCGATCCCGGGCGGCGATCTTCATGGTCGGAAAGATCTTCAACAACCTCGCGAACGCTAGCGAGAAGCTGATTTCGGCGGTCCGCATCCAAAACCCCGCGGCGCTCGTCCACTGCGGCAAGCCGCAGGCCTTCCAGCGCGACCTCGTCATAGTAAGCTGATAGCGAGCGCTCCTTCAGCACTTCCTCCGCCTTGTCGGCCGCTTCTGCTGGATCTCCCGCGAGAATCCGCTGATAGAAGATTTCCGGCGCTGATAATGGCGGTCGGTCTCCGAGCATGACGTCCAGAAACTCCAACCTTTCAACGTGCCGACCAACGACAACGAGACATACGGTCAAGGGCGTGGCTAGGACCAAGCCGATAGGCCCCCATAGCCACGTCCAAAATGTCGCCGCGACCAAGACGGCGACCGGTGACAGCCCGGTGGAACGGCCATAAGCCAGGGGTTCGATCACATGGCCGACAAGCGGCTCAGTGATCACGAACAACCCCGCCGTCAACGCGAGCATCGTCCATCCCGGATCGACCGAAGCGGCTATCACCATCGGAAAAATGGCCGAGAGGATGGCTCCTAGGTAAGGGATGAACCGGAGAATTGCTGCTAATATCCCCCAAAGGAGAGCGCTGGGAACGCCGATCGCCCAAAGTCCGCAGCCAATCACGATTCCAAAGCCGGCATTGACGATGAGCTGCGTCAGGAACAGTCGGCTGAGCCGCTTAGCCGCATCGTCGAAAGCGGCGGTTGTCTTCTGCAGGTCGGACGTACCGGTCAGCCGGATGAACCGGTTTCGAAGATCTTCGCGCTGCAGAAGGATGAAGACGACGAAAATCAGCACGATTCCTGTCGTCGTTAAAGGGTGTATCAGCGGAGTTAGGAAGGCCTGCAACGTTTGGATCGCGCCGGGCTCGGGTTGATGGACTTCGACCGGAATGGGGCGTGCCTCGCCCGGACTTGGGGGCTCACTCGCAGCGGAAGGTTGCGGCTTGGGTCGGTCGAGTTCCTTGCCCAAATCCTGCAGAACATCCGCTGCACGGCTCAGAACTCCGCTACCGGGGCCCGAACCTTTCAACGCAGCTATCTTTGCGCGAATGGTGCTTTGATAGGTCGGCAGCTCACCCGCCAACTGGGTCGCCTGGCCAACCATCGCGATGGTCAGGGCTGCAAGTGTCGCAAAGGCGATCATAACCACCGCAAAAACCGCAAGCGCTCGCGGAACACGCAGCGTTTGCAAACCCTTCACCAGCGGAGCCAACACGAAGCTGAACAGGATTGCGAGCGCCATCGGGACAAAAACCTCGCGTCCCAAGTAGAGCGCAGCGACAACAAAGGCACCGATGGCTACGTTCGCGATGCTGTCTGCAGGTGTCCTTATCACGCGGGTACCTGCGACCGAAGCCGGGATCGGGGGCATGATCTTGTGTCCTTCAAGCTCGGCGCCGGCCTTGAGGCGATCGCGGAAGTTCGGTCGTCGCAAACTTTCACTTGTTTGATGTTCGCGGCCGGACGGCGTCGCCTGGAGGAACCGACCAGGTCGCCGTCCAGGTCTCGCTCAAGGTGCGATTGCGCGATTTCATGAACAGGCGAAGCTCGGCCGACTGGCCGTCTGGCAGTGTCGCGTCGACGATGGCCCGCACACCTTTCAGCGGCGCATTGAATGTCAGGATCTTCGTGGTGATGGCGCCGGCCGTCGTCGTCGCGATGAGCTCCAAGCGGTCGGGCTCACGCTGGTAATAGGCGAGGTCGCCGCCGGCGAAGTCCACGATGAAGCGTTTCGTGCCCTTTCCATCAGAAACGCCGTCCTCGATATCCGAGCCGTTGAAGCTCTGCTGCACCTGTGCGTAAGGGTGCAGGTGCCAGGTCGTCGACAGGGCGGAGATGCGATAGCGGAATTCCGTCGTCTTCCCAATCGGCAAGGGAGATTTCGGCGTCCAGCACGCGACGATATTGTCGAAGGCCTCGTTATTCGTCGGGATTTCGATGAGGTCGACCCGGCCCTCACCCCAATCGCCTTGTGGCTCGACCCAGTAGCCCGGCCGCGCATCGTAGCGCGCCTCAAGATCCTGATAGCTGCCGAAATCGCGGTTGCGCTGCATCAGCCCGAAGCCGCGCGGGTTCTTGTCGCCGAAGCTCGACATGCGCAGCGCCTTGGGATTGCGAATGGGGCGCCAAATCCACTCGCCGCTGCCGGCTTGCAGCATGAGCCCGTCCGAATCGTGGATTTCAGGGCGGAAATCGGTTCGCTGTCCGAGGTCGCCCTCGCCAGCCTGGAACATCGACGTCAGCGGCGCGACGCCGATCCGCTCGATCTCCCGGCGCGGGATGATCGTCGCGGTGACGTCCATATGGGTGTCGCGGCCCGGACGGACGATATAGCGAAAGGCTCCGGCGACCGACGGAGAGTCTAGCAGGGCGTAGATGACGAGTTCGGTCGTGTCGCGCGAGGGCTCTTCGATCCAGAGCGCCCGCATGAATGGGAATTCCTCGGGATCCTTGCCGCCGACATTCAGCGCCAGCGAACGCGCCGAAAGCCCGTAGCGATGCCCCCGCCCGATCAAGCGGAAATAGCTCGCGCCGAGGAAGGAGATGACCTCGTCCTGCACCCTCGGATCGTTCAGATTGGTGGTCACCGCGAAACCCGCGAAGCCCAGCGCCGGGGAGAGCCCTTTCGGGACGGGCACCTTGCCGTATTCGAACAGGCCGGTCGTGAACGGGATGGGGATCGCGTTGCCGCGGTTGATGATGTGAACCTGGACGGGTTTGTTGTGTCGGAAGCCGAGATGGAAGGGCAGCAGGCGGAAATCCGACCCGTTCTCGCGCCAGAAAGTCTTGTCCCGGCGAAACCGGATCTCTCGATAGCTGTCGTAGGTGAGTTTCGACAGCTCGTCGGGGATTTTGGCGCTTTCGCTTTCGAAAGGACGTTCTGCTAGTTCCATCGCGCGCTTGATGACATCGTCATAGCCGAATCCCTTTATCAGTGGCGCTGAGGGCGCTTGCCCCCGTGCAAAGGGCCCCCCCAACGCGCTGGCGATCGAGGCTAAAACTAGAACCGTGCGGCGCGACGGTGAATACACGGACATGCCCCCGACTGCAGGATTGCGAGAGACCCCGGCAAGCCAACTTTAGAACGTGACCAATCTGGGCAGGTTCCAGGAAGCATTCTGGCTTTCGCCAACGTGAGTCACTTAAGGCGCGCTCTTCGCACACCGGCCCGTGCGAGCACTGTGCAGCAGGACTTATCTCAGGCTGACCCTGACATGATGAAACATACCCGGTGCGGTCACAGTGGCCGTTCGGCGCACGGTCGCTGTCGAGGTTTTGGACACAACTGGCGCCATGGGGGCGGGCCGCCTCACGGCTACTACCGACTCCCGCACGGCCACTACTATCCACCGTCCCTGGCGAGCTCTCGCTTCGTCGCCGGATTTGCGGCGGAGCTTACTGCTTTTTGCGCAGCGGAACTGATTGCCCTCAAGCGCTGTTGCTCCCGAACAGTCCAATCAGCGGAGGTTGCTATGAACGGCGTAATCTACATCGTGGGACTTATCGTCGTGGTGCTGGCCATCCTGTCGTTCCTCGGTCTGAGGTAGGAGGTCGCCATGGCCATCTCCGGCACCGATGTCGTGGTCGCTCCAGTGAGCGTCAACAGGGATAACCGCTCCTATGTGCAATGGGGGCCGATCATGGGCGGCGCGGTGATCGCAACCGCGATTTCGACCATCATGACGGTTTTCGGTTCGGCGATCGGCCTGTCGATGGTCTCCGCCGATTTCGAGAGAAGTTCTGATCCGCCCCCGCCGACTGGTCCAAAGCGAT
>JAEWKP010000175.1 GCA_023393655.1 Pseudomonadota bacterium | reverse complement strand
AACAAGTGCTGGCGAGGGGCGGGCAAACCGGCCGCCCTCCCCTGGCATCGGACCGAAAAGTGGATTCCACTTTCCGGAAAAATCCGATGACCTGATCGATCAGCCGATCACGCGCCGGTGACGGTGTTCGGCTCGATCTTGACGCCGGGACCCATGGTCGACGACAGCGCGACGCGCTGGATATAGGTGCCCTTGGCGCCGGCGGGCTTCGCCTTGGCGACGGAGTCGACGAACGCCTTGATGTTCTCTGAGAGCTTCTCGGCCGAGAACGAGACCTTGCCGACGGCGGCGTGGACGATACCGGCCTTCTCGACGCGGAACTCGACCGAGCCGCCCTTCGAGGCGGCAACGGCGGAGGTCACGTCCATGGTGACGGTGCCGACGCGCGGGTTCGGCATCAGGCCACGCGGGCCGAGCACCTTGCCGAGACGGCCGACGAGACCCATCATGTCCGGGGTCGCGATGCAGCGATCGAAGTTGATCTCGCCCTTCTGGACGCTCTCGACCAGATCCTCGGCGCCGACGACGTCGGCACCCGCAGCCTTGGCCTCGTCGGCCTTGGCGCCGCGGGCGAAGACGGCGACGCGCAGCGTGCGGCCCGAGCCGTTCGGCAGGTTGCAGACGCCGCGGACCATCTGGTCGGCGTGACGCGGGTCGACGCCGAGATTCATCGCGATCTCGACGGTCTCGTCGAACTTGGCGTTGGCACGTTCCTTGACGAACGCGACAGCCTGGT
Organism: Pseudomonadota bacterium; assembly: GCA_023393655.1. Taxonomy (GTDB): domain Bacteria; phylum Pseudomonadota; class Alphaproteobacteria; order Rhizobiales; family Beijerinckiaceae; genus Allobosea. The sequence continues at coordinate 2,912 of JAEWKP010000175.1, read as the reverse complement.
CGAGCGAGTACAGCTTGGTGCGGTCAATGCCTTCACGGCCCTTGACGACGCGCTTTCCGATATGTGCCATGATCGCCCCCTCAGCCCACGACTTCCAGGCCCATCGAGCGGGCCGAGCCACGGATCATGGCCGAAGCCGCTTCGACGGTATCGCAGTTGAGATCGGCCATCTTCTTCTCGGCGATCTCGTTGATCTGCGCAGCGCTGACCTTGCCGACGTTGCCGCCGCGGCCCGGAGTCTTCGAACCGGAGGTCAGGCCCGCAGCCTTCTTCAGCCAGTACGAGACCGGCGGCTGCTTCATCTCGAAGGTGAAGGAGCGATCCGCATACGCGGTGATGATCACCGGGATGGGCATGCCCTTTTCCATCTGCTGGGTCTTCGCGTTGAAGGCCTTGCAGAATTCCATGATGTTGAGGCCGCGCTGACCCAGCGCCGGACCGATCGGCGGCGACGGATTGGCCGCGCCCGCCGGAACCTGAAGCTTCACGTAACCCGTGATCTTCTTCGCCATGATGGCTGCTCCTGCCGTCCGCTCCGCTGCCTATCCGGAACGACGACGACCCCGCCTGCCGATGCTCTTCATCGGGGCCGGGGTGGTTGCAGTGCGTGGTGCGGCGCCTGTGATCCGGCTGGCGACCGGCACGCCTCCCACGCGGTTGAGGCGCGCCCTATGACACAGGGCAGCGCCGAAGGGAAGCCCCGAAAGGCTTTCCAATCAGGATCAGAGCTTCTCGACCTGACCGTATTCGAGTTCGACGGGGGTCGCGCGGCCGAAGATCGAGACCGCGACCTTGAGGCGGGCACGGGCGTGGTCGACATCCTCGACGACGCCGTTGAACGAGGCGAACGGCCCGTCCGCGACCTTGACCTGCTCGCCGACCTCGAAAACGATCGTCGGCTTCGGCCGCTCGACGCCCTCGGCCACCTGGCCCTTGATCCGCATCGCCTCGCTCTCGGGGATCGGCATGGGCTTGGCCTTGTCGGCGCCCAGGAAGCCGGTGACCTTCGGCGTGTTCTTGATGAGGTGGTAGACCTCGTCGGTCATCTCGCACTTCACCAGCACATAGCCGGGGAAGAACTTGCGCTCGGCCTCGACCTTGCGGCCACGGCGGACCTCGACGACCTTCTCGGTCGGAACCAGAACCTCTTCGAACTTGTCGGCGAGGTTGCGCTGCGCAGCCTGATCGCGGATCGACTGGGCGACCTTGTTCTCGAAGTTCGAATAGGCGTGGACGATATACCAGCGGGTGCTCACGTTCGTAATTCCGTTCAACGGGCGCCGAGGACGAGGCCGAGCACCCAGCGGATGACGGTGTCGGTGAAGAGGAAGAACAGGCTGGACAGGACCACCATGGCGAGCACGAGGCCCGTGGTGATCAGCGTCTCGCGGCGCGACGGCCAGGTGACCTTGGTCGCCTCCGAGCGCACGTCCTGCAGGAACTGGAAGGGATTGGATTTCGCCATGAACCACCTCGGGTTCCGAGCCGGCCCGCGATCCCGCGCGATGCCGATTCGGCCGTCCTGAAACATTCGCGGCGCGGAACCCGGGGAGGGTCGCGCGCCGTCATTGCAAGCCTCTTACATCGCTTGAGGCCTTTAGCCAAGACCCTTTCGGCTAGCCCCGCTCAGGCCCGGCCCGCAGCGATGAGGAGGAAGAAGGGTCGTTCCCGCTCCTTCGCCCAGCCCGGCTCGTTTACGATCTGCTCCGGGCTCGGCGCCCATTCGACCAGCCTGTCCAGCCGGAAGCCGGCCTCGAGCAGCAGGTCGAGATAGGTCGCGATGGTGCGGTGGCGCTTGACCACGCCTTCCGCCAGCCAGTTGCTGACCCGCCTGCCCTCGTCATGGTAGCCGTTGACCGGCCAGGTCGCGCGACCATCGGCATCGACGAGCCATTCCTGCCGCACGGGCGCCGTCATGATCGGATGCTCGACCGAGCAGACCAGCGCGCCGCCCGGCTTCAACGTCGCATGCACGCGCCCGAACAGCCCGGCGAGATCGTCGATATAGTGGAAGGCGAGCGAGCTATAGGCGAGGTCGAAGGCATCGGCCGGCGGCGCATAATTTTCGAGATCGGCGCGCTCGTAGGCGACGCGGGAATCATCCGTCTCGTGTCGCGCCCGCTCCAGCATTTTCGCGGATACGTCGACGCCAAGCACGCTCGCAGCGCCCTCGCCCGCCGCGAAGCGGCTGAACCAGCCGAAGCCGCAGCCGAGATCGAGCACGCTCCTGCCGTGAAGCGTCGGCAGCATCGCGCGCAGCACCGGCCATTCCGGCGCGCCATCCAGCCCATGGACGGAGCGCGAGAGCTGGCTGTAGCCCGCAAAGAAGGTCTCGTCGTCGTAGATGTTCTGGGTCATGGATGCCTCGCCAACCTGCTTGGGCATCCGGGCTTGACGTCGCCAGCGGGACGACTGGCAGGGGCAGCAGGGCTCGAACCCGCGACCTGCGGTTTTGGAGACCGCCGCTCTACCAACTGAGCTATACCCCTGCAGGTGGGCGTCATGTGCCCCAAGGCGCGATGCATTTCAAGTCGAAAACGCGCGCCATCCTCATTTGCTGTAGGGGCCGAGCTCACGGGCATAGCGCTCGACCAGCTTCAGCCCGAATTCGGTCGGCCTGAGCGCCGGGCCGCGGTCATGGATCTGGATGCCGGCGCGCGCCCCGAAGATGCGCTTGCCATAGCAGAGCAACGTCTCGATCGACTGCATGATGAAGGTGATCGCCGGCAGGACCTCGCGATAGGCGGCATCCGCCCCCGCCTCATCGCCCGCCCTGTAGCGGTTATAGGCGCGCAGCGCGTAATCGATCGTATCGGGCGCCAGGATCATCCCGGCGCAGCCGGCGCGGAAATTGTCGATGAGTTCGAGCCCGCCCCGCCCGTTCAGAATCGGCAGGTGGCCCTCGGTCACCG
>JAEWKP010000423.1 GCA_023393655.1 Pseudomonadota bacterium | reverse complement strand
GCGCAGGCCTGCACGATGCGGGTCGCGCGGCGCTCGAACGACACCGCGACGACGGCGAGCCCGAGCGCCGTCAGCGGCACGACGGCGGCGACCGGCGCGATGGCGCCATAGCCGAGGCCTTGCGTGATCACCACACCGCCAAGCCAGGCGCCAAAGGCATTGCCGAGGTTGAAGGCGGCGATGTTGAGGCTGGAGGCCAGCCCCTGCCCCGCGCCGCCGGCCTGCTGGAGTACCCACATCTGGAGCGGCGCGACCGTGGCGAAGGCGGCAGCGCCGAGCACGAAGGCCGCGATGACGGCGCCGGCCTGACTATGGAAGGCGAACCCTGAGGCAAACATTGCAATGGTCAGCAGCGTGATCGAGCCGATCAGCGCCGGGGCGAGCCGGCGGTCGGCCCAGCGCCCGCCGAGCAGGTTGCCGACGACCAGACCGCCGCCGAAGACCAGCAGGATCGGCGAGACCGCCGCCTCGCTGAAGCCGGCGAGCTGGACGAGGATCGGCTGGATGAAGGTGAAGACCGCGAAAATGCCGCCGAAACCGAGCACGGTCATGATCAGGCCGAGCTGAACCTGCGGCCGCGTCAGCACCTTGAACTCCTCGGCGAGCGAGCCGGGGACGACGCGCTCGCGATCCGCCGGCACGAAGACGGCAAGGACGACGAGAGCGACCAGGCCGATCGCGGTCACGGCCCAGAAGGTCGAGCGCCAGCCGAAGGCAAGGCCGAGCCAGGAGCCGAAGGGCACGCCGAGCAGGGTCGCAAGCGTCAGGCCGGTGAACATAAGGGCGATGGCCGAGGCCTTGCGCTCCGGCGCGACGAGGCTGGTCGCGACGAGCGAGCCGACGCCGAAGAAGGTGCCGTGCGCCAAAGCCGTAACGATGCGCGCCGCCATCAGCCAGCCGAAGCTCGGGCTCAAGGCTGCCGCGAGGTTGCCGAGGGTGAAGATCGCCATCAGCACGAGCAGCGTCGTCTTGCGCGGAAGCGTGCGGGTCGCGATCGTCAGCACCGGTGCGCCAACGAAGACGCCGCGCGCATAGCCGGTCCTCAGCAGGCCGGCGAGCGGGACACTGATGCCGAGATCGGCGGAGACCTGCAGGAGCAGGCCCATGATCACGAATTCGGTGACGCCGATGCCGAAGGCACCGACGGTGAGAGCATAAAGGGCAACGGGCATGGAATGCCTCCGGGCAACTTGTTCGGGCCCGGAGATAGCGCCGCCAGCGCTTGTGAATTAGACTGCATGAAAGACCAGCAATTGTGAGATGAATTCACGATGCCGCGCAGCGAGATCAACCGGTCCGGCGAGATGGAGGTCTTCGCCCGCGTCGTCGAGCTCGGCGGCTTCTCGCCTGCAGCGCGCGCCTTGCGGATGACGCCCTCGGCCGTCAGCAAGCTCATTACCCGGCTGGAGGCGCGGCTCGGCGTCAGGCTGATCGTGCGCTCGACGCGCAAATTCATGCTGACCGAGGAAGGCACGACCTTCCATGAGCGGACCTTGCGCGTGCTCGCCGATCTCGACGAGGCCGAGCGGGCGGTCGCCGCCTGCCAGATCCCGCGCGGGCGATTGCGGGTGAACGCTAATGTCGCCTTCGGCTGGCATTTCCTGCTGCCGGTGGCGCCGCGCTTCATGGCAGCGCATCCCGGCATCCAGCTCGACATCTCGATCACCGATGCGGTGATCGACCTCGTCGACGAGCGCGCCGATGTCGCGATACGGGTCGGGCCGCTGCGGTCTTCCCAACTCGTCGCGCGCAAGCTCGGCGAAAGCGTCTCGGCGATCGTCGCCTCGCCGGATTATCTGGCAGTGCACGGCACGCAGGATCATCCCGAAAAGCTCGCCGGCTGCGACCTCATCACCTTCAACTTCGCCCGGCATCGCGACACCTGGCCCTTCGTCATCGACGGGCAGCGCGTCTTCCTGCCGGCGCATGGCCGCGTCACGGTCGGCGACGGCGAAAGCGCGCGGCGGCTGGCGCTGGCGGGACAGGGCCTGACCCGGCTCTCGCTCTTCCATATCGCCGAGGACATCGCCGCTGGCCGGCTCGTCCCGGTGCTGGAGGCTTTCAATCCGGGCGATGTCGAGGAGATCCATGCCGTCTATGTCGGCCATGGCGGCAAGTTGCCGGCACGGGTGCGCGCCTTCATCGATTTCCTGGTCGACGAAATCGACCTGCGCCGGTTCGCCGCGATGCCGAAAGCGGCCATAGCCGGAGCCCACGCAGCGGCCGTATCAGGCTGAGCCGTCAGGGTCCTCGATCAACGCCAGCCGGCTGGAGGCCAGCCGTGCCAGCGCGATGGTCAGCATCTTGCGCCGCGCGGCGCTTAGGGGATGGCGCGGCGGCTCGCGCAGCAATTCGCCGCCATAGGCGTCGGCGACGATCAGGCCGACATCCTCGGGCAGGATTTCGCGCGGGAACTCGGGTGCGACCGCGAAGAGGAAACCGTCGCAATAATCACGATAATCCGGCCATTTGCCGTCGACGCGGTAATCCGCGATGCCCGACTTGACCTCGACGACCCAGAGCTCGCCCGATGGCGAGAGCGCGACGATGTCGCCGCGCCTGCCATTGGCGAAGGTCATCTCCTTGACGATGGCATAGCCGCGCTCGCGCAGGTGCCGGGCAGCGCCACGGCAGACGATGCGCGTGATATCGGGCCGCGCCGGCGGCGGATTGAGGGCGAAATCCGGAAGGGACATGCACGCATGTTCCCTCTTTGTTTTCTGAAATGCAAGCCTCCCCGTCCAACCTAGGGCAGGTTCTCGCGCAGGATGATCTCGATGCTGGGCGGCGCCGTTCCCTCCGAGGCCGGGCGGCCGGCGCGCAGATTGGCGAAGATCGCGATGCAGCTCATCAGCGCGGCATGGGGATGCTGGGTGATGACCGCGTCCATCGTGCCGTCGAGCAGGAGCGCGCGCGTCTCCGGTGTCAGGCCATGGCCGACGAAGACGACATCCTGTTGCCGACCCGCCTCCTTCAGGGCGCGCGCGATTCCCTCCGGCCCGCCGCCGATATTGTAGATGCCGGCGAGGTCCGGGTGCTGGGCCAGCAGCGCCTTGGCCTGGCGATAGTTGCGGCCGTCATCGTCGAGCCCCTCGCGCAGGCCGACGACCTCGATCTGCGGAAACAGCTCCTCGAAGAGATGCAGGAAGCCCATCTCGCGCTCCTCATGGGCGCGATAGCTCAGGCTGCCGGCGATCACCGCGACCTTGGCCGGGCGCCGGCCGATAAAGCGGGCGGCGAGATAGCCGGCGGTGCGCCCGGCCGAGCGGTTGTCGAGTCCGACATAGGCGGCGCGGCGTGCGTTGGCGATGTCGGAGATCAAGGTCACGGCCGGCACGCCGCGCTCGGCGAGGCCGTTCACGGCTTCACGCACCGCCGGATGCTCCAGCGCCATGAAGGCGATGCCGTCGACATCGCGCCCGACCTGCCGGAGCTGCTGGGCCAGCAATTCCGGCTTGAAGCTCTCGATGAACTCGACGCGGGCCCGCATGTTGAAGGAGGCAAGCTGCTCCTGCGCTTCCGCGATATGGCGCCCGAGCATGGCGAGGAAGCGGTTGCTGCCGGCCGGCAGCAGGAAGGCCAGCCGCATCGGCGTGAAGGCCTGCGCCGGCAGGGCGGGATCGAGGACATAGCCCAGCTCGCTCGCCGCCTTGAGCACGCGCTGGACGGTGGCGGCGCGCACGCCGGGACGCTGGTTCAGCACCCGGTCGACCGTCGCGGTCGAGGCGCCGGAGAGAGCGGCGACGTCGGCGATGCGGGCCATACGGCGGCGCTGCAGGCTTTCGCCGATGCCGTTTTTCTCTGGCGCATCCGTCATGAAATCACATCAAAAACCATCAGTATTTGAGTTTGACCACCATCATTCCAGCTTCCTAATCTGTGGGCAAGAAGACCGCAATCAATCAAATCGCATCAGCGATACCGGGAGGACCACCATGACGAACTTCACGCGTCGCACGGTGCTGCGTACGCTCGCAGCCGCGCCTGCTGCCTCGTTCATCGCCATGCCGCATATCGCGCGGGCGGCAGAGATCGAGCTGAAATACGGCAACAACCTGCCGCTCAGCCATCCGCTCAACATCCGCGCCCAGGAAGCGGCCGAACGCGTGGCGAAGGAGACGAACGGCAGGGTCGAGATCAAGATCTTCCCGAACAACCAGCTCGGCGGCGACACGGACATGCTGAGCCAGGTGCGCAACGGGGGCATTACGTTCTTCACGCCCTCCGCGCTGGTCATCGCGACGCTGGTGCCGGTCGCTGCCATCAACGCCGTCGGCTTCGCCTTCGCCGATTACGACCAGGTCTGGAAGGCGATGGACGGCAAGCTCGGCGCCCATGTCCGCGAGGCCATCTCCAAGGTTAACCTCTATGCCTTCGAGAAGATGTGGGACAACGGCTTCCGCCAGATGACCACCTCGGGCAAGGCGATCGAGACCGCCAAGGAGATGTCCGGCCTCAAGATCCGCGTGCCGGTGAGCCCGCTCTCGATCTCGATGTTCAAGGCGCTCGATGCCGCCCCGGCCAGCCTGCAGTTCTCGGAGGTCTATACGGCGCTGCAGACCAAGGTGGTCGATGCGCAGGAGAACCCTCTGCCGATCATCCAGGTCGCCAAGCTCTTCGAGGTGCAGAAAAGCTGCGCCATCTCCAACCATATCTGGGACGGGTTCTGGTTCATCGCCAACGGGCGCGCCTGGCGCGGCCTGCCGGCCGATATCCAGAAGATCGTCGCCGGCGCCATCAACGATGCCGGCGTCGCACAGCGCGGCGACATCAAGAAGCTCAACGAGACCGTGCAGGCGGACCTGCAGTCGAAGGGCCTCGCCTTCAACAAGACGGATCCGGATTCCTTCCGCGCCAAGCTGCGCGAGGCCGGCTTCTACAAGGAATGGCAGGAGCGCTTCGGCAAGGAGGCCTGGAGCCTGCTCGAAGACGCCGTCGGCAAGCTGGCCTGAGACGTGCGGGCGGGCCTATAAGGCGCCCAAAGCACAAGACAGGAAACGTCCCGATGGATGCCCATAGCGCGACCCTTCCCGCTACCGCCATGCCCGCAAACGGGCTCGGCCGCTTCGCCGGCCATCTCGACCGCGGCCTCGGCCGCCTGGTCGAGACGGTGGCGGCCGTGCTCGTGGTCGTCGAGATCATCATCCTCGGCGCCGGCGTCATGGCGCGCTATGTCTTCCATGCCCCGCTGGTCTGGTCGGACGAGCTCGCTTCGATCCTGTTTCTCTGGCTCTCGATGCTCGGTGCCGTCGGCGCGCTCCGGCGCGGCGAGCATATGCGGATGACCGGGCTGGTCTCCCGTGTCTCGCCGCGGACGCGGGCGCTGCTGGAAGCGGTCGCGATCACGGCTTCGATCGCCTTCCTGCTCCTGATCATGCCGCATGCGGTTGAATATGCCGAGGAAGAGAACTTCATCGTCACCCCCGCGCTGGAGATCAGCAATGCCTGGCGCGCGGCGGCGATCCCGATCGGCGTCGGCCTGATGCTGATTGCCGCTGGCTGCCGGCTGCTGCGCTTCGCCTCGCTGAAGCCCGCGCTGATCGCGATCGGGCTCACCGCACTGTTCGTGCTGCTGTTCTGGCTCGCCGGCCCGTCGCTCAAGCCGCTCGGCAAGCTCAACCTGATCATCTTCTTCGTCGGCGTCGTCGCGCTCAACGTCTTCTCCGGCGTGCCGATCGCCTTCTCCTTCGCGCTCGCCACCTTCGGCTACCTCGCCTGCACCACCTCGACGCCGATGCTGGTCATGGTCGGCCGGCTCGACGAGGGCATGAGCCATCTCATCCTGCTCGCCGTGCCGCTCTTCATCTTCCTGGGCGCGCTGATCGAGATGACCGGCATGGCGCGCGCCATGATCCAGTTCCTGGCGAGCCTGCTCGGCCATGTCCGCGGCGGCCTGTCCTATGTGCTGGTCGGCGCGATGTATCTCGTCTCCGGCATCTCGGGCTCGAAGATCGCCGACATGGCCGCGATCGCGCCGGTGCTCTTCCCGGAGATGCAGAAGCGCGGCGCCAAGCCCGGCGATCTCGTCGCCCTGCTCTCGGCGACCGGCGCGCAGACCGAGACGATTCCGCCCTCGATCGTGCTGATCACCATCGGCTCTGTCACCGGCGTCTCGATCGCGGCGCTGTTCACCGGCGGCATGCTGCCGGCCGTGGTGCTGGGCGCGGCGCTCTGCTTCGTGGTCTGGTGGCGCTGCCGGGGCGAGGACCTCAGCAACGTCAAGCGCTATCCCAAGCGCGAGATCGCCAAGCTCGCCCTGATCGCGGCGCCGGCGATCGCCCTGCCCTTCGTCATCCGCGCAGCAGTGGTCGAGGGTGTCGCGACCGCGACCGAGGTCTCCACTATCGGCATCGCCTACGCGATCCTGGCCGGTATCCTGCTCTACCGCCAGTTCGACTGGCGGCGCCTGCCGAAGATGCTGATCGAGACGGCTTCGCTGACCGGCGCGATCATCTTCATCATCGGCTGCGCCACCGCCATGGCCTGGGGGCTGACGCAATCCGGCTTCTCGCGCGATCTGGCGCAGGCGATGGCGGCCGTGCCGGGCGGAAGCTGGGGCTTCCTCGGCATCTCGATCGTCGCCTTCACCATCCTCGGCAGCGTGCTCGAGGGCATCCCGGCGATCGTGCTGTTCGGGCCGCTAGTGTTCCCGATCGCCCACCAGGTCGGGATACACGAGGTCCACTACTCGATGGTCGTGATCTTCGCGATGGGCATCGGGCTCTTCGCCCCGCCCTTCGGCGTCGGCTATTACGGCGCCTGCGCGATCAGCAAGATCAATCCCGACGAAGGCCTGAAATACATCTGGGGCTACATCCTCGCCCTGATCCTCGGCCTCCTTGTCGTCGCTGCCGTGCCGTGGATCTCCATCGGCTTCCTCCGCTCCTGATACTTGAGAAAGCAACGCCCATGAGCCGCTTCTTTGGCCAGATCCGTCAGGCTGGCTATGTCGTCCCGGATATCGAGGCGGCGATGGACTACTGGAGCCGCGTGCTGGGCGTCGGGCCGTTCTTCTACAACCCGAAGGTCCCGATCAGGAACTACCGCTACAACGGCGAGACCTACGAGCCGCATAACTCGGTGGCGCTGGCCAATTCCGGCCCGCTCCAGATCGAGCTGATCCAGTGCCGCAACGCCGTGCCGTCGATGTACAAGGACTTCACCGATGCGGGGCTGACCGGCCTGCAGCATGTCGCCTACTGGACTTCCGACTACGACGCCGACCTGGAGCGGCTCGTCGCGGAAGGCTTCAAGCCGGTGATGTCAGGCGAGGTCGGCGAGCGCGGCCGCTTCGTCTATTTCGATACGCATTACCATCCGGGCACGGTGATCGAATTGTCGGAGGTCGCCGGCCCCAAGGGCGAAATGTTCCGCCTGATCCGCGAGGCCTCCGAGACCTGGGACGGCAAGGACCCGGTGCGGCCCTTCCCGGATCTGAGCAAGCTCGCAGCGGCGGCAGCGTGATACTCGTTCCCGCGCCGATCCCATGACCAGCGAACGCTTCGAAGCGACCTATCTCATCGAAACGCCGCTCGATCCGAACAAGGTCGCGGAGGTGATGGCGGGCGAACAGTCTTGCGGCACCTTCGCCCGCGTCGCCGGCGAGACCGACGAATTGCGCGAGCGGGCCCGCGCCATCGTCACGCGGATCGAGGAGCTGGAACCCGCGACGGAACCCAGCCTGCCGAATGCCTGGCTCGCCCGCAAGGGCGTCGGCGGACCGTGGCGGCGGGCGCGGATCACGATCTCCTTCCCGGTCGACAATGTCGGTGCCAATCTCGCGACACTGGCCGCCGTCGTCGCCGGCAATCTCTACGATCTCGGCGAGGTCACGGGCCTTAGGCTCGAAAGCATCGCCCTGCCCTGGTCCTATCGCCAGCTGTTCCCGCTGCCGGCACAAGGCATCGCCGGCACGCGGCGGCTGACCGGAGCCGCGAAAGGACCGCTCGTCGGCTCGATCATCAAGCCGAATGTGGGCCTGAGCGCCGCACAGACAGCCGAACTCGTCGCGAGCCTGTGCGAAGCCGGGCTCGACTTCATCAAGGATGACGAGATCTCGGCCGATCCGGTCCATGCACCGCTGGCCGAACGCATCCCCGCCGTGATGGCGGCGGTGCGCCGGCATCAGGACAGGACCGGGAAGCCCGTCATGGTCGCCTTCAACATCACCGACGAGACCGACGCGATGCGCCGCCATGCCGATCTCGTCCAGCGCGAGGGCGGTTCCTGCGTGATGGCGAGCCTGAACTGGTGCGGTTTCTCCGCGATCGAAACCTTACGCCGCTCGACCGATCTCGCCCTGCACGGCCATCGCAACGGCTATGGCGCCTTCTCGCGCCATCCGCTGCTCGGCATCGGCTTCCAGGCCTATCAGGTGTTGTGGCGGCTCGCCGGCGTCGACCACATGCATGTCCATGGCCTGCAAGGGAAATTCGCGCAGGAGGACGAGGAGGTCGTGACTTCGGCGAAGGACTGCGTCACGCCGCTGACGGACGGTGCTGACGACCGCGTGATGCCCGCCTTCTCCTCCGGGCAATGGGCCGGCACGGCTCGAACCACCTGGGACGCAATCGGTCATGACGACCTGCTCTTCATGGCCGGCGGCGGCATTCTGGCCCATCCCGGCGGACCGAAGGCCGGCGTCGCCAGCATCCGGCAGGCCTGGGCCGCCGTTGCAGACGGCATGCCGATCACGGAGGCGGCGCGCGCGCATCCCGAATTGCAGCAGGCGCTCGACACCTTCGGCGGCAAGGCGGGCTAGCGCGCCGTGTCCGCGAAGCGCACGCCTCTCTATGGCTGGTACGGCGACGATTTCACCGGCTCGACCGATACGCTTGCGACGCTGGCGGAGCGCGGCTTTCGCGCCCTGCTTTTCCTGCGCCAGCCAAGCGAGGCGCAGCTCGCGGCCGCCGGCCCACTCGACGCGATAGGCATCGCCGGGGCAAGCCGGGCCATGGCCCCGGAGGCGATCGCGACAGAGCTAGCCGGGATCGGGCGCTTCTTCGCCGGGCAAGGCGTCGGGCTGATGCATTACAAATGCTGCTCGACCTTCGACAGCGCCCCGCATGTCGGCAGCATCGGCGCGGCTGTCGCGGCGCTGAAGCCGTACTTTTCGAATCCGCTCCTGCCGATCCTCGGCGGCCAGCCCAATCTCGGGCGCTTCTGCCTGTTCGGGACCCTGTTCGCGGCCGGCGGTGACGGCGCTGTCCACCGCATCGACCGCCATCCGACGATGAGCCGCCACCCGGTGACGCCGATGGCGGAAGCCGATCTGCGCCGGCATCTTGCCGCGCAGGGGCTCGCGGAGATCGGGCTCGTCGATTACCGCGCCTATGCCGATGGTTCGGCCGCGCTGGCCACACCGTCAGGCAAAAGCTCGGCCGTCCTGTTCGATGTCGCAACCGAGGCCGATCTCACCGTGATCGGCGGATGGCTCGCGACGTCGTTCGGGAATGGCCCGATGCTCACGGTGGGCGCCAGCTCGGTCGCCCGCGCTTTCGCGGCCGGGCACGGCAAAGCGGTCGTTGCCGCATCGACTCCAGATACCAAGCGTCGCGCTGCAGGGCCGGTCCTCGCCCTCGTCGGCAGCCTGTCGCCGGTCACGCGCGCGCAGGTCGAGGCAGCCAAGGGCTATACGACCGTCCCCGTCGATGCCGGACGATTGCTGGCGGATCAGAGTTACGGGGCGGAGCTGCGCGCCGCAGCTCTGTCCAGGCTGGCTCAAGGCGACGTGATGCTGGTGACGGAACCGCCTGAGGCCGCTCCGTTATCGGCCGGCGCGGTTGCGGAAGCAACCGGAGCCCTACTTGCGGCAATCATCACCGAGGCTCGCCTCGGCCGACTCGTCGTCGCCGGCGGCGATACCTCGACCATGGCGATCCGGTCTTTGCCGCTCTGGGGCCTGTCCTATCGCGGGCCTTGCGTGCCAGGCGCGCCGCTCTGCCGCGCCCATTCCGACGATGCACGTCTCGACGGGCTCGATATCGTGCTGAAAGGCGGGCAGATGGGTCCGCCCGGCTTCTTCAACGACGCTGCGCGGGCCTAACCCGGCAGGCAACCATCCGTGCCGGCGCCGCAGACCAGCGCGCAGATTTTCTCGCCGCCGGAGAGCGCAACGCGTCCCGACTGGAGGGCTGCCAGCGCTGCCGCGCCCGACAAGTCGGCCGCGATGCCGAATTCGAACCAGAGCGCCTTCGCCGCCTGCTCCATCTCGGCATCGGTGATCAGCACGATCTCGTCGACATTGCGCGCCGTCGCCTCATAGATCGCCTGGTCGGTCTGGCGGCAGGACATGGTGGCGACGCGGGTCTCCAATTTGTCGAGCGTGACGAGGCGTCCGGCCGCGAGACAGGCATGCAAAGTCGGCGAGCCCACCGGCTCGATGCCGATGATCCGCGTCTGCGGACGCAGGGCCTTCACCGCCGTCGAGAGGCCGGTGATCAATCCGCCACCGCCGATGGCGACGAGGATGACATCAACTTCGGGCAGGTCGTCGAGGATATCGAGACCGAGCGTGCCTTGGCCTGCGACCACGACGGGATCGCTGAAGGGATGGGCATAGGTCGCGCCGGTTTCGCGAGAATGTGCGAGCGCGGCGGCATTGGCATCGTCCCAGATTGCACCGACGATATGGACGTCCGCGCCCCAGTCGCGCAGCTTGGCGATCTTGTCCGGCGCGGCATTGGACGGCAGGAAGATCGTGGCGGGTACGCCGAGGACATAGGCCGAGCGGGCGATGGCGAGGCCGTGATTGCCGCCGGACGCTGTGACGACGCCGCGCGCCAGCTCATCCTTCGACAGGGTCAGGAGCCGGTTCATCGCGCCGCGCGCCTTGAAGGAGCCGGCCGCCTGCAGCAATTCGAGCTTCAGCGTGACGTCGCCGCCGAAATCGCTGCCGCGCGTCCTGGCATAGGGCAGCGTCGGGGTTTTCCGGATGTAGGGCGCGATCCGCTCGCGGGCAGCGCGGATCTCGTCGAGCGCGATCATCACAGGGTCCCGCGATAAGGCGCCGCGACGATCAGGCAGCAATTGCCCGGCTTCACCCGGCCCGGCTGGCGGCGGCCATAGAGGATGCCGTCGGCAGCGTAATGCAGCGTCTCGGGTTGGCGCGTCGGGTCCCAGGTGCAATGGATGCGCCCGGCCGGCTCGCCGGCGCTGACCTTGGTGCCATTGGCATGGAAGGGTTCGAAGATGCCGTCCGCCGTCGCATAGACGTAAGCGGAGATGCCGGGCAGTTCGAGGATCTGGCCCTCGCTCCGCCGGGGCTCGGGGTTTTCGCGCACGACGACGCCGAGATGGTCGAGCACATTGGCAACGCCGTGCCGGCAGACCGAGAGCGCTTCCAGCGAGACCGTGCCGGCGCCAGCCATCTCGGTGCCGACCGTGACGAGCCCGGCCCGGCAGGCGGCGGCGGTCGCGGTGCGCGGCTCGCCGAGATTGCTGATCACAACGGTCATCGGCGCGTCGAAGGCCTGCACCGCCGCGACATTGCGCTTGTGCAGGGCCGGATCATCGGTGGGCTCGACGATGGCGCTCGGGATGATGTCGAGCGAGGAGCCGCCGGAATGCAGATCAAGGAAGGCGTCGCCGATCGGCAGGATGTGATCGCTGACGAAGGCCGAAATCTGCTGGGTGATGGTGCCGCGCGGGTCGCCGGGGAAGGTGCGGTTGAAGTTCAGGCCATCGACCGGCGAGGTGCGCTGGCCGGCCATGACGGCGTGGACATTGTTCGCCGGCATCAGGATGAGGCGGCCCTGGACGCGGCCGGGATCGAGATCGCGAATCAGGTCGCAGATCGTGATCGGCCCCTCGTATTCGTCGCCATGATTGCCGCCCTCCATGATCACGGTCGGGCCGGTGCCGTTCTTGATCACGGCGATCGGCACGCGGGTCGCGCCCCAGGCATCGTCATGCGGGGAATGCGGGATCATCAGGAAGCCGGTCTGCTTGCCCTCGCGATCGAGATCGACGGTGAGGAAGGCGCTGGACGGGCGCGGGGTCGGCTTGGCGCGCGCGGCGCTGGCTGTGCTCATGGGATCACGCAGGGTGCAGGGCTGGATCGGCGCCGCGGGCGGGCCGTTGGAAAGCATGGGAAAGCCGGGCGCGGCAGTGCGCCCGGCGGCAACCGTTACGACGTCACAGCGTCGGCAGCGGGTCCATCGGCATGTCCAGATACTTGCGGTGCAGCCGCTCGAGCTCGCCGTTCATCGAATTGAAGAAGATGAAGCTGTCGAGCCAGCGCACGAGATTATGCTGGTCCATCTGCACGCCCATATGGGCCGGGCTGCGGCGGATGACGAACTTGCGCTCGAATTCCTTGTTCGGGTTCTGCTTGGCGAGCGCCTGCGCCACGATCGAATTGGTGGCGAGGAGATCGGCCTGGCCAGTGATGTAGGCGGCAGCCGCCGTCGCGTCGTCCTCGGTGCGCATCAGGCTGGCCTTCGGCGCGGCGGCCGAGATGGCGAGTTCCTGCGTCGTGCCCTTGGCGGCGGCGACGCGGGCCGAGCCGATCGTCTCCGGGCTCGACACGCCGGAGCTTTTCGCGCCGTAGACCGCAAGGAAAGTGTTCGCATAGGGCGCGGTGAACTGGATCTGCTTGGCGCGCTCCGGCGTCAGGCCCATCACCGAGATGACGATGTCGACCTTGTCGGTCATCAGGAAGGGGATGCGGTTGGCGCCGGTGATCTGCTGCATCTCCAGCTTCACGCCCAGCCCCTTGGCGACCATCTCGGCCATCTCGATGTCGAATCCGATCGCCTTGCGGTCCTCATCCTGCGAACCGAAGGGCGGCGCATCGAGCGGCACGCCGATGCGGACGACGCCCTTGGACAGGATATCCTGGAGCTTATCGGCCTTGGCCTCGGCGGCGCCGAAGGCGGCGATGGCCAGGGCGGCCAAACCAGCGAACAGTGAACGCATCGTCTTTTCTCCCCTCGTTGATGTTGTTGGCATTCAGCCTCAGTGCAGGACCGCACTGAGGAAGGTCTGGAGTTCCGCCGTCTTGGGTTCGGCCAGGACGGCTGCCGCCGGCCCCTGCTCGTGAATGCGGCCCTCGTGCATGAAGACGACGCGCGAGCCGAAGCGGCGGGCGAAGCCCATCTCATGGGTCACGAGGATCATGGTCATCCCCTCGCTCGCCACGGATTCGAGCACCTTGAGCACCTCGCCGGTGAGCTCCGGATCGAGCGCGGAGGTGACCTCGTCGAACAGCATCAGCTTCGGTCGCATCGCGAGCGAGCGGGCGATGGCGACGCGCTGCTGCTGGCCGCCCGAGAGCTGCGAGGGATAGGCGTCGAGCTTGTCTTCCAATCCGACGCGGGCAAGCACCTCGCGCGCCACCTCGCGGGCGGCCTGCGGGGCCTGTTTCTTCACGACGCGCGGGGCGAGCGTGATGTTGTCGCAGACCGAGAGATGCGGGAACAGGTTGAAGCTCTGGAAGACGATACCGACCTCCTGGCGCAGCTTGCGCAGGTTGGTCGCGGGGTCGTTGACCTGCGTGCCGTCGACGCGGATCACCCCGGCCTGGATCGGCTCGAGCCCGTTGATGCAGCGCAGCATCGTGCTCTTGCCCGAGCCCGAGCGGCCGATCACCGCGACGACCTCGCCCTTGGCGATATCGAGCGAAACATCCTTCAGCACCTGGACCGAGCCGTAGCTCTTGTTGATCCCGTGGATTTCAACGAGCGACATCGAGCTTCCGCTCGATCGAGCGGCTCCATTGCGAGAGGGGGAAGCACATCGCGAAATAAATCGCGGCGACGGTGATGTAGACGGCGAAGGGCTTGTAGGTGCCGGCCGCCGTGAGCTGGCCCTCGCGCGTCAGTTCGACGAAGCCGATCACGGCGGCGAGCGAGGTGTTCTTGATGAGCTGGACGAGGAAGCCGACGGTCGGCGGGATCGCCACGCGGATCGATTGCGGCACGATGACATGGCGCAACTGCTCCCAGAGCGAGAGCCCGAGCGAGGCGCCGGCCTCCCATTGCGTCTTCGCGATGGACACCAGCGCGCCGCGCCAGATCTCGCCCAAAAAGGCGCTGCCATAGACCGAGAAGGCCGTTGCAGCGGCGAGCCACGGATTGACCGAGATGCCGACAAGCGGCAGGCCGAAGAAGATCACGAACAGCCAGACCAGAAGCGGCGTGCCCTGGACGATGTGGATATAGGCCGCCGCGAGCCAGCGCAGCGGCGCGAAGGGCAGGATGCGGGCGATGGCGATGACGATGCCGATCAGCGACGCGCCGATGAAGGCGGTCGCGGTCAGCGCCAGCGTCCAGCGCGCCGCCGCGATCAGATACATCACATCGATGAGGCCAAATTCGCGGATCATCGCCTGACGAACGCCCAATAGTAGAGGCCCGCGAACAGGCCACGGAAGGCGAAGGCGAGCCCGAGATAGAGCACGCCGATGACGGTGTAGACCTCGAAATCGCGGAAGGTGCGCGACTGCACGATCGAGGCCGCGTGGAACAGGTCCTCGACCGAGATCTGCGAGACGACGCTGGTCGCCAGCATCAGCAGCACGAACTGGCTGGCGAGCGCCGGGAACATCGCCTTCAGCGCCGGGAACATCACGACATAACGGAAGACCTGCAGGCCGGAGAGGCCGAGCGAATGACCGGCCTCGACCTGCGCCTTCGGCACGGCCTCCAGCCCGGCGCGGACGATCTCGGTGGTGTAGGCGCCGAGATTGATGACCAGCGCGATGATCGCGGCGGTGAGGCCGTCGAGCCTGACGCCGAAGCTCGGCAAGCCGAAGAAGATCAGGAAGAGCTGCACCAGCAGCGGCGTGTTGCGGATGACCTCGACATAGGTGCCGACGATGCGGCGCAGCCAGGCCGGGCCATAGACGCGGGCGGCGGCGCAGGCGATGCCGATAACGAGACCGCCGGCCATCGCCAGCGCAGAGAGCAGCAGCGTGATCCAGACGCCGTCGAGGATCGATTCCCAGGCGGCGAAGACATCGCGGAACTGCAGGCCATATTTCATCGCCGGCCGCCGCGCGACAGCGGCGCGACGCTCCCAGAACCTGCGATATGATCCGACGATCGTACCATCCGCCTCCCCTTTACCTGGAGGCTAGGTTCGTTTCTTATTTGATGTCAAGCTTCATATATGAAACAGAAAAGCCATGAGCGACCTGCCGGATACCGAAAACGGAGACAAGGGCAGCTATGCGGCGCCGGCGCTGGAGAAGGGGCTCGATATCCTCGAACTCCTGGCCGAGGTCGGCGAGCCGCTCTCGACCCGCGAGATCGCCGAGCGCCTCGCCCGCTCGAAGAGCGAGATCTTCCGCATGGTCTTCGTGCTGCAGCAGCGCGGCTATCTCGCCCGCGAAGCCGGCACGGACAGGCTGGAACTGTCACGCCGATTGTTCGACCTGGGCATCCGCACCCCGGCCGGGCGCCAGCTCACCTCGATCGTGCTGCCAGTGATGGAGCGCTTCAGCGAGACGAGCGGCCAGGTCGCGCATCTCGTCGTGCTGAGCCGGGCGCAGACCGTGGTGCTGGCGACGACCTCCGGACATCTCGACGCCAGCGTCATCGTCAGGCCGGGCTATGGCCGGCCCGCGCTCGATGCGAATTCCGGGCTGCTGATCCTCGCCTTCCAGAGCGAAACGCGGCGCAGCCTGCTGATGCGGGAAGCCTCGGAGGCCGACAAGCAGCGCCTCGCAGCGGCCGAGACCGAGCGGACCTTCGCCGAAATCCGCGCCCTCGGGCATCGCGTCGCGGCCAGCCGCGACATCATGGCGGTGACCGACATCGCCTGCCCGGTCATCGGCCCAGGTGGGCATGCCGAGGCGGCGATCCTGGTGCCCTGCCTGCAGCGCCACGGCATCGCGACCGACGAGGGCGCGATCCTCAGGGCGCTCAAGGTGAGCTGCGCTGAGGCCGGCTCGCAATTGTCGCTGTAGCGGCTGTGTCAGAGGCGCGCCGAGCCCTCCGGCGGCTGCACTTCCCAGTCGCGCGCCGCCCCGGAGAGATGCTCGACGAGCAGCCTCACGGCGCCCGGCTGGTCTCCGCTATCGAGCGCGGCGAGGATGGCGAGATGATCCCGGCAGGATTGCAGAATCTGCTCCGGCTCCAGCTCCCAGAAATCGGCAAACTGATGCATGCGCCGCAATGCGTTCTGACGCCTGACGGCCTGCAGGAAGAAGCGGTTGCGCGACCATGAGGCCAGCGTCTCGTGGAAGGTCGAATTGACCTCGAACCAGAGCTGCGGCGTGACCTCGCCGACCGGCCGGCGCATCAGGGCCTCATGCGCCGTGCGCAGCCGGCCAAGCTCCACGGCATCGACGCTGTAGCCGGGCTGATTGAGCGCCGCCGTCTCGATGGCGATGCGGAAGGCATAGGATTCGAGGATGGCCTCCGGCGTGTCGAGGCTCTCGGTAAAGCGCCAGCCATGGCCGCGCTGGCGCTGGACCAGCCCTTCCGACGACAGTCGCATCAGGGCCTTGCGCAGATCGCCCTTGGCCGCGCCGAAATAGGCCAGCATCGCGTTCTCGGTGACCTCGGTCGGGAGTTCGCCGCGCGCCCGCTCGGTCAAAATCCTCTGGTAGAGTTCGCCGCCGCCAGCCGGGGCCGGCATATGTGCCGCGATCGCCACGTCATCGACCGGCCGCAGCAGGCTGAAACCCTGGCCCTGCTCGCGTGCCAGCAGCCCCATCTCGACCAGCGCCACCAGCGCGCTCCGCACCGGCGTGCGCGAAACGCCGAAGCGTGCCGCCAAAGGCTTCACGCCGACGGGGGCGCCCGCAGTCCAGCCCTCGTCGCGGGCCAGCCGCAGGATATCGCCGATGATCTCGCCGCGCAGATTGCTGGCCATGCCGTGATTCCGCTTCTTCGGGAGCGATTTGACAATCCGCGGAATGATGCGCCACTGTGCATCTTGGTCAATCAAAAAACACAGCAGTGTCTCATGATCGAACCATTTCCTTTCGTCTCGATCTCAGGCTCGCCCTATGAGCGCGGCCGCAGCTATGGCGCCGCGGTGCCGGATCGCATCGCCGGTAGTGCCCGCTTCTATGCCGGCCAGTTGGACGGGCTCAGCTCCAGCACGACGCTGCGCCGCAAGTTGATCGACGAGGCGAGGCAGGGCATCGCGGCTTTCGACGAGGCCTATCTGGAGGAAATGCGCGGCATCGCCGACGGCTCCGGCGTGCCGCTCGATGCGGTCATCATGATCAATGCCCGCACCGAGATCGTCGCCAAGGCAAGGCTGATCGCCAGCCGTGTCGACGAGGAGGAAGAGGAAGACGAGGCAGATAATGACGGCTGCACCGGGGCGATCATCCTGCCCGAGCGCAGCGCCACCGGCGGTATCATCCAGGGCCAGAACTGGGACTGGCAGCCGGAATGCGCGAAGACCGCGATCGTGCTCAGGGTGCAGCGGAAGAACGGGCCGGACCTCCTGACCTTCGTCGAGGCCGGAGGGCTGGGCCGGCACGGCATGAACGAGGCCGGCATCTGCGTGACCGGCAACTACCTGCGCAGCGACCGCGACTATTGCCAGGAAGGCGTGCCGCTGGCGCTGATCCGCCGCAAGGCGATGGAGCAGGAGCATCTGGCGCTGGCGATCAAGGTCGTCGCGACCACGCCCAAGGCCTGCTCGACCAACATGATGTTGAGCCAGGACAAGGGTTTCGGCATCGACCTCGAATGCGCGCCGGACGAGGCCTTCCCGATCCTGCCCGAGGACGGGCTGATCGTGCATGCCAATCACTGGGTCAATCCGACCGCGCTGACCAAGCTGCGCGAGACCGGCATCGCCAGCGCGCCTGACAGCCCCTATCGCGACTGGCGCGTCCGCAAGCTGCTGAACGAGCCGCGCCGGCCGCTCGGCCGCGAGGACCTGAAGGCCGCGCTGTTCGACGATTTCCTGTCGCCCTTCTGCGTCTGCCGCCCGCCGCGCCCCGGCCAGCGCGGCGACATCACCGCCAGCGTGGCGATGATCCTGCTCGAACCGGGCAAGGGCGTGATGGAGGTGGCGCCGCTGCCGGCGCTCAACCGTCATTTCACTTGCTACGGCCTGACCGGCAACCCTTTCGCGACCGAGCAGGCCGCCTGACCGACATCGATCGCGCCGCTTGTCGCGGCACCTTGAGGGAGCCGATGCCATGAGACGTCCACTCGCCCTTGCCATCCTGCTCGCCGCTTGCGCGAGCCCGGCCGCAGCCCAGTCGATCACCGTGGCCGTGGCGGCCGACATCCGCAGCAACAATCCCGGCGTCAACCGCGACGACAGCACCGACGATTTCGCGCTGCAGCTCGTCGAGGGGCTCGTCGGCTATAACGAAGGCGGCAACGCCACGCCTCTGCTGGCGCAGAAGGTCGATCTCTCGGCCGACGGCAAGACCTATACCTTCACGCTGCGCGAGGGCGTGAAGTTCCACAATGGCGCGACGCTGACCTCGGCCGACGTGCTGTGGAGCTGGAACCGCTACATGGACCCGAAGACCCAGTGGCGCTGCACCTCGGAATTCGACGGGCGCAGCGGCCTCAAGGTCACATCCGTCTCGGCGCCCGATGCCAAGACCTTCGTCATGACCATCGAAAAGCCGAACGCGCTGTTCTTGGACACGATGGCCCGCACCGACTGCGCGATGACCGCGATCCTGCACAAGGATTCCGTCAACGCGGACGGAAGCTGGGACAAGCCGATCGGCACCGGCCCCTACAAGTTCGGCGAGTGGAAGCGCGGCGAGTATTTCACCATGACGGCCTTCGACGGCTACCAGTCGCCGGGGCAAGGCAAGATCGACGGCTATGTCGGCTCGAAGCGCCCGCTGCTCAAGGAAGTCAAGTTCCTCGTCGTCAAGGATGCGGCGACCGTGAAGGCCGGCCTGATCTCCGGCGCGCTGCAGATGAGCGAGACGCTGCCGAGCGATGTCGAGGAGCTCAAGAAGGTGCCGAGCCTCAAGGTCGCGGTCGCGCCCAATGCGGTCCGCCACATCTTCCTGATCCAGACCAAAGACGCCGTGATGGGCAACAAGAAGCTGCGCCAGGCGATCGCGGCAGCACTCGACTATCCCGAGCTGGTCGCGGCCGCTTCCAACAATCTGGGCACGCCGAACAACTCGCCGATCTACTCGACCTCCGGCTATTTCGGCGAGGTCGAGAAGCAGGGCCATAAATACGACCCGGCCCGTGCCAAGCAGTTGCTGCAGGAGGCCGGCTACAAGGGCGAGAAGATCACCATCCTCGCCAACAAGCGCCCGACCGTCCCGAGCTTCCCGGCGGCGGTGGTCTGGCAGCAGATGCTGCAGGCGGTCGGAATCAATGCCGAGATCGAGATCCTGGACTGGGCGACGCAGCTCGACCGGTTCAACAAGGGCAATTACCAGATGCAGTCCTTCTCGTTCTCGGCCCGCTTCGACCCGGCGATCGCCTTCGAACAGTTCTCCGGCCCCAAGGACAAGCAGCCGCGCAAGGTCTGGGACAATCCGGAGGCGCAGGCGCTGATCGACAAGTCGATGCTGATCTCGGACAAGCCCGAGCGGCAGAAGATCTTCGACGAGCTGCACCGCCGCGTCATCGACGAGGTGCCGCTGATCTTCCTCTATAACGGCCTCGACGCGGTCGCGATGAACAAGGCCATCTCCGGCTTCCAGCCCTGGCAGTCCAAGCTGCGGATGTGGGAAGTCACGCTGGCACAGTGAGTCGCCGCCCGTCGACCAGCCCGGCATCAAGGCCATAAGCGGCGAATGCTAATGCGCCTCATTAGCAACAATGAGGTGCACTGCATCAATGCTGCATCTGCAATCCCTCTGCTCGCGCTGCAGCTTGACATGGCCTTCACGGCCAACCGAACATGAGGGCAACATCGTCGGAAAGGTAGGTTATGCGTCTGTTTGCTGCGTCGCTCGCAACCGAGACCAATACGTTCTCTCCTATCCCGACATCGCGGGCCAATTTCGAGGCGTCCGCCTATTTCCCGGCGGGCCAGCATCCCGACCGGGCGACCCACACCACCGCCCCGCTCTATGTCGCGCGGCAGCGCTCCAGGCGAGATGGCTTCGAGCTGGTCGAGGGCTCCTGCTTCTGGGCCGAGCCGTCGGGCACCTGCGCCAAGGCCGATTACGAGGAGATGCGCGACGAGATCCTCGCCCAGCTCAAGGCGGCGCTGCCGGTCGATGGCGTGCTGCTCGGCCTGCACGGCGCGATGGTCGCGCATGGCTATGACGATTGCGAAGGCGACATCATCGAGCATGTCCGCGCCATCGTCGGCCCCTCCGTGCCGATCGGCGTCGAGCTCGATCCGCATTGCCACCTGACCGAGAAGCGCGTGCGCCTCGCCGATGCCGTCATCCTCTACAAGGAATACCCGCATATCGACTTCGTCGAGCGGGCCGAGGAACTGGTCGACATCATCCTCCGGACGATCCGCGGCGAGATCAAACCGGTGATGTCGCTCTACGATTGCCGGATGATCGAGCTGGTGCCGACGACGCGCGAGCCCGGCCGCTCCTTCGTCGACCGGATGAGCGCGCTCGAAGGCAAGGACGGCATCCTTTCGGTCTCGCTGGCGCATGGCTTCCAGCAGGGCGACGTGCCGGAGATCGGCAGCCGCGTCCTCGTCATCACCGACAATGACAAGGCGAAGGGCGATGCGCTGGCGGCGAAGCTCGGCGAGGAGTTCCGCTCGCTCAAGGGGCAGTTCGCCCCGCCGGTGACCCCGCTCGACGAAGCGCTCGACCGGGCGCTCGGCGGCGCCGCCAACGGCCCGCGCGTCATCGCGGATTCCACCGACAATGCCGGCGGCGGCGCGGCCTCCGACAACACCAACATCATCCACCGCCTGCGCGAGCGCGGCATTTCCGACGCCGCTGTCGGCCCGGTCTGGGACCCGGTCGCAGTCGCGTTCTGCCTGACGGCCGGCGTCGGCGCGACCATTCCGCTGCGCTTCGGCGGCAAGGCGGCCGCGACCTCGGGCACGCCGGTCGACGGCGAGGTGACGGTGCTGGGCGCCATCCGCGGGGGCACGCAGAGCTTCGGCACCGCCAAGGTGCCGATCGGCGATGCGGTCGGCATCCGCATCGACGGCATCGACGTCGCCCTGCTCTCGCACCGGACGCAGGCGCTGGGGCTGGAGATCTTCACCAGCGTCGGCATCGACCCGACGCAGAAGCGCATCGTCTCGGTCAAGTCGACCAATCATTTCCATGCGGCCTACGGCCCGATCGCCAGCGAGGTGATTTACACCGATGGCGGCGGCCCCTCGCATCTCGACGTGCGCAAATATCCCTATCGCAAGATCAGCCGGCCGCTCTGGCCGCATGATCCGCTCCCGCCGGGCCGGCTCGTCGTCTGACGCCCCCGCGCCCAGAAAGGAACCGGAGAGAAGAAGCATGACCCGATGAGGGCCAGACGAGGCGAATGCCTGCGGTCCTCTAATTCAACGCGGAGGAGAACGACATGACCACGACACGCAGACGTTTCGTTCAGGGCGGATTGGCAACCAGCGCGATCATCGCCGCGCCGGCCACGATCCGCGCCCAGACCACGCCTACAGCCGCCCGCACGCTCAAGGCCGTCCTGCACGGCGATCTTCGCGTCTTCGATCCGATCTGGACGACGGCGAACATGACCTCGTATCACGCAGGCATGGTCTATGACACGCTGTTCGGCGTGAACGACAAATACGAGCCGCAGCCGCAGATGGTCTCGAAATGGTCGCTCTCGGACGACCGCAAGACCTACACGTTCGAACTGCGCGACGGGCTGCGCTTCAGCGACGGAACGCCCGTCACCGCGAAGGACTGCGTCGCCTCGATCCGGCGCTGGGGCGCCCGCGACGGCGGCGGCCAGCACATGATGGCACGTCTCGCCGACACACCGGTCAAGGACGACAAGACCTTCCAGATCGTGATGAAGGAGCCCTATGGGCTCGTGGTGGAATGGCTCGCCAAGGCCGCGACCAATGTCTGCTACATCATGCGCGAGAAGGAGGCCGGGACCGACCCGAACCAGCAGATCAGCACGATCCTCGGCTCCGGGCCGTTCCTGTTCAACGAGGGCGCGGTCGTCCAGGGCCAGCGCTACGTCTACGACAAGAACCCGAACTACGTGCCGCGTTCGGAGCCTGCGGTGTTCACCTCGGGCGGCAAGGTCGTGAATGTCGACCGGGTCGTGTTCGAGAACATCGCCGACGAGGCGACCGCGATCGCCGCGATCCGGGCCGGCGAGATCGACATGATCGAGTATCCGAACGTCGACCTGCTCGATTCGCTCGCCGGCGAGAAGGACATCAAGCTCGAGGT
>JAEWKP010000421.1 GCA_023393655.1 Pseudomonadota bacterium | reverse complement strand
GGTATGTCGACGGCATCCAGGCCTGAGGACGGATTCCCGCGCTGCGGCGGCCTTCTTTCGCCGCCGCAGCGATTCGCAACCCCGGCACCTGACGACCGGTCGATCGCCGCTGGAAAACTGGACTGGTTCTCAACAAGGCCCGTTCCGGCGCGAAACCCGATGGAACGGAGCCGTTTCCTGTGCGTATCTACCGCCGCGGCCATCGTCTTTCCGCGATAACCGTGGCAACTGCGTGAGTTGCGCGCCGCGAATGGCATCCATGTGTCGCGGTCGCTCGTGTCGGAAACGAGCATGAACGGCCGTCATCCAGCACGCGACGCCTGAACCACCTTCTCTAGGAGGAATTCATGACCAAGAACGAACTGATCGCCGCCATTGCCGACGAGACCGGCAAGACCAAGGCCGATGTCTCGGCCATCCTTGCCTCTCTCGGCGCGACCGTCGCCAAGACCCTCAAAAAGGGCGACGACGTCACGCTCGGCGGCATCGGCAAGCTCTCCGCCGCCAAGCGCGAGGCCCGCGAGGCCCGCAACCCCTCGACCGGCGCGACCATCAAGGTCCCTGCCAAGACCGTCGTGAAGTTCAAGGTCACCAAGGACCTCGCCGACGCGGTGGCGTAAGGCCATCATCGGGTTCAGGCAGCGTTCGCGCATGAAACGTGGACGCTGCTTGACCCGGCGCCCCATGCCCACACATTAGCGGCATGTTCCTTCGCCTCTTTACCGATCTGCGCGCCGCCAAGGTCCCCGTGACCCTGCGCGAATATCTGACGCTGCTCGAAGGGGTGGAGGCCGATCTCGCCGAGCATCGGGTCGACGAGTTCTACTATCTCGCCCGCGCCACGCTGGTGAAGGACGAGCGCCATCTCGACAAGTTCGACCGCGTCTTCGCCCAGGTGTTCAAGGGCATGGAGACGCTGCAGCAGGCGATCGAGGAAGCCGGCATTCCCGAGGAATGGCTGCGCAAGCTCGCCGAGAAATTCCTGACCGACGAAGAGAAGGCCCAGATCGATGCGATGGGCTGGGAGAAGCTCTGGGAGACGCTGAAACAGCGGCTCGACGAGCAGAAGGGCCGCCACCAGGGCGGCAGCAAATGGATCGGCACCGCCGGCACCTCGCCCTATGGGGCCTATGGCTACAATCCCGAAGGCATCCGCATCGGCCAGGACAAGAACCGCAATTTCCGGGCTGTGAAGGTCTGGGACAAGCGGGAGTTCAAGGATTTCGACGACACGCGCGAGCTCGGCGTTCGCAACATGCGGATCGCGCTCCGGCGCCTGCGCCGCTTCGCCCGCACGGGCGCTGCCGAGGAACTCGACCTCGACAACACCATTTCCGAGACCGCCCGGCACGGCTATCTCGACGTCAAGCTGCGCCCCGAGCGCCGCAACGCCGTGAAGGTGCTGCTCTTCCTCGATGTCGGCGGCTCGATGGACTGGCATATCGAATTGGCCGAGGAGTTGTTCTCGGCGGCGCGGGCCGAGTTCAAGCATTTCGAGCATTTCTACTTCCATAACTGCCCCTATGAGCGGGTCTGGAAGGAGAACCGCCGGCGTCACGACCAGCAGATCGCCACCTGGGACGTGCTCAGGACCTATCCCTCCGATTATCGCCTCGTCTTCGTCGGCGATGCCTCGATGAGCCCCTACGAGATCGCGATGCCCGGCGGCTCGGTCGAGCACTGGAACGAGGAAGCCGGCGAGGTTTGGATGGAGCGACTGGCGACCAAGTTTCCGAAATCGGTCTGGCTCAACCCCGTGCAGCAGAATCTCTGGAACTACACCCAGTCGATCCGCCAGATCGGCGGACTGATGGGCGGGCGCATGTTCCCGCTGACGCTCGACGGGCTCGATGGCGCGATGAAGGTGCTGGCGCGGTGACGAAAGCGATCATGGACGAGGACGATGACGGCCCTGCCCCGAGCTGGCGCCAGCGCCCGAAGCCCGTGGGCTTCGAGATCGCCTACAAACTCGACGGCGACACGCTCGAAGTCGACAGGACGCGCCGGGTCGACATCATTCGCCTGAGCGCGGTCGAGCAGGTCCGCTTCGTTTATGCGCCCGGCAACATCTCCTCGAAGGGCTACAAGACGCAGCTCAGCCTCAGCGACGGGAGGACGGTGACCTTCGGCAATCTGTCCTGGCGCTCGCTCACCGATCTCGACCGCGACGATCCGCGCTATCGCCGCTTCGTCACCGCGCTGTCGGCCGCGATCGCGCGGGCCAATCCGCGCGCCCGTTTCGTCGCCGGGCGGCCGAAGCCGATCTGGCTCGGCGTGGCCGCTCTCGGCGCGCTCTCGCTGCTGATGCTCACGGCCTTCACGCTGCGCGCCTTCCAGCAGGGCGCCAACAGTGCCGGACTGCTCGGCATCCTGCTGATCGCGGCCTCGTTCTGGCAGGTCTGGCCGCTGGTCAATCTCAACCGGCCGCGCGAGCTCGCGCCCGGCGAGGTGCCCGACAGCCTCGTCCCGGGCGGGACGGCCATAGCATCGGACCGAAAAGT
>JAEWKP010000107.1 GCA_023393655.1 Pseudomonadota bacterium | reverse complement strand
CCACGACCTTGCGCAGCACCTTGACGTCGTAGCCGGTGCCCTTGGCCTCGGCATAGACCTCCTTGATGTCGTCGGCGATCGTCTTCTTCTCTTCCTCGAGCCGCTCGATGCGCTCGACAATGCTCTTCAGCTGGTCGCCAGCAACCGGATCGTCCATCTGATAACCTTCTCGCGTACGAAATTGGCCGGCAGCGTTCGCCCGGATCGGGTCTGCCCGTCAAGACTGAACTGTCCTTCACCCCGCCGCTCTCAACAGTCCTGATGCCGCATCACCGCAATCGACCGCTGGGTCGGCAGCGGGCTCCGTACAAAAAGTATGATTACATCACCAGACGGCTGATGACGCCGCGACGCGCCCGACCTACAAGGAAGCGAACAGGCTCGCCGCCAGGCGGCACAGACGCAGGGAGTGGCGGGGCGTGCCGCAGTCCATCACCACGATCGAAACGATGCGCGCGACCGCACGCACGATCTTCGACGCCGCCGTCGCCCGCGCCCATCCCTCGGGCTGCCTGCCACGACACTTGCCCTCAGCCCCCGCAACTGGGCGTCTGATCCTGCTCGCGGCCGGCAAGGCCGCCGGCAGCATGGCGGCACTGGCCGAAGCACATTATCTCGACCAGGGCTTCCCGCGTGAGCGCCTGTTCGGCCATGCCGTCGCCCGGCACGGCTACACCGCCCCGACCCGGCATATCCCGATGGTGGCAGCCGGCCACCCCGTCCCCGACCAGGGCAGCATCGACAGCGCCGACCGGGCGCTCGCGCTCGCCACTTCCGCCACGGAAGGCGACCTCGTGCTCGTGCTGCTCTCGGGCGGCGGCTCGGCCAATTGGGTCGCGCCTGCCGGCGGGCTAACGCTCGCCGAGAAGCAGGCGGTCAACAAGGCGCTGCTGCGCTCCGGCGCCCCGATCGGCGAGATGAACATCGTCCGCAAGCGGCTGTCGCGGATCAAGGGCGGCCGGCTCGCGCTCGCCGCTGCGCCCGCGCGCGTCCTCACCCTCGCCATTTCCGACGTGCCCGGCGACGAGCCGGCCGCGATCGCCTCCGGCCCGACCGTCGCCGACCCCAGCACGACCGCCGAGGCCCGCGCCATTGTCGCCCGCTACGGGCTCGACCTGCCGCCCGCCGCCCGCAACCTGCTCGACGACCCCGCAAACGAGACGCCGAAGCCCGGCCATCCTGCTTTTGCCAACACTGAATTCCGCATCATCGCCCGCCCGGCCGATGGAATGACGGCAGCGCGCGCGGCGGCAGAAGCCGCCGGCTATGCGGTGCATGATCTCGGCGCCGATCTCGAAGGCGAGGCGCGTGACGTCGCAGCCGCCCATGCCGATCTCGCCCGGCGCCTGAAGCGCGAGGGCAAGCGTGCCGCGATTCTGTCCGGCGGCGAGCTCACCGTGACCCTGCGCGGCTCCGGCCGTGGCGGCCCCAACCAGGAATATGCCCTGGCACTGGCGATCGCGCTCGCCGGCGAGCCCGGCATCGTCGCACTCGCCGGCGACACCGACGGCACCGATGGCGGCGGCGGCGAGGCCACCGACCCGGCCGGTGCCGTTGTCGATCCCCAGACTTTGGCTCGTGCCGCCGCAATCGGCCTTGATCCCGCCCGATCCCTCGCCGACAACGATTCGACCGGCTTCTTCGAAGCGCTCGGCGATTTGCTGCAGCCGGGGCCGACACTGACCAATGTCATCGACTGCCGCGTGATCCTGATCGAACCGTGAGAATGCCGGGCTTTCCTCGAACGGTCCTCCCCCTCGCCTTCTGCGCGGCCGCCTTCCTCGCAAGCGTGGCGCCGGCGAAGGCCGATCTGCGCATGTGCAACACCACGTCGAGCCGCGTCGGCGTCGCGATCGGCTATCGCGATGCGCAGGGCTGGATCACCGAGGGCTGGTGGAACATCAGCCCGCGCGGCTGCGAGACGCTGCTGCGCGGCACGCTGGCGGCGCGCTTCTACTATGTCCATGCCGTGGATTACGACAAGGGCGGCGAATGGACCGGCAAATCGGTCATGTGCGTGCGCAACAAGGAATTCACGATCCGGGGGATCGAGGACTGCCTGGCCCGCGGCTACGACCGCGCCGGCTTCTTCGAAGTCGATACCGGCGAGCAGAAGAGCTGGACGATCCAGCTCACCGATACCGGCAGCGGCACGCCGCGGCCTTGACCGGCTTACGCTGGGCCATGGTCCCGGCATAAGGTGATGATCGACGCGAGGCCTGGCCGGGCCTGCGGGCAAGAACCGGAAGCGAGGCCCCGGCAACGGGCAGACCGCGCTCCATGATGGATGAAAGGGTGCGGTCGGGGGCGTATGGGCTTGCCGATCGCAGGGGAAGAGCAATGAAGCGCGAACGCCGGATCAAGATCATCGCCACGCTTGGCCCCGCCTCCGCGACCGAGGAGATGTGCGCGAAACTGTTCGAAGCCGGCGTCGACGTGTTCCGGATCAACATGAGCCACACCCAGCGCGAGACGCTTCATGAGAAGGTCGCGATGCTGCGCGGTCTGGAAGGCAAGTTCCGCCGCCCGGTCGGCATCCTCGCGGATCTGCAGGGCCCGAAGCTGCGCGTCGGCCAGTTCGGCGGCGACGGCGGCGTCATGCTGGAGAAGGGCGCGCGATTTACGCTCGATTCCGACCCCGCCCCCGGCGATGCCAAGCGCGTCCACCTCCCCCATCCCGAAATCCTGAGCGCGCTCGAGCCCGGCCACCACCTGATCCTCGATGACGGCAAGCTGCGCCTCGTCGTGGAGAAGGCCTCGGACAAGGCCGCCGTGACCAAGGTGCTGATCGGCGGACGCCTGTCGTCGCGCAAGGGCGTGAGCCTGCCCGACACCACCATCGCCGTTTCGGCCATGACCGAGAAGGACCGCGCCGATGCCGAGGTCGCGGCCGAGGTCGGCGTCGACTGGATCGCGCTGTCCTTCGTGCAGCGGCCCGAGGACATGGCGGATCTGCGCAAGATCGTCCGCGGCCGGGCGCTGGCGCTGGCCAAGATCGAGAAGCCGCAGGCCGTCGCGCGCATGGAGGAGATCATCGATGCCTCCGATGCGATCATGGTCGCGCGCGGCGATCTCGGCGTCGAGATGCCGCTGGAGCAGGTGCCGGGCACGCAGAAGCGCCTGACCCGCATGGCCCGCCTCAAGGGCAAGCCGGTCGTGGTCGCGACCCAGATGCTGGAAAGCATGATCACGACCCCCGTGCCGACCCGCGCCGAGGTCTCCGACGTCGCCACCGCCGTTTTCGAGGGCGCGGATGCGGTCATGCTCTCGGCCGAGAGCGCCGCCGGCCAGTATCCGATCGAGGCCGTGACGATGATGAACCGCATCGCCGAGGAGGTCGAGGGCGATGCAGTCTATCGCTCGATCCTCGAATCGCAGCGCAACGAACCTGAGGCCACCGGTGCCGACGCCATCGCCAAGGCCTCTCACGAGATCGCCGAGACCCTGAACCTCAAGGCGATCTGCGCCTGGACCTCATCGGGCTCGACCGCCTTCCGCATCGCCCGCGAGCGCCCGAATTCGACGGTGATCGCGCTCACCCCCAACCGCGCCACGGCGCGGCGCCTGACGCTGGTCTGGGGCGTGCACGCGATCGTCACCAAGGACGCCAGCGACGCCGACGACATGGCGTTCCGCGCCTGCAAATTCGCGGTGCGCGAACATTACGCCAAGCTCGGCGACCGGATCATCGTCGTCGCCGGCGTGCCCTTCGGCACGCCCGGCGCCACCAACATGGTCCGCATCGCCTTCGTCGCCCAGGAGCATGTCGAGAAGGCTTAAAGGGCAGGACCAAGGGACCCCGGCGTTCTTCCGCCAACCACCGACTGTCATTACGGACAAGCCGCGAAGCGGCGCTGATCCGGAATCGATCGTAGAACGCTGCGCTCTCTGATGGATTCCGGGTCGAGCCCGGAATGACGGTGTGTTTCCGTGTAAAACT
Organism: Pseudomonadota bacterium; assembly: GCA_023393655.1. Classification (GTDB taxonomy): domain Bacteria; phylum Pseudomonadota; class Alphaproteobacteria; order Rhizobiales; family Beijerinckiaceae; genus Allobosea. Next base: position 2,108 of record JAEWKP010000107.1, on the reverse strand, counting down.
TGGAGCGGCTCAGCGGCGCTCAGGCGTCCCGCCCGTCGACCTCGGTCTTCAGCGCATCGACCGCCTTCTTCACGGCTTCGAACTGCGGGTAGATCTCCAGCGCCTTGCGGAAGGCTGCCATTGCGGCCTTGTCGTCGCCCTGCTGGCGCAGGATCATGCCCAGCCCCATCATGGCGCCGTAATGACGCGGCTCGCGCTTCAGCGTCTCGCCGATATCGAGCATGGATCGGATCGAATCGCCGAGGAGATAAAGCGCATTGGCGCGCTGGTTCCAGGCCTCGGCCCAGTCTGGCTGCAGGCTGATGACGCGGTCGAGCAATTCGATCGCGAGCTCGTTCTGCTTGCCCTTGAGCGCCTCCTGGGCCCTGGTCATCAGCAGGTCCGCAGTGTCGGAGCCGGAGCGGGCCCAGCGCCGCTGGATCAACCTGGCGACGCCCTCGGCCTCTTCCTGCGTCTTGGCGTCGTGCAGGCGCTGGAACAGCCGCGCCAGCGTCGCCGCCGGGCTGCGTTGCGGCGCAGTCGGCATCGCCGGGTTATCCGCCTTGTCGGCGGGCGCAACGGTGCCGGGCCGCGACGGTGGCGTGGGCTGAGCTTGGGTCGCGCCGATCGCGAACGGGCCGGCCGAGGCCAGCAGCAGCGCGAAGACGGCAGGCGCGATGCGAGAACGGATCATGGTCGCAACTCTAGCCGCCGCCGCCGCCTCGTCAAATCACAGCCGGGCGAGCGCGCAACGCAAAGAGCGGGCACGCCATCGGCGTCCCGCTCTTCAAAATCCCAACAGAGACAGATGCGCGACCGCAGCCGCGCGGCGTCTCAGCCCTGACGCGCCTTGAAGCGCTTCTGGACCTTGTTAATGATGTAGACGCGGCCCTTGCGGCGCACGAGCTGGTTGTCGCGATGACGCGCACGCAGCGACTTCAGCGAATTACGGATCTTCATCGTCTCAACTCCATCGGCCTGCCCTTGCGAGACGGGCCGGTCAAAAACCTTCAGTCTGCGACGCGGACCGTAACGATCCTCACCGCCCATGCAATGGTGCGACTGATGCGATGCCGGCTGTATACGGATTTTTCGGTGGATCGCAAGTGCGATCGCGGCCCGGCCGGCAGGAAATCCGCTTTTCCTCCTCCGGAACCTGGACGACAAGATTGCGTTTCGATCCTCGCTCACACGGAGAACCGCCATGCGTCTGCCCTTTCTCGCCGCGATCCTCACCACGACCCTGATGCTCGGCGCCTGCGGCAACACGGTCGAACAACGCATCGGCGGCGCAGCCGTGGGTGCCGGCACCGGCGCAGTCGTCGCCGGGCCCGTCGGCGCCGTCGTGGGCGGCGCGGCCGGCGCCGTCTCCGGTCCCTCCGTCGTACGCGCCACGCGCCGCGCGACACGCTGATCCGGCCCAGATCATTGCCCGCCGGCCGGCGCTCACGCGCAGCCTGCGGGCAGGGTCCGGCGCCCGGCCTGACTCCTGGCCGACCGCGCCGCTCCGGCGTCATGGCCAGCCGGAACCACCCGTCTGCGTCGACCCGAACCCGCTTGGAGGTCGATCACAACAATTCGATGACTTCTCGATTTTGAGGGTTGCCAAGACGAAATGGACCGGCTATCTCCCCCGTCATCAGGCCGGACGCAACGCGTCATGACGCTCTGAGACGCGCCCGTAGCTCAGCTGGATAGAGCATCAGACTACGAATCTGAGGGTCAGAGGTTCGAATCCTTTCGGGCGCGCCATTTTCTTCCTGCCAAATGTCCTCCAAGTGTTTGAGCGGCAAGCGGTTTTCACCGTTTGACCGTACTTGGAGTGTACCAAGTGGTAGACCAAAATGCGATTTATACCTTCACGAAGCGCGGAGTTTTTTACTTCACGCGGAGGGTCCCAAAGTCGCTTCAGGCTCGCTTCGATAAACCCCGCATAGTCACCTGCCTGCACACGCGCTCGCTCCCGCAGGCGAGGAAATCCGCGCAGGTGCTGTCTTCACAGTGGCCTGCCCCGATTGAGTGGTCCGGTTTCAATCTAATGCATGGTCGGTTTCACGACCATATTTGATGGCTGCACGATAACTGCCGGGGCTGGCGGCTTGTAGCCGAGCGAGGAGTGCGGACGCCTG
>JAEWKP010000076.1 GCA_023393655.1 Pseudomonadota bacterium | reverse complement strand
CGTCGCGCCCGGCGAGAACATTCCCGTCGACGGGGTCGTGATGGCGGGCGAATCCTATGTCGATCAGGCGCGCATCACCGGCGAGTCGATGCCGGTCAAATGCCGCGAAGGCGACGTCGTCTTCGCCGGCTCGATCAACCAGTCCGGCGCGCTCGACATCCAGGTCGACCGCATCGGCCGCGACACCAGCTTCGGGCGCATCATCGACGCGATCGAGAACGCCGAGCAGTCCCGGGCTCCGGTCCAGCGCCTCGCCGACCAGCTCGCCGGTTATCTCGTCTACTTCTCCTTCGCCGCGGCGATCCTCACCTACCTGCTCACCGGAGACATCCGCGACACGATTTCGGTGATCATCGTCGCCGGCGCCTGCGGTGTCGCCGCCGGCACGCCTCTGGCGGTGTTGGGCGGCATCGGTCGTGCCGCGCGGAACGGCGCCATCGTCAAGGGCGGAAAGCATCTGGAGACGCTCGGCCGGATCGACACGATCGTGCTCGACAAGACCGGGACGCTGACCTTCGGCGAGCCCCGGGTCCTGGCGATCCATCCGGCTGCCGGCCATGCGGAGGCGGAGCTCCTGCGGCTTGCGGCCGCGGCCGAGCTGCGCTCGGAGCATCCGCTCGCCAAGGCGGTCGTCGCCGAAGCGCGCGCTCGCGGGATCGTGGTGCCTGAGCCCGACAGCTTCGACTACAGCCTCGGGCGCGGCGTCGCCGCCCGGCTGGGCGACGACCACATCCTGATCGGCAGCGTCAAGCTCCTGCAGGCCGACGGCGTCGAGGTGCCCGCCGACCGCGGCGGCGACGCCGTTTCCTCCGAGATCTGTGTCGCGATCAACGGGCTCTATGCCGGTTCCTTCGCGGTCGCCGACGAGGTGCGCCCGGAAGCGGCCGCCGCTATCCGCGCCCTGCACGGGATGCGGATCCGGACGCTCCTGCTCACCGGAGACAACGCCAAGGTCGCCAACAGCGTCGGCGCCAACCTGGGGATCGACGCGGTCGAGGCCGGCATGCTGCCCGAGCAGAAGCTGGAACGCGTGCGCGCGCTGGTCGCATCCGGCGCCAAGGTCGCGATGCTGGGCGACGGCATCAACGATGCGCCCGCGCTGACGGCCGCCAGCGTCGGCATCGCGATGGGATCGGGCACCGATGTTGCCAAGGAGAGCGCGGACATCGTGCTGCTCGCCAACGACCTCGAGCGCCTCGTCGAGACGGTCCGGATCGCCCGGCGCACCCGTCATGTGATCTGGCAGAATTTCTCGGGTACGATATCGGTCGACGCGCTTGGAATCGTGCTGGCCGCTTTCGGTTTCCTGAATCCGCTCCTGGCCGCCTTCATCCATGTTTCGTCGGAGTTGATTTTCATCTCGAACTCGGCGCGGCTCCTGCCTGCTGCCGACAGAGTGCGACTGCCGCGGAATGGAAAGGCCGATCTCGCATGAGCCGCCTCCACAGTGAGAACCATCTCGCTGCCAGGATCGGCTGGTTGCGAGCGGCCGTTCTGGGCGCGAATGACGGCATCATCTCCACGGCCAGCCTGATGGTCGGCGTGGCCTCCGCCGCGAGCTCGTCGAGCGAGGTGATGGTCGCAGGCGTGGCCGGGCTCGTGGCCGGAGCCATGTCGATGGCGGCCGGCGAATATGTCTCGGTCAGCTCGCAATCGGACACCGAGAAAGCCGATCTCGCGCGCGAGCGGGAGGAGCTGGCCGTCCAGCCGGAGTTCGAGCTGCAGGAGCTCACCCAGATCTATGTCGCGCGCGGCGTCGCCCCGGCGCTGGCGCGACAGGTCGCTGAGCAGCTCATGGCGAAGGATGCCTTGGGCACGCATGCCCGCGAGGAGCTTGGAATCACCGACATCACGACGGCGCGGCCGGTCCAGGCTGCATTGACTTCGGCTGCGACCTTCGCTGCCGGCGCCGCCCTCCCGATCGTCACTGGGACGCTGGCACCCGCTAGCCATCTCATCGCCATCGTGTCGGGCATGTCGCTGATCTTCCTGGCAGCACTTGGTGCCCTTGGAGCCAAGGCTGGTGGCGCCGCCATTCTGCAACCCACTGTCCGCGTCGCCTTCTGGGGAGCCTTTGCGATGGGCCTGACAGCCGCAGTCGGCGCAGTCGTCGGGAAGGCCATCTGAGTGCTGTGCCGTAAAATGGACCTGTCCGGAGCGCTTCTCATCTGAATGTCTGGTTGCCGGCGTTGCGCCAATGCCTGCTTCTCTAATCGGGCAGTTGGGTCAAGCTCGGATTGCACCTCTGTGCCGGGGTGTCGTTCACGCGGGTCACGCTTCTCTTCGCAGTCTGGTGGCTTCTGTCGAGCGAAGCCGCTGCACGCATGCATCGGATTGGGTCTGGAGAGCCTCGCTTTTGGACGCGCTTTGAAGCGCAGCAGACATTTTCGGCTTCATCCATTCCTTCGTCCGCGTGGGACGATCCCGGCCAGGATCGCTGAGAGTTGTGGTCAGGTCATGCCGCAGCCTCCGATCCCAGGCGGAAGTCGGTACCATCGACCCACATGCGATGGAGCACGACGGCGATCTTGCGCGCCACCGCGACGATGGCGCGCCGGCGACCCTTGGTCTTCATCAGCCGCACGCCCCAAGCCTTGAGGCTCGACCAGGTTATCGAGCGCATCAGCATGGCGTTCGCGGCCGCGTAGAGCGCAGCGCGAACGTCGATGTCTCCGGCATGGGAGATCCGCCCTGGGTTGTCCGTCTCGCCGGACTGGAAGCGCCGGGGCGTCAGCCCGAAGTGGGCTCCGACCGTGCGAGAGTTCTTGAAGCGGGCAGGATCGTCCACCGCAGCCTTGAAGCTCAGGGCGGTGATCTCACCAACGCCCGGCACGGTCATGAAGCGCCGACAGATCGCATCTTCGCGCGCGGCCCGCTTCACCCGCCGATCAAGCTCGGTGAAGGTCTCGCAGAGCATCGCCCGCGCCTCCAGCATTGGCAGGAGCGCATGGCTGAGCGCAGGGTCGGTCTCGATCGTCTCGCGAACAGCGACATCGAAAGCGCCTCGGGAGAGCCGGAGAGGCAGGATGACGCCGAATACCCGCAGCAGGCCGCGGATCTCGTTCTCGAGGTCGATGCACTTGCGCTGCATCACCTTGCGGCTCGTCAGTGGTGCTCGCATGTGGTGGCTCTCGACGCTCTTCACATGCACCCGGCTGTACCACCCCGATCGGAGAATCTGGGCGATGCCACGGGCGTCGTGCTTGTCCGTCTTGTTCCGCATAGCCGAAAGCGCAGCCGCGACCTGACGCGCTTCCATGCAGACGACGTCGTAGCCAGCCTCCGTCAGCCCGTAGGTGATGGGCTGCGTCAGCGCGCCGGCCTCAAAACCGACCTGATGGATCGGCTGATCGAACCCCGCGAGGCCAAGAAGGACATCGGAAACGTCGGAGCGCACCGAGCGCTCGAGGCAAATCTTTCCGTCATGGTCGATGATGCAGATCGCCACCGAGCGCAGCGACACATCCAGCGCAGCGTAGAACATCGCGACTTCCTCCCTTTTCGATCTGCCGAGATCCTAATGGGAGCTTGAGCCCTCGCGGGTCCGCCCGATTACGCATGCTTCTGGCGCAAGCCCGCTGTCGCCAATGCCAATCTTTCTCACCACCTTAACGGGGCCTTGGTCAGTCGAAGTGCGGATGTCTACTCCCTGCCGAAGTCAGTACCTGAGGATTTAACTCCCTCCCTACCTGCCATCATGCATTCAAGATCCAATTCCGGAACGCTGCGATCTTAGGCTGCTGCTGTCGGTTGTCCGGACTGACGAGGTAGTAGGCAAACTCCTCCATTCGAGCGGGCGGAAACAGCTGGATCAAACGCCCGTCGCGCAGTTCATCCTCAACCAGGGCAGCCGGGAGCAGTCCCGCGCCTTGACCGGCGAGCACCGCTTTTAGCAAGAGGCCGCTGTCATCGAAGGAGGGGCCACGCGCCGTGGTCCTCTCAGCAACGCCATGCGTGTCAAACCACAGGCTCCAGCCCTTTCGTTCGGCATCGTGAACCTGCGGCCAACGCACGAGATCTGATGGCCGGTTTGGACGGCCGGCTCGGTCGCTGAGGTCGGGGGTCGCCACGGCGATCATCTCGACCGTGACGACGCGGTCGCTGCGAAGTCCGGGATATCGGCCCATCCCATGGCGGATCGCAACATCCACGTCCGAGCGAGAAAAATCCACCAGTGCATTGCTGGTGATGATCTGCAGATCGATGCCGGGTTGCGCCGATCGAAAGGATGACAATCGCGGCACCAGCCATGCCGACGCGAAAAAGGGCGTGGCGCTGAGGGTGAGCAGCCCAGAATCCATCTGAGCGGCGATCCGCTCGGATGCACCGGCGATCTGGCGGAATGCATTACGTATCGATGGCAGATAATCGCGGCCCGCCTCAGTCAGTAAAATCCCTCGCGTCACCCGCTCAAAGAGCTTCACGCGGAGACTTTCCTCCAGGACCCTGATCATCTGGCTGACGGCCCCCGGCGTAACGCACAATTCCTCCGCGGCCAGTTTGATCGAGAGGTGGCGGGCAGCGGCCTCGAACGCCTTCAGCGCGTTAAGGGGAGGTAAACGGCTTTGCATGAGTTAGAAAATCTGAAGCATCAGGGTTAACTTTTCTGGTTTGTCCAAGCCGCGAGCAGAGGATAATTCCTGCTGTTATCGAGCGTCAATGCTACGAGCAAGCCGCCGTTACTCCTATGAAATCTAAATCATAAATCCGTCGTTTCTGACGTGCGTGGCCGGAGAAGGGGTTAGATCGGATGTCTGTCGACGTGGAGTTCTGCGGTCTCACAGAGGTAGGAGAGCTTATCACTCGCCGCGCCATCGCCTCAAAGGATGTCACTGAGGCGCTCCTTTCGCGCATTCGGCGTCTGGACAGTGAATTGCGGGCCTTTGCACACGTCCTGGACGAAGGCGCCCTCCGCCAGGCGGAGATTGCCGACCGCGAGATCGAGGCGGGAATCCATCGAGGCCCACTCCATGGTGTTCCCGTAGCCGTGAAGGACCTTTGCTGGATCAAGGGCGTCGCAACGGCGGCCGGCACCGTGGTCCATAAAGACTATGTGCCGGCGCGCGATGCTACCGTCGTGCGAAAGCTCATCGCCGCAGGGGCAGTGCTGATCGGCAAAACCCAGCTCACCGAGGGAGCGTATTCCGACTACCACCCATCGATTCCGCCGGTGCAAAACCCATGGAACGGCGACTATTGGGCCGGCATCTCCTCCAGCGGGTCGGCGGTCGCGACTGCCGCCAGCCTATGCTTCGGTGCGATCGCGTCCGACACGGGCGGGTCGATCCGCTGGCCCTCGGCCACCAACGGCGTCAGCGGCCTGAAGCCGACATGGGGGCGCGTCAGCCGTTATGGGACATTCGATCTCGCCCCCTCGCTCGATCACATCGGCCCAATCGCCCGGAACGTCATCGACGTCGCGGCGATCCTCAAGATCATAGCCGGACACGACCTCAATGACCCCACGACGAGCGTTCGTCCGGTTCCCGAGTACCTGGCCGACGCAAGCGGGAATGTGCGCGGCAAGCGTATCGGAATCGACCCGCGCTGGAATTCCGAAGACGTAGACGATGGGACGCAAGCCGCGCTGACGGAAGCTTGCGCGATATTCTCGAACTTAGGCGTCGAGGTCGTCGAAGTGTCATTTCCCGATGTCCGCCAGATCGTGGCGGACTGGACGCCGAACTGCGCGGTTGAAGCGGCAGTTGCTCATCAAGCGACCTATGCCCTCCACAAGGAACAATATGGCGCCATCCTATCGTCCGTCGTCCAGACCGGTATGGCCGTTTCCGGGATGGCCTATCAGGAAATCCTCCTTCGCCGCGCGGCGTTCCGTGGCCAAGCCGAGGCCCTGTTATCATCGGTCGACGCCATTCTGACGCCCGTCCATCCTTTCGCGCCGCTCACGCTGAAGACGATCGCAACCCTTGGCGAGCAGCCGGAGCTGATCGCCAAGCTGCAACGCTACACCTGTCCCTTCAATATGAGCGGCCATCCAACGCTGGTCTTGCCTGGGGGCGCCTCGGTGGAAGGCATGCCCATCGGCCTGCAATTGATCGCCGCCGAATTCGACGAAAGTGCGCTTCTTGCTCTCGGCGCAGCGTTTCAGGGCGCAACGTCCTGGCACCGTCGTCAACCGAACCTCAGTGGCACGCGGCGGTCCTAAGGTTTTGGGAGCGGCCCGCATATCGCACGCCGAGACGGCTCCGCTCGCCAGCAGAGGATAATCATGAATTTGCAAAGGCCATCGACAATTTTTTACGGCTGGCTCGTGGTTGCCGCAGCCTTCGTCATAACCTTCGTCAGCTTCGGGAGCGCCTACACATTCAGCGCGTTCCTGGACTCGCTCCAGCACGAGTTCACGGCATCGCGCGGCTCGGTCTCGGCGGTTTTTTCGCTGACCGGATTTCTGTACTTCGCGCTCGGCATCGTATCCGCGCCGCTCGCGGATCGACTCGGCGTGAAGGCGCTTTCCGCAATCGGAATGACGCTTGTCGGCCTCGGCCTCATCCTGGCCGGACAGGCGCAAACCATTCTCCAGGTCTATGCAGCCTATAGCATCGGCATAGGCGTCGGCGTCGGCTGTGCCTATGTGCCCACGCTTGCAGCTGTGCAACGCTGGTTCGTCGAGCGCCGTGGTCTCGCATCCGGGTTGGCGGTCAGCGGCATTGGCGTCGGGACGCTCGTGATGCCGCCATTTGCGATTTGGCTGATCGCGGGATTCGGCTGGCGCAGCGCCTACACGGCGCTCGGCGTCCTCGCGATCACGGTCGGCCTGGCGGCGGCGCTCATCATGGAGGATGACCCTAGCCGCCGCGGCCTGCAGCCCGACGGCATCGCACGTACCATGGTCGTTGGCTCCCTGGAGGCGGGCAATGATACGCCCGTGGGCCAAGCAATCCGGACGCGACGCTTTGCCGGACTTTATATAGCGTCGTTCCTGAGCGCGCTTGGTGTCTTCGTACCGTTCGTGCATCTCGCGCCCTACGCGCTGGACCATGGTGTTCCCGCTTCGGGCGCAGTCTGGCTGCTTGGTGCCATCGGCATCGGCAGCACGATCGGCCGCTTCTTCCTCGGCGGCATCGCGGACAGGATGGGCCGCGAGCGCTTCCTGATCGCCATGTATATCGGCATGGCCGCCTCACTTCCGACCTGGATCCTTGGTGGCTCCTTGGGCCAGCTCTTACTGTTCGCGTTGATCTTCGGTCTCTTCTACGGAGGGTGGGTCGCGATTTTGCCGGCAGTGGTCGCCGATCTGTTCGGCGTGCGCCATGCCGGCCGCATCATCGGGGTGCTCTATTCGGGCGTTGCCCTAGGCACGCTCGTTGGCCCAGGCGCGGCAGGCTTCATCTACGATCTCAGCCATAGCTACGTCATACCCATTGCCGTCAGCGCTGTCGCAAACGCCGGCGCTGCCGCGGTCATGATTCTGGCGGCACGCCGAACCTCCGCTGGCAGGGTGAGCAGATGACCCCATCCATCCCACCCGAATGAGCTGCGGTGGAGTTCGGTTGCCTTGGCCACACCGCCGAACACCACTTCGCAGCTTAATGCAGCGTATTTGGTGACCCGGAGCGCGCGCCTTTGAAGCGCATCGCTATTCGCGAACAAAGTTCGGTTCCTAGTGACGTTCCAATGTCTCCCAATGACGCGATCCGGCCAACCACGCCGACTATGGTCGACGGTATAAGATCTTGTCGATCGCCTTCCCTCGGGCGAGTTCATCGATGAGCTTGTCCAAGTAGCGGATTTCCCGCATCACCGGCTCGGCGATTTCCTCGACGCGGACACCGCAGACAATTCCCCTGACCTGAGCCCCTGATCTTCCTCCAGATTTGGGTAGAGTCCGTCACTCACGGAGACGGACGATGCGCCCCTCACGGTTCACGGAAGAGCAGATCATCGGGATGCTGAAGGAGCAGGAGGCTGGAGCTGCGACGGCGGATGTCTGCCGCAAGCACGGCATCTCCTC
>JAEWKP010000408.1 GCA_023393655.1 Pseudomonadota bacterium | reverse complement strand
CGGGAGACCCATGCATCACGGCCCGCTGATCGCCATCGTCGTCGCGGGCCTGGGCCTTGCATTCGTCTTCGGGGCCATCGCCCACAGGCTGCGGATTTCTCCCCTCGTCGGCTATCTCCTCGCCGGCGTCGCCGTCGGCCCGTTCACGCCGGGTTTCGTCGGCGACCAGAACCTCGCCAACGAACTGGCCGAGATCGGCGTCATCCTGCTGATGTTCGGTGTCGGCCTGCATTTCTCCCTGAAGGACCTGCTCTCGGTGAAGGCGATCGCCGTGCCCGGCGCCGTCGTTCAGATCGGCATCGCGACGCTGCTCGGACTCGGGCTCGGCACGTTACTCGGCTGGAACTGGTTTTCCGGCATTGTCTTCGGTCTCGCACTGTCAACCGCCTCGACGGTCGTCCTGCTGCGCTCGCTGCAGGAGCGACGTCTGGTCCAGACCGAGCGCGGCCGCATCGCCGTCGGCTGGCTGATCGTCGAGGACATCGCCATGGTCCTGGCGCTGGTGCTGCTGCCGGTGGTGGCGGAGATCATCAACGGCTCGTCGTCCGGCGGCAGCGCCCCGCTCGCGACCCGCTTCGACCTCGGCGTCTGGGGCGTGCTCGGCCTGACCTTCGCCAAGCTGATCGGCTTCCTCGCCTTCATGCTCGTCATCGGCCGGCGCGTCATTCCCTGGGTGCTGCACTGGGTCGCGCATACCGGCTCGCGCGAGCTCTTCCGGCTGGCGGTTCTCGCGGTCGCACTCGGCGTTGCCTATGCGGCCGCGACGCTGTTCGGGGTCTCCTTCGCGCTTGGCGCCTTCTTCGCCGGCATGATCCTGTCGGAATCGCCGCTCTCGCAGCGCGCGGCCGAGGAGACGCTGCCACTGCGCGACGCGTTCGCCGTGCTGTTCTTCGTCTCGGTCGGCATGCTCTTCGATCCCGGCATCCTTCTGCGGGCGCCGGGGCCGCTGATCGGCACGCTCGCCATCATCCTGATCGGCAAATCCGTCGCGGCCTGGCTGATCATGCGCGCCTATGGCCGCTCGCAGACCGCCGCCCTGACCATCTCGGCCTCGCTCGCCCAGATCGGCGAATTCTCCTTCATCCTCGCCGGCCTCGGCACGGCGCTGGGCATCCTGCCGGCGCAGGGGCGCGACCTGATCCTCGCCGGCGCGATCCTGTCGATCCTGCTCAACCCGGTGATGTTCGCCCTCGCCGAGCGCCTGGCGCCGGAGGTCCCCGCCGCGAAGCCGAAGCCCGCAGCCCCTGCCGAGATGGGCGAGCCCGAGAAGGCCGCGGCGCCCGAGCCGGAGCCCGAGGCTCCGCCGGAACGCGACATCACGCCGACCGGCCTCGACAGCCATATCGTCGTCGTCGGCTATGGCCGCGTCGGCAGCCTGCTCGGCGCCGGCCTGCTCGCGCAGGGCGCGAAGCTCCTGGTCATCGAGGACAATCCCGATGCGGTCGCGACGGCGAAGCGGGACGGTGCCGAGCTCCTCGTCGGTAACGCCGCCGATCCCGAGGTGCTGGCCGCCGCCGCGGTCGGCCGGGCCGTGCGCCTCTTCGTCGCCATTCCCGGCAGCTTCGAGGCCGGCCAGGTCTGCGAGCAGGCCCGCGCCGAGAACCCGGCCTTGCCGATCGTCGCCCGTGCCCATTCCGACGCCGAGGTCGCGCATCTCACCAAATGCGGGGCCACGCTGACGATCATGGGCGAGGCCGAGATCGCCCGCGCCATGCTCTCGCTCTGCCAGAATCTCCGGGACACCGCCGCGCCCGCGCCGGTGGAACCGGATGTCACACCCGAAGCCGAAGCCGCGAAGCCCGAGACGGTAGCCGAACTTCCCGCTCCGAAGCCGCCCGCGACCAAGCCGGCGGAAGAACCGCCGGCCGATCCCCCGGCAGCGGCATGAAAAAAGGCGGGACGCCAAGCGCCCCGCCCTTTCCATATTCGATCGCCGATAGCGCTCAGTCGACGAGGTCGAAGCGAACGTCCTGGACGCCTTCGTAGAGCGTCTTGCGGCCGAGCGTGTAGAGATTCTCCAGCCCCGAGGTCAGGGTGATGAAGTGGTTGCCGGAGAGCACGCCGGCCTTGCTGGCGAACTGCACGCCGCCATAGGCGAGAAGGATCTCGGTCTCGCTGACGCCGCCCGGATACAGGATGATGTGGCCGGGAGCGGGATAGGCCGTGTTGTTCTCGTAGCCGACGCCGAAATCGAGATCGCCGAGCGGCATCCAGACGCCCTCGCCGCTCCAGCGCACATGCACCATCTTGCTGATGAAGGGCATCTGCTTCCTGAAGGCGGCGCAGGTCTTCGGAGCGGCTTCCAGCTCGAACCTGGCGTCGAACTTGAACGGCCCGGCGGTGACGATCAGCTTGCTCATGAAATCCCCGTCTTCCTGGAAAAAGCTTCGGACCCGCTGAATGACATTGCCCGCGCGGCACACGCAAGAGCGCTGCCGGAACAACTGCGACGCCGGAGCGTGAAGGATGCGGGTGGCGCCTCGTCAGAAGATCGCTTCCCTGAGGTCGAGCGTACCGGTCTTGCCGATCGCCTCGTAATTGCGCTTCAGCCAGCGCCTGCCGGCGGTGCGGCCCATGTCGCGCAATTTGAGCAGGAAGGACCATTCCGCATTCATCCGCGACGACGAGGTCAGTTCCGCCAGCGGCGGGCCGCCGTCGATCCGATGCATCAGCACGCGCTTGTACTCCTCGCGCGGCAGCTTGCCGGCATCGATCAGACGGTTGACGAAATCGATCGCGCGCAGTTCACGCAGCAGCGAGGCGTTGAAGGTGATCTCGTTCAGCCGGTCCTGGATCTCGCGCGCCTTGGTCGGCAGCTCCCGCCGCTGGATCGGGTTGATCTGCACGAGCAGGATGTCGTCGCAATGCGCCTGGTAGAACAGCGGATACAGGGCGGGATTGCCCATATAGCCGCCGTCCCAATAGGCCTCGCCGTCGATCTCCACGGCCTGGAACACCATCGGCAGGCAGGCCGAGGCCATCACATGGTCCGCCGTCAGGTCCTTGCCGTCGAACACGGCGATCTTGCCGGTGCGGACATTGGTCGCCGCGATGAACAGCTTCACCGCATCGCAGGCCCTGACCTTGTCGAAATCGATGAGGTCGGCGACGACACCGCGCAGCGGGTTGATGTTCAGCGGATTAACGTCGTAGGGGCTCGCCACCTTCGAGAACATCTCGAAGAACAGCATGCCCGGCGGCGTGCCGTTATTGTTGCCCCAGGCACCGAGCATCGTGTCGATGAGCGAACGTTCCGAGCCGCCATACTTGCCGTCGACGCTGATCGCCCGCCAGAAGGTCTCGAGCTTGGCGCGCGCGCCATCGGCCCCGCCATCGATCCAGCCCTCGGCCAGCACGACGGCGTTCATCGCGCCGGCGCTGGTGCCGGTCAGCGCCTCGATGCCGAGGCGCCCGTCTTCGAGGATGGCGTCGAGCACGCCCCAGGTGAAGGCGCCATGCGCGCCCCCGCCCTGCAGCGCCAGCGAGACCGTCTTCTCGGCCTTGGGGCCGGCGAGCCCCTTGACCGGTTCAGCCTTGCGCGAGGGGCGGCCGCTCACGCCGCGGTCCAGCCGCCATCCATCGGCAGCGTCGTTCCGGTGATCGACTTGGCCCCGTCCGTGCACAGGAACAGCGCGAGCGCCGCGACCTGTTCGACCGTGACGAATTCCTTGGTCGGCTGCGCCGCGAGCAGCACGTCGTTCATGACCTGCTCCTTGGTCATGTTGCGCGCCTTCATCGTGTCCGGGATCTGCTTCTCGACCAGCGGCGTCCAGACATAGCCCGGTGCGATGGCGTTGACGGTGATGCCCTGGGTCGCAACTTCGAGCGCCACCGTCTTGGTCAGGCCGGCGATGCCGTGCTTGGCCGCGACATAGGCCGACTTGAAGGGCGAGGCGACGAAGGCATGCGCCGAGGCCGTGTTGATGATGCGGCCCCAGCCCTTCGCCTTCATCTTCGGCAGCGCGGCACGGGTGGTGTGGAAGGCCGAGGACAGGTTGATCGCGATGATCTGGTCCCATTTCTCGATCGGGAACTCGTCGA
>JAEWKP010000405.1 GCA_023393655.1 Pseudomonadota bacterium | reverse complement strand
CCCGCCGCACCGGCGGCGCGCTGCTTATGTCTGCTTAGGCGGCAGCAGCCAGCTTCTTCGCCTTCTCCATCGCTTCCTCGATGGAACCGACCATGTAGAAGGCTGCTTCCGGCAGATGGTCGTATTCGCCGTTGACGAGGCCCTTGAAGCCCTTGATGGTGTCTTCGAGAGCGACCAGCTTGCCCGGCGAGCCGGTGAAGACCTCTGCGACGAAGAACGGCTGCGACAGGAAGCGCTCGATCTTACGGGCGCGGGCAACCGTCATCTTGTCCTCTTCCGACAATTCGTCCATGCCAAGGATCGCGATGATGTCCTGCAGCGACTTGTACCGCTGCAGCGTCGTCTGCACCTTGCGAGCGACCTCGTAATGCTCTTCGCCGACAATCATCGGATCAAGCATGCGCGAGGTGGAGTCGAGCGGATCGACGGCTGGGTAGATACCCTTCTCAGCGATCGAGCGCGACAGAACGGTCGTCGCGTCAAGGTGGGCGAACGAAGTCGCCGGAGCCGGGTCGGTCAAGTCGTCGGCGGGAACGTAAATCGCCTGAACCGAGGTGATCGAACCCTTGGTCGTCGTCGTGATGCGTTCCTGCATCTGGCCCATGTCGGTCGCGAGCGTCGGCTTATAACCCACGGCCGATGGAATTCGTCTTAGCTGAGCCGACACTTCCGAACCCGCCTGGGTGAAGCGGAAGATGTTGTCGACGAAGAACAGAACGTCCTGGCCCTTGTCGCGGAAGTCCTCGGCGATCGTCAGGCCGGTCAGGGCAACGCGTGCACGAGCGCCCGGCGGTTCGTTCATCTGACCGTAGACCAGCGCCGCCTTCGAGCCTTCGCCGCCACCGTGCTTGTTGACGCCCGACTCGATCATCTCGTGGTCGAGGTCGTTGCCCTCGCGGGTACGCTCACCGACGCCGGCGAACACGGAGTAACCGCCGTGCGCCTTGGCAACGTTGTTGATGAGTTCCATGATGAGAACGGTCTTGCCGACGCCGGCGCCGCCGAACAGGCCGATCTTGCCACCCTTCGCGTAAGGAGCAAGAAGGTCGACGACCTTGATGCCCGTAACGAGGATCTGGCCTTCCGTGGACTGCTCCACATAGGCCGGCGCTTCCTGGTGGATTGCGCGCAGCGTGGTGGTGTCGAGCGGGCCTGCTTCGTCCACCGGCTCGCCGATGACGTTCATGATGCGGCCGAGCGTCTGGTCGCCGACCGGAACCGAGATCGGGGCGCCCGTGTTCGTCACGCGCTGGCCGCGGACGAGGCCTTCCGTGGAGTCCATGGCGATGGTGCGAACCTGGTTTTCACCGAGGTGCTGCGCGACTTCCAGAACAAGGCGGTTGCCGTTGTTGTCGGTTTCCAGCGCGTTCAGGATCGACGGCAGTTCGCCATCGAAGGCAACGTCCACGACGGCGCCGATGACCTGCGTCACTTTGCCGACGGAGGTGCCGGCATCCAGGGTAGCTGCGATAGCCATAATTCTTACCCTCTTTCCTTATCTCAGAGCGCTTCCGCGCCCGAAATGATTTCAATGAGTTCCTTGGTGATCTGCGCCTGGCGCTGACGGTTGTAGGACAGCGTCAGCTTGTTGATCATATCACCGGCATTGCGCGTCGCGTTGTCCATTGCGGACATCTGCGCGCCGTAGAAGGATGCGTTGTTCTCGAGCAGTGCCCGGAATATCTGCATGGCCACGTTGCGCGGCAGCAGATCCTCCAGGATTTCCTCTTCACTTGGCTCATATTCGTAGAGCGCCGCCGAATCGTTCGCGCCTCCTGCATCGGCGAACTTCGCCGGGATGATCTGCTGCGCCGTGGCGACCTGCGAGATAACCGACTGGAACCGTGCGTAGAACAGCGTTGCAACGTCGAACTCGCCCTTGTTGAAGAGCTCGAGCACGCGGCGGGCGATGTCGTCGGCATTGGCGAAGCTCAACTGCTTGACTTCGCGGAGGGTTACGTAATCGACGATATTGTCCTTGAAGGTCCGCCGCAGGATATCATTGCCCTTGCGCCCGACGGTCAGGATCTTCACCGTCTTGCCTTCGGACAGCAGCTTCAGGGCATGATCGCGCGCAAGACGGATGATCGACGAGTTGAAGCCACCGGCGAGTCCACGCGCACCCGTCGCCACGATCAGAAGATGAACCTGGTCACGACCCGTGCCGGACAGCAGCAGCGGGGCTTCCGCGTTGCCGGCATTGGCAGCCGACAGGCTGGCCAATACCTTGTTCATGCGTTCCGCGTAGGGACGAGCGGCCTCAGCCGCCTCCTGCGCACGGCGCAGCTTCGCCGCAGCGACCATCTTCATCGCTTTGGTGATCTTCTGCGTCGCCTTGACGGAGGCGATCCGGTTCTTCAGATCCTTTAGTGAAGGCATGCCTTATCGGTCCCCGGCTAGATCCGCACTCAGGCGAAAGACTTGGCGTAAGCGTCGAGCGCGGCCTTCAGCTTTGCCTTGATGTCGTCGGTAAGGGCCTTCTCGGTGCGGATGGCATCGAGAACATCCTTGCCTTCGGAACGCATGTAGGACAGCAGACCCTGCTCGAACTTGCCGACATCGCCGACCGGGATCTTGTCCAGGTAACCGTTGACGCCCGCGAAGATCACCGCGACCTGCTCTTCCGTCTTGAGCGGCGAGAACTGCGGCTGCTTCAGGAGTTCGGTCAGACGCGCACCGCGGTTCAGCAGGCGCTGGGTCGCGGCATCGAGGTCGGAACCGAACTGGGCAAAGGCGGCCATCTCGCGGTACTGGGCGAGCTCGCCCTTGATCGAGCCGGCAACCTGCTTCATCGCCTTCACCTGGGCGGCAGAACCGACGCGGGAAACCGACAGGCCGACGTTCACGGCCGGACGGATACCCTGGTAGAACAGGTCCGTCTCGAGGAAGATCTGGCCGTCGGTGATCGAGATCACATTGGTCGGGATGAAGGCGGAAACGTCGTTACCCTGCGTCTCGATGACCGGCAGAGCCGTCAGCGAGCCTGCACCACGCTCGTCGGAGAGCTTGGCAGCGCGCTCGAGAAGACGCGAGTGGAGGTAGAAGACGTCGCCCGGATAGGCTTCGCGGCCCGGTGGGCGGCGCAGCAGCAGCGACATCTGGCGGTAGGCGACAGCCTGCTTCGAGAGGTCGTCGTATGCGATCAGCGCGTGCTGGCCATTGTCGCGGAAGTACTCGCCCATGGCGCAGCCGGCGAACGGCGCGAGGTACTGCATCGGAGCCGGATCCGAAGCGGTCGCGGCAACGATGATCGAGTACTGCAGAGCGCCGCGCTCCTCCAGGACCTTCACGAACTGCGCGACGGTCGAACGCTTCTGGCCGATGGCGACGTAGACGCAATAGAGCTTGTCGTTGTCGGGGCCGTTGTCGTGGATCGGCTTCTGGTTCAGGAAGGTGTCGAGAATGATGGCGGTCTTGCCGGTCTGGCGGTCGCCGATGACGAGCTCGCGCTGGCCGCGGCCGACGGGGATCAGGGCGTCGATCGCCTTGAGGCCGGTGGACATCGGCTCGTGAACCGACTTGCGCGGAATGATGCCGGGAGCCTTCACATCGACGCGCGCGCGGCGGGTCGTGTTGATCGGACCCTTGCCGTCGATCGGATTGCCGAGCGCATCGACGACGCGGCCGAGGAGTTCCGGACCGACCGGAACGTCGACGATGGCGCCGGTCCGCTTGACGGTATCGCCTTCCTTGATCTCGCGGTCGGAACCGAAGATGACGACGCCGACATTGTCGGCTTCCAGGTTGAGCGCCATCCCGCGGATGCCGCCGGGAAATTCGACCATTTCACCGGCTTGGATATTGTCCAGCCCGTAGACGCGGGCGATACCGTCACCTACGGAAAGCACCTGGCCGACTTCGGATACCTCGGCTTCCTGGCCGAAGTTCTTGATTTGATCTTTCAGAATTGCGGAAATTTCCGCGGCGCGGATATCCATCAGCCAACCTCTTTCAGTGCAAGCTTAAGGGTGGAAAGTTTGGTGCGAAGGGAGGTGTCGAT
>JAEWKP010000445.1 GCA_023393655.1 Pseudomonadota bacterium | reverse complement strand
TTTCGGCACCCCCGCGCGGTTGGGGGCGGCGTTTCGCGTTTCTAAAGCGATTGCGAGGGGCGCGATCCCGGCTCGGCCGGCCGGCCCTGCGCCGGATTGCCGGGCCTCTGCCCCTTGCCGATCATCTCGCCGCGGGTGCGGATGATATGGGCGGTCACCACGTCCTGGACCCGCCTTTCCGCGGCCTCACGCACGGCGTTGCGATTGGTCGGCCGGCCATCTTCGGTTTCGATGATCTCGATCGTGGCATGGGTCAGGGCGTCGACATCGCCCTTGCAGAACAGCATGGCAGCCTTGGCGACGACCTCTGCTTTCTCGTCGGAGAGCAGCATCGGCGCGCCCTCGCGGCCGATACAGGCCAGCATCTTGCTGCGGATCAGATCGCGTGTCTTCTCCAGCAGGGCCTTCTTCTCGGCCCGCGCCGCGCGTTCTTTCTCTGTGGCTTCCGGTGTCTGGGCGCGGACGGGCGCGCCGGGCGAGACCGGGCCGCGGACATTGGCGCTCTGCTTCACGCATTCGACCAGCGCCGGCAGCATCTCGCCGGTCGAGGTCAGTGCGAAGGTATAGCGCGCATCATTGGCCACCAGCTCGAGATAGCGCCCCTGCCGGAAGGCATTGATCAGGGTGGACTGCGCCGGCATGGCGATCGTGACGAGCGTCGGCGATTTGATGTTGGCGGTGACATCGATGGTCGATCTGCGGTCGAAGACGAGCCGTAGCTTCAGCGTCTCGCCGGTTCTCAGTTTCCATTCGGGCTTCGAGAAGCCGAGCAGCCAGGAGAATTGCGCGGTCACCGAGGTCAGCATCGTCACCCCGCTCTTGTAGCGGGCGCTGACGGCACAATGCGAGAAGGCGCCGGTCTGGTCGTTGGTGAAGGTGCCGCCCGACCAGTTGCCGACGACGATCTTGCCGAAGGGACCTGCGGCTGCAGCCGGCAGCGACAGAAGGCAGCTCAGGGCGACGATCGCAGCCCGCATCAGGATTCCTCCGTTGATCTCCCGCCACAAGGCTAGAGCAGGATGGCGGCCGGGGGAAACCCGCTTTTTTCAGGCTGCTTCACGCCGGAGGGGTCGCAGCAGCACCGCCAGCAGGTCGCTCTGGCTGACGAGACCGACCAGACGTTCACCGTCATCGACGACGATGACAGCGTGATGGCTGCCATCGGTGAGGGCGGCGATGAGATCGACGGCCGGCTCGTCGGGGCGTGCGATCACGGCAGGGGACATCACGTCGCGGACGCGCAGGCCTGGATGGGCCAACTCACGCAGGCCGACCGTGCCGAGCAGCCTGTTCTCGCGGTCGACGACGGGCAGGGTGCGGATCGCATGGTCCAGCAGCAACCGGCGGGCGGTCTCGATATCGTCGTGCTGGTCGACGCGGACGAGATCGCGGGACATGATGTCGGCGCAGCGCGGCAGCTCGCGCTTGCGCGCCAGCGCGTGGAGTTCGACGCGCCGGAGGAGCCGGTCGAGATCCTCGCGGTCGATGTCGAAGGCCTCGCCGACATCGCTCAGCGCGGCGTCGATATCGTCCTCATTGAAGCCGACGCGCTGGCCGGAGGGCGGGTCCTTCGTGCCGTGGGTGTTCGCCGGTGCTGGCGCGCGATGCGGATAGCTATGGCTGGAGAAGCGGTGGAACGCCACGCCGAGCAGGGTCAGCACGAGCGCGTTGAGCCCGACCGGAACGAAGGCGAAGCCGAGCCCGTAGGCCGCGACGGCGGGGCCGCCGAGCGCAGCGGTCAGGGCGGCCGCTCCACCCGGCGGGTGCAGGCAGCGAAAAAGCGACATCGCCGCGATCGCGAGCGCTACGGCGAAGCCGGCCGCGATGGCAGGCTCCGGCACATAGCGGCTGACGAGAAGGCCGATCAGGGCGGAGACGGTATTGCCGCCGACGATCGGCCAGGGCTGCGCCAGCGGGCTCGACGGGATCGCGAAGAGCAGCAGCGCGGAAGCGCCCATCGGCGCGACGAGAAGCGGCAGATGCGGATCGTTGCCGAGCAGCAGGCCGCAGATCAACCCGGTCGCACCGACGCAGACCAATGCACCAAGGCAGGAGACCAGGCGGTCGCGCCAGGTCGCACCGGCCAGGATCGGCACGAAGAACCGGAAGCGCGAACGCTGGCTCACGGGAGAAGAAGGGGAAGCGGAACTCATGACGGCCGATTGGGCTGCTCAAATATAGTGCAGGCTCAATAGGCGGATCGCGATTGCCTGGGCAACGTCATTCTGTCGTCGCACCGGCTGTTTTTCTGCAAAAGGCAGAAACGTCTTTTCAAGCCGCGCGATTGGGGAATTTCGATCTAGGGAGGACCGCCCGGCCAGGTCGGCCGGGCAATCAGCCATCATCAATCGACGACGCGCACCGCGCCCTTGGCCGCGCTCGTCGTCGTGGCGGCATAGGCCTTCAGCGCAGTGGTGACCTTGCGCTTGCGCGGCGCGGCCGGCTTCCAGGCATCCTTGCCCTTGGCCTCCATCGCGGCGCGGCGACGCGCCAGTTCCTCGTCGGAAACCGCGAGCGAGATCGAGCGGTTGGGGATATCGATGGCGATGATATCGCCGCTCTCGACAAGGCCGATCGCGCCGCCCTCGGCGGCTTCCGGCGAGACATGGCCGATTGAGAGGCCCGACGAGCCGCCGGAGAAGCGCCCGTCGGTGATCAGCGCGCAGGCTTTGCCCAGGCCCTTCGATTTCAGATAGCTCGTCGGATAGAGCATCTCCTGCATGCCCGGCCCGCCGCGCGGTCCTTCATAGCGGATCAGTACGATATCGCCTTCCTTGACCTTCCGGTTGAGGATGCCCTCGACCGCCGCGTCCTGGCTCTCGAAGATCACGGCCGGACCGGAGAATTTCAGGATCGAGGCATCGACGCCCGCCGTCTTCACGATGCAACCGTCGAGCGCGATATTGCCGAACAGCACGGCCAAGCCGCCATCCTTGGAATAGGCATGCTCCGCGCTGCGGATGACGCCCTTCTCGCGGTCGGCGTCGAGTTCGGCGAAGCGACGGTCCTGGCTGAAGGCGGTCTGGGTCGGCACGCCGCCGGGCGCGGCACTATAGAAGGAGCGCACCGCCTCGCTCTCGGTCTGGGTGATGTCCCAGCGCGCCAGCGCGTCCGCCATCGTCGTGCTGTGAACGGTCGGCAGCGAGGTGTCGATCAGCCCGGCGCGGTCGAGCTCACCGAGGATCGCCATGATGCCGCCGGCGCGGTGGACGTCCTCCATATGCACGTCGGCGACGGCCGGCGCGACCTTGCACAGCACCGGCACGCGGCGCGACAGCCGGTCGATATCGGCCATGGTGAAGTCGATTTCGGCTTCATGCGCCGCCGCCAGCAGGTGCAGCACGGTATTGGTCGAGCCGCCCATGGCGATGTCGAGCGTCATCGCGTTCTCGAAGGCCTTGAACGAGCCGACCTTGCGCGGCAGCACGCTCTCGTCGTCCTGTTCGTAGTAGCGGCGGGCGAGATCGACGATCAGGTGGCCGGCCTCGACGAAAAGGCGCTTGCGGTCGGCATGGGTGGCGAGCGTCGAGCCGTTGCCCGGCAGGGCAAGGCCAAGCGCCTCGGTCAGGCAGTTCATCGAATTGGCGGTGAACATGCCCGAGCACGAGCCGCAGGTCGGGCAGGCCGAGCGCTCGATCACGTCGACCTCGGCGTCGGTATACTTGTCGTCGGCGGCCGCGATCATCGCATCGACGAGGTCGACCTTCTTCAGCACGCCTTCGGCGATGAACTTGCCGGCCTCCATCGGTCCGCCCGAGACGAAGACGGTCGGGATGTTCAGGCGCATCGAGGCCATCAGCATGCCGGGCGTGATCTTGTCGCAATTGGAGATGCAGACCATCGCGTCGGCGCAATGGGCATTGACCATGTATTCGACGCTGTCGGCGATCAGCTCGCGCGAGGGCAGGCTGTAGAGCATGCCGTCATGGCCCATGGCGATGCCGTCATCGACCGCAATGGTGTTGAACTCCTTGGCGACGCCACCGGCCTTCTCGATCTCGCGCGCCACGAGCTGGCCGAGGTCCTGGAGATGGACATGGCCCGGCACGAACTGGGTGAAGGAATTCACCACCGCGATGATCGGCTTGCCGAAATCGCTGTCCTTCATGCCTGTGGCGCGCCACAGGCCGCGGGCGCCGGCCATGTTGCGGCCATGGGTGGAGGTGGCGGATCTCAAGCGAGGCATTGTCTGGCGTCTCCGGTCTCGGGCTCGGCGGTTCAGGCTCTGATTGTCCCGTTGCACGGCAGGCTATCGCCCGCGCGCCCTGCGGCAAAATTGAATTCTTCGATTTCCATGATCGGCGCCGTGCATGGCGGCCATCCTCGTCTGCCTACGGGACAGATGGTTTCCGAATTGCCATAACGGCTGCTGCTGGATCACTGGGGAGCGAGGACGCCGCGCCATGCTGCGCAATATCGACGTCGATCTGCTGCGCAGCTTTGTCACGGTCGCGGAGCTCAGGAGCTTCACGCGCGCGGCTGCTGCACTGTTCCGCAGCCAGTCGACCGTCAGCACCCAGATCCGTCGCCTTGAGGAGCTGGCCGGCCAGACGCTGCTGCAGCGCTCGCCCCACGAGGTTCTGCTCACGCGCGCGGGCGAACAGTTCCTTGGCTATGCTCGCCGCATCGTCGCGCTGCATGACGAGGCGCTCGACGTCATCAATGCGCAGAGCGTCAGTGGCCGGGTCCGGCTCGCGGTGATGGATGATTACGCCACCATCGTCCTGCCGGAGACGCTGGCGCGCTTCGCCCGTTCGCACCCGGAGGTCGAGCTCGAGGTCACGACGGGTTTCACCCGCGACCTCCTGAACAGCCTCGGCGAGGAGTTCGATCTCGTGCTCGCGACCCAGAAGGCCGGGGACGGGCGTGGCGAGGTCCTGCGCAAGGAGCAGACGGCCTGGGCCTGCTCGGACCGCATCGCCTTCTCGTTGGAGGAGCCCTTGCAGCTCGCCTTGCTCAAGGCGCCCAACATGTTTCGTGAATGGGCGCTCGAAGCGTTGAACGAGGCGGGCCTGCGCTGGCGCATCCTGTTCTCCTCGTCGAGCATCGGCGCCGTCGAGGCGATGGTCGCTTCCGGCGTGGCGCTCACCGTGGTCAAGGCAGGTACGGCCCGTCCCGGTTTGCAGCTGCTGGGGGCAGAATATGGCCTGCCGGCGCTGCCGGCTTCCGAGATCGCGCTGCATCTGGCGCCGGGCCGCGCTTCGGCCGCGATGGCGGCGCTGAGCGCCTTCTTGGCCGAAGCCTTGAGCGACGCCGTTCCTCTTCCCTGAAATTCTGCCGTTTCCGGGTTGTTTCGGCTGCCATCGCGATGGGGCCGGGTCGGGGGGGGCAGGCT